>NC_019678.1:6953910-7302821 GCF_000316665.1 Rivularia sp. PCC 7116 | reverse complement strand
TAAATCGTTAAAAATCAGCTTGTGGTTTGCAAAAATTCTTTATCCAATAATTGCACCAAGACAAATTAAAGCTATTTCTGAAAATCAGCAGAAGGGAGAAGAATTAGGTAAAAAAGCAAAGTTTTTGTTAGGATATCGCTTTGAAGAACATTGGGCTAAACCTTTAAGTAAGGTTAGGGAAGATTTGGGATTACCAAATTCAAATTCCTCCACCTTTATTCACATCTAGTACCATTGTGGTTAGTGCCAAATTTCCACCTTGAAATTAATTCAAAGGCGGTAATTAACTTATTACTGTGAAAATACTATCTTGATTATCGCTAAAAGTATTTGCAGACTGCCAAGAAACAACAGCTAACAAGTCATCTCCCTGGAAAATTTTCGCACCATTAATACTATCAACAAAGGATAGATTATCTTTACTTTCAACTTGGAAAGTAGTAGCACCTAATTGGAAGTTATTCACAGTATCAAAACCTTCACCAGTTTCAATAATTACGGTAGCTTCACCAGCACCTAACCAAACTGTATCTTCACCAGTACCGGAGTTGATTAAATCACCACCTCCATTTGCAAAAATGGTATCATTCCCTTCTCCACCCAAAATTGTATCGGCTTGGGAAGCACCATAAATTAAATCATCACCTTCATTACCAATTAGGTTATCTTCACCACCATTACCAAAAATAGTGTCATTCCCTATCTTACCAACGATAAATTCCGATATATCTGTACCAAATAATAACTCTCCATTAGAAGTTCCGTTGATGACTGATTTTTCGGTAATTGTGGTAACTATAGGCTCTGATGCTGAATCAATGGAATAACTTTCGCCATCCAGAAGAGTTAAAGTATAAGTTTCGTCTCCTTCAACCCGATTATCTTCACCAGTTAAAAAACCAAAGCTAGCTTCGGTTGCTCCTGGGGAAATTGTGAATTGAACAATAAAATTACCATTCTCTACGATAAAATCCGAATCACTAATATTATTGAAAAGCTGTGGAGGAAAACCTCCATCTGATAAATCACCATCTGGATCTTCAAGTTCTAATCTTACAGTTAATCCATCATCTGGTGCTGGTTCGTTTAATTGCAAAGTAAAAACTTGTGGGGTTTCTTCACCTTCGGAGATAATTGTTCTATTAACGCTGAAAGTAACGATAGGTAATGACTGCATATTAACTGCTTGATTAATAATGATAATTTTACTAATGACAGTAGCATACTAGTTAGTTAAGAAACAATTAACCTAACTGTTGATATCGCAGCTTCTACATTTTCAACAATGTGAATATTATCTGGAGAAAGTTTTTTAAAAAAGATTTTACTTTCTTCATCTTCACTCAATAAAATTACTTTCTTAGCACTTTTCAGCGCTAAAGCAATTTCTGAAGCCGTACCCGCGCCCATTCCACAAGCTATGATGACATCGGAAGAAAGTACGTTAATATTATTTCTTGCATTTCCCATATCTGTAAAAATTGCAATATCTACCGCTTCAGAAATTCCGTTATCATCTTTACCCGGTAAAATTCCCATAGTTAAACCACCGGCAGATTTTGCACCTTGAGAAGCAGCATCCATAACTCCCGCTTTTCTACCACCAGTCAGCAATACCCAACCTTCTTGAGCAATTATTTTTCCTAACTTATAGGCATTTTCTAAATCATTGGAAGTTGCTTTTTCTCCAACTCCCATTACACCGATAATGATTTTTCGCATTATTCTAGTTTCATGGTTTTTAGTAAGAAAGGGCGGTAAAATTAAATATGAAACCTCACCCTCAATCCCTCTCCTTATAAAGGGAGAGGGAAGCCGGAACTTATTTTATATTTAATTACGGTTACCTACTTAAAAGCTTTAGTGCAAGCCTTTATCTAATAATTAAAAATCTAAAATTGGCTTACCATTCCTCAGCCCAATAAACAATTTCTGAAGTCGTGCTATTAATTGCTACTCCATAGCTATCCCCATGATTCCAGGGGAAATCGGAGCTACCGCGATTGTTTGCGTTTAATACTAATATTTCGTAAGTTGATGGAAAACTTTCCGCCTGTAAATCACTGGTATACAGAAAAGTTGTAGGTACGCCATTTTTTTGATTGGCATGATCGTTTGTATCGCCACCTTGATACTTGTATTTTGCTATGCTTCTATATTCATTCAGTGCCTTTTTGATTTGTTGTTCAGGTAGTTTCATTCTAAGTTGAAAAATTTTACCGTATTCTAAAGAACCTGGATAAAAAATAACCCGCGCATCTTCAGCTTCAGTAGGAATGATGGCGGGAAAATGATTTACTTGTGCTTTATTAGACCAGCTTTGATAACGAATATCTTGATAATTTGATTTATCTATTACTACCTCAGTTTCTTTTTTACTGTTAAAAGCCCGTGTCAAAAAGAAACCTCCCCCGACAACCCCTACGCTTACTAAAGATAGTAAAGTTATCGTGGCAAGTTTCAATACATGTGCTTGCTTCATCAGTTTTTTGCTTGAATAGATATATATTCAACTAGTAATGTTTATCGTAAATTTACGCATCTAGCCTTAGATATATCTACTCAATTTTAATCCAAAATCAGTATAAATCCGGTTTACAATCAGCAGTCGGCAGTTAACAGCGAGCAGTTAAAAGTTAGCAGTTGATAAGGATAGAGAGGGAGATGGGGAGGGGAGAAGATATTATTAATTTTCAATTCTTAACAGTTAACTGATAACTGTTCACTGATAACCGTTAACTGTAAAAACTTTCAGCTATCATCCCAGCAAGCAGAATGAAGCCAATCCAAACATTTTGTCGGAACATTTCGCCGTAAGCATCTGTGGGTAAATCTGTTTTTTGTAGGCGTAGGTATTGCCATGCCCAGCCAACAGATGCGACTACCAGACTTATCCAAAAAGCAATATGAAGGTTTGTAACTATTCCCAGCCAAATTAGTAAGCCAACAGTACCAATAAAAAATACGCCGATTGCTAAAGCTACATAATTACCAAAAAATAACGCACTAGAATTTACACCGATGCGTTTATCATCTTCTCTATCGCTCATGGCGTAAACTGTATCAAACCCTAAAGTCCACAATACTGTTGCACCCCACAGCAGCCAAGTTGATTGCGAAAGATTCTGGGTAACTGCACTCCAACTAATTAGTACGGCAAAACCCCAAGCAATAGAAAGCACTAGCTGGGGTACGGGAAACACCCGCTTTGCTCCGGGATAAAGCACGATTACCGGTACAGCAGCAACGCACAACCAAAAAGAAAGAGGATTAAGATAAAAAGCAAGAATCGCAGCACAGAATAAGGATATTATCGCTACAACTATCCCAACTTTTATAGATAATGCCCGAGAAGCCAGAGGGCGATTTTTAGTTCTTTCTACTTCAGGATCTATATCTTTATCCCACAAATCGTTGACAACGCATCCTAAAGCACTTGTAGCGAGAGTACCTAAAATAATTACTCCTACTAATGCTAAAGGCGGTTTTCCTTGTGCGGCTAGAAATACTGCCCATAAGCCTGGAAGCATCAAAATTAATCTTCCTTCCGGTTTATTCCATCGTAGAAGTCGGATTATTTTGCTAAAACTAGATTCAATTTTCTCTTCTGATTGAGTAACCATAGCAATCAAGAAATTATTAATATCACAAGTTACACTTCTTAACAACTATAGAATAACTTTATTTGATATCTATAAAACAAAATATAATCCCTCAAAAAAACTAAACTATATCTGGATACTTTATGGGGACATCGTATCAAAACACGATGGGTTGACTTTTTGGTGCAAACTAAAGCAATAATTTTTAACTTTCAACGATATTGATTCATATCTGTTTGTTGAATGTAGCTAAATCCAATTATTGTACCCATAGAAACTCGAACAAATTCTATTACAACGTTTAATATACAAAGCGAAATGGTTAATTCAACGATGATAACAGCAGAAAATGTTCCCATTCCAAACTTTGAACCCGAGCGCATAGTTGCCGCTATCGACTTAGGTACCAACTCGGTACATATGGTTATTGTCAGAATAGAACCATCACTACCATCTTTTAGCATTGTTGGTACAGAAAAAGAAACCGTTAGACTGGGCGATCGCGATGTTGAAACGGGTAATCTCAAGCCCAAAATAATGGAAAGAACAATAATTGCTTTGGAGCGTTTTCAAGAGATTGCTAGAACTTTGAATGCTCAAGCCATAATTGCTGTAGCAACTAGCGCCGTAAGAGAAGCACCTAATGGTAGAGATTTTTTATATCGTATAAACCAAGAATTAAATTTAGATGTTGATTTAATTTCTGGGCAAGAAGAAGCACGGCGGATTTATTTAGGCGTGCTTTCAGGAATGGAGTTTAACAACGAACCACATACAATTATTGATATTGGCGGTGGCTCTACGGAATTAATTTTAGGTGATTCCCATGAAGAACGCTGTTTAAATAGTACCAAAGTTGGTGCTGTTAGATTAACTAGTGAATTAATTACCACCGATCCAATTAGCGATCGCGAGTTTAACTATTTAAAAGCTTATGCCCGAGGAATGCTCGAACGTGCCGTAGAAGAAGTCTTATCAAACGTTAATTTTGGGGAAACAATACGTTTAGTAGGAACTTCTGGGACAATTGAAACCTTAGCGAACATTCATGCCAAACAAGTGTCGGATTCTACTCCTTCGACATTAAATGGTTACAGCTTTAGCTTAAAAGACTTGCAGGAAATGGTATCGAATTTGCGGAAAATGACTAATTCCGAAAGAGCAGAGATACCAGGTATGTCAGAGAAGCGGTCAGAAGTTATACTTGCAGGTGCTGTAATACTACAAGAAGCAATGACACTTTTGGGTGTAGACTCGATAACTACCTGCGAGCGGGCTTTACGAGAAGGATTGATTGTAAACTGGATGTTAGCGCACGATTTTATAGACAATCGTCTTCGCTTTCAAAGTACGATAAGGCAGCGAAGCGTCTTCAAAATCGCCAAGAAATACAAAGTTGATTTGAGATATAGCGAACGGATAGCAACACTAGCTTTATCATTATTCGATCAAACCAAAGGTTATTTACACGAATGGGGTAATCAAGAAAGATTTTTACTATGGGCTGCTTCGGAATTACATAACTGCGGGCATTATATAAGTCATTCTTCCCATCATAAACATTCATATTATCTAATTCGTAATAGCGGATTGCTGGGTTACAACGAAACAGAAATCGAAATTATTGCCAACTTAGCCCGCTATCATCGCAAATCTCAGCCCAAAAAAAAGCATGATAATTATCAAAATTTGGCAACAAAATACCAAAGATTAATTGTAGAACAGTTAAGTCCGATGTTAAGATTAGCTACCTCTTTAGATAGAAGACAAATAGGAGCAATATCTAAAATCGAATGCGATTACAGTAAAGATAATAAAGAATTACATTTAAAGCTGTTTCCCAGTAATAAAGATGATGATTGTGCTATAGAACTTTGGAGTTTTAGTTATAGCAAATTAGTCTTTGAAGAGCAATTCGGTGTTAAGTTAGTGGCTAGTTTGGAGACAGATTGATTAGATTCGCACGGTGCGTTGCCGCAAAGCGTAACGCACTATTTGACAAAGGTTTAGGTGTGTTACGCTGAAGCCATAACCCAACCTACTAATAGTTAATTTTTTTAATATCCCAATCGGATTTCTATAGCTGACTAAGTATTGATATTAATATATAGACATAACTACCAAAGATAATCAAAATGACAAGAATAGAAATTGCCAGATATTTAGGAAAGGTTGGCGAAGAATATGAAAAAATCGTTAAATGCCGACTATATTCAGATTTAAATGTAATTTACGAGTGGTGGGTTCCCAATACAGAAATGTACCACCATGAAGAACTCAATTTTGAAGACATCGCTATTGAGATACAGGTGGAGCTTGCTCAAAACGCAATCGGTAATTCTACTTTTGCAACCCTAGCAAATGATGTCCAAGAACTGCTCAATAAAAAAAGTAAAGTGATTAGCAATTCTCAATAATTATAGTTAATTACCAACTACCAACTACCAACTACCAACTACCAACTACCAATTACCCATTACCAATTACCAATTACCAATTACCAATTACCAACTAATTATTCTGTTGCTGCTCCAATACACTAGAACGCAATCGTAACAGCTGCTTATCTTCTATTCCAACCGTTTCTAAACCTTTGACGGTTTGCATTAAATATTCAGCACTAGAACCTAATTCTCCTTCCGCAGTGGCAATTATATTAACCGTGCTTTCAAAAGGCATCTTTCCCGCGTAATCAGGATGATGACGGTTAATCACAAATGTTATTGCACAAACTTCGTTGCTTCCATCAACTACCTTTACCCATTTAGGAATATAGGAGCCGATTACCATTTCTCGCCGCCATAACAGCGATAATTCTGAACTTACATCTTTCTCGGCAATGCGATAAACAACACCACGACAACTACCCCCGCAATCTAAACCCAATACCAAACCCGGATTTTCTGGAGTACCTCTTCCTACAGGTGCCCGCAAACAAAAACGGCGATGCCAACCGTAAACTGTTCCTACTCGCCGCTCGGTAAATTTAAATACAGGATTCCAGATTAAGGAGCCGTAAGCGAACAACCAAACATCTGAACTTGGTTTGTGAGAGTTTAAAGTCAGACGAATAGATTCTTGCAACTGGCTTTCGCTTAATAACTGCATTCCCAAGCCAGATTGCGAAATCATATTGTGCAAGCGACTCGATTCTAAATCAGCACGGGTTAGTGACATACAAAATTAATTCTGCAAGCTGCTGTACAAGACTTAGAAACATTTTATATGGAAATCTCTATTCTAAGTATGTAGTTTCTCGCAGATAGTAGATGATTTCTCTCACTGAGAACGCAGCGTAAACAGAGTCACTTCCGGAACACAATTAATTCTTAATGGGACATCGCTAAACCCGATACCGCGATTCACGTAAAGATTATTACCTGCTTCGCCATAGTTCTTAATCCAAGCGTCACCATAAACTTCTTCACCTTTAACTAATGATATCCAAGACCATTGTGGTGTAAAAGGTATGCGAATTTGACCTCCATGAGTATGCCCTGCAACAGCAAGAGGTGCTGTTTGAGGTGGAAATGCTGCGAAGGATGCTGGATTATGCATCATTACTACGCGAGGGCTGTTATTCGGAAGTTCTGCTAAAGCTTGCCCGACATCGGAATTATTAGCAATATAAGCACCAATTCCTACTAAATAAAGCGGTTGATTATCTGCTTTAATCGAGGGTGAATCAATCTTAACTGCTTGATTTTGTAATACTTTAACTCCAATTTCTTCTAAAGCCGTTTTCACCTGTTCTCCCAATTCTGGTTTTGGTGGCTTATGACTGTAGTCGTGATTTCCTAATACAGCATAAGTGGGAATATTAGCTTTAATTAATGGTTGAATTGCCGTCTTTACTTTACTAAGTTCTTCCGACGCATTTGGCAGTGAATGATATACAAAGTCACCGGTGATTAACACCGCTGCGGGTTTTTCTTCAACAAGTTTTTTAATGCTATCACGCATTGTACCTGTATTATCCCACCACATTCCTACCTGAAAATCACTAACTTGACCAATACGTTTTCCTTCCCATTCTGGTGGAAGATTTGGTATAACGGCAGCCTGCTCTTCTATATCAATAAACTTAGGTTCAATTAATCCCCATACAATTAAAATACTTATTATCCCCAGTAACCCTAAAGCTGAATACTTTAATAAATTAGTAATCTTCATAATATTGATTGCACGAGTATTCGCGCTCTCTATTTAATCAGTCATAGATAAAATTTTTATCTATTAATTACTAATATCAAAATTATTAGATATATAAATCTCTCATTAGGATAGAAAGTGTTGGCAGCAATCTTTAAATTAATAGTGAAAACAATTAATAATTCAAAAATATACATCTATCACAGGAAATAGACAGAAATCTTCTTGCAGATATAAACGAAGTTGAGATAGATAGCTTATATGCAAATAAAAATTAAATTAGGTTGTCAAAAAAATCGCACTTGAGTGCCATTGTTTACACCTAATTCAATTTGTGCGTTGCCACAGCTTACAGCAATTTCTACCCACCCATGACTGCCAATAAGCGCAACTAATTCTCCTTGTTGTACATCGGAATAAGTCTTCTGGGATTTGATAATATTTCCCCTTATCTCTAAATTCCAACTACTACCTTTCACATAACTCTGAGGAATATTAGTTACTAAATTTCCAAAACTATCTATATATTGAATGCATCCAATAATAGAATTATCTTTTCGATAGCAGCTAGGTAGATTCAACTTGACTAAACTTTCGGGATTTATTTCTCTCCCTAATTGTTGCAAAGATACGCCGCTAGCTAGATGTGCTCCCACAGGTGCGAAAATATCTCTTCCGTGAAACGTAGTACTTGGGTAAGATGTCAGCCAATATTCTGGATTTGTCAATTCCACTGCCGCGATCTCAGAATTTTGGCTTAATACTCCACTAAGTAAGCCATTATCTGGAGCGACTAAAAAACCTTGCGCTAGCTCAACAGCAACTGCTCTACGTTTCCCCCCCACGCCTGGATCTACCACAGCTACATGTACGGTAGCTTCTGGAAAATAAGCAAAGGCATTCATCAAACAAAATCTTGCAGCAGCTATATTTTGTGATGGTATTTGATGCGTTATATCGACAACTCTCAACATCGGGTTAATTTGCGCGATCGCGCCTTTCATTACAGCGACGTATTCATCGCTAATTCCAAAGTCGCTAAGCAATGTCACTAGCGATTTTTTCGTTGATTTATCGGACATGGAAAAATTCTTCTAACTTATTTTAATAAAAAAATCTGTAACAATCACTACTATAGTTGTGTTATATTAACAATGTAATTTAATAAACTATTGAGTAAATCTATAATAAATATTTCTGCGATTCAGCCCTATCTTTGTAAAAATCAAAGCAGAAATCCAGCAATATTTATGTACAAATAGTCTTTATAGTTCATAGTTTTGTTGTGTTAATACCCGCTCAAAGCGGGTTTTCGTATAATTTGAGTTTCAAACAAGCAACACAATTATTTGTTTTAAGAATAGGTATTTCTTACATTTTATTGGTTTGCATTTAATATTTTCATCAAGCCGATCACCTCTAATCAAAAAATGAGAAGTATTGATTATTGATTTCTTATATTTATATTAAAATAATTAATAGATTCTGGTTGAAAAATTTAGTACAATTCTATCTTTGTAAATCGATTTCTGTTTTCAAAACTAAGATTTACGCTGACAGATACAGATGTAATTTTTAGCAACAGAGGCATTCACTTTTGCTGCTGAGTGTAAATGCAAAAATCAGCTAAATCAATTATTTCAGGGGATAAACCTTTCCAATCTTCTTCAAAAATTGTCATAGCGCCCCTAACATTAAAGCATTTTCACCTGCCAACAATATTAAAATTTTCTTAAGTTATTTAAAGTACGGTTTACACTACTGTAATAGTAGTGTTTATAACTATTTACATAAAAGTTTCCAAAATTTAGATTTAAGATGAAATTTATAAAGCTTTGTATTGGGCTTAGAGAGGGTGTTTTGAATAATAATGTAATGAAACTAGCAAAACTTTTTAGAGAATTTCGCGTATAATCAAGGAGAATTGTATGCGGAAACACTTTAGAGGGATCATCAAAGCTAGACGAAAAGCCGACTCGATTTCAGGTATGTCAGGGTATGTCCGTCAATGCTATGTTTGATTAATTCAATTTCTCATTCAGCGATGCTATGTTCAACAACTGATTTCAATTTGCTAGATATTAACTGTTAAAACGGTTATCGTATTTAATACCTTTGAGTGCAAATATGTATTCCTATCCAAAGATAGTTGAGTATATCTAGCCCGCTTCGTTACAGTTGATTACAAAACTTTAGGAGATTTATATGCGAATAGCTCAAATTGCGCCATTGTGGGAGAGAGTTCCTCCCCCTGGTTATGGTGGTGTTGAGTTGGTCGTAGGATTATTGACCGATGAATTAGTCCGTCGAGGACATGAGGTAACTTTGTTCGCTTCGGGTGATTCGCTAACTTTAGCCAAGTTAGAGTCTGTTTATCCCCGCGCTTTTCGTTTAGAACCCTCTATAACTGAGTATTCTGCTTATGAAGCTTTACAGCTAAGCCGAGTTTATAAGCAAGCTGGAAATTTCGACATTATTCATTCTCACGTTGGCTATACCTCTCTTTTCCATGCTGGGTTTGTTGAAACTCCTACGGTTCATACCCTACACGGAGCTTTCAATTCAGACACTAAGCAGATTTTTACTGAAGCCTGCGAACAGCCCTACGTCAGCATTTCAGATGCTCAAAGAGAGCCGTTAAAAGATTTAAATTATGCTGCAACGGTGTATAACGGTATTGATACAGAAAGCCACCGTTTTTATAAAGAACCGCAGAATCCTCCCTATTTGGCATTTTTAGGGCGCATTTCTCCGGAGAAAGGAACTCATATCGCTATCGAAATTGCTCAGAAATCCGGCGTACCTTTGAAGATAGCTGGTAAAGTCGATAGAGTTGATGTTGATTATTTTGAGAGCAAGATTAAGCCTCATATTGATGGTAAGCACATAGAATATGTAGGCGAAGCTAACCATTTCCAAAAGAACGAACTTTTGGGTGGCGCGATCGCGATGCTGTTCCCCATAACTTGGAGAGAACCTTTCGGATTAGTAATGACAGAATCAATGGCTGCGGGAACTCCTGTGCTTGCTACGCCAATGGGTTCGGTGCCAGAGGTAGTTGCACATGGTAAAACAGGCTTCTTGTGCGACAGCGTCGATGATTTTGTTGCTGCTGTTAAGCGTTTAGGAGAAATAGATAGAAGAGCATGTCGCTCTCATGTTGAGCAGAATTTCAGCATCAAGAGCATGGTAGATGGTTATTTAGATGTTTATCGCAAAGTAATGGGCAAGAAATTTGAAAGAAGCGGCTATCCCCGTTTTTTATCAAATCTACTAATGAGATAAATCTGTAGTGGATGGCTTTAAATATTTACTTAAACTCATCCGCTTCATTCATCTAGAAGTGCATCTATCTCTATCTGCTTGATTTTGCTGAAATTTTCATGGTTGCGGGTTATGCAATATTAATTTTGCATTTCTGATGGTAGTTGTGACGATAAGTTTGCTGTTTGCTTATCAAGACGATTTTTGATAACTCTTGCAGGGGTACCTACTGCAATAGAAAAAGCAGGAATGCTCTTGTTTACAACCGAACCCGCACCAATAATACTTCCTTCGCCAATTACTACCCCATCTAAGACTGTTACGTTATGCCCTAACCAACAGTCATTTTCAATTACAATACCTTCACCGGTAGTACCTTGTGCTTCAATTGTTTGAGTCGGATCTGCAAACACGTGATTGTTAGCAAATATTCCGCAATGGGGAGCTATTAAACAGTTTTTACCAATCTTAACATTTCCGGTACCTGTGACAATTACATAAGGACCGATATATGCATTTTCATCAATAAGGATATGGGTATCATGTAACGAGCGAATATCTACACCGCGCTCCAATCTAACTCTATCTTTTATACTTACTTTATTATTAGGGTGCCCTAAAGCGTTAATTTGCACTCCTTTCAAAAGACTTACTCCATTACCAATTTCAATGTAAGGAGTTCCAATTAGTTCAACAAAGTGTTGAATATTAACTGATTTACCGATTCGATGTAAAAGGCTTCGATATACGAAGTTTCTGATTTTTTTCCCAAAGAAAATATTTGGAATTCCTCCGAAAATAGTAGTAATAAACCTTTCAAAGAAAGATATTTTCTTAAAGCTCATATTTGCCCTGCCCTGATGATTTTTATAGTTAATATATAATTATCGTAGAGGTATACTAAAATCAATCGCGATATAATAATAAAAAATAATAAAAAAATATTTTACTTTTGTGCTTGCAGGGAGAAGAATGAAAATAGAACCTCCCCTTGCTAGCAACTATACCTAATTAATAGGCTCCAGTTTTCTGTAAGACAACTCTTACAGTTTGTAATAGAATTCTCATGTCTAGAAGAATAGACCAATCTTCAATGTAATTAATATCGAGTTTGACCGCATCTTCAAACTTTTCGATGTCCGAGCGACCAGAAACTTGCCATAAACCTGTAATTCCAGGCAAAACTTCTTGTCTAATAAAGTGGGGAGTTTGGAATTTTTCAACATCTCTTATAGGAAGAGGGCGGGGTCCCACCAAACTCATATCCCCTAACAATACATTAAACAATTGTGGTAATTCGTCCAAGCTGTAAAGGCGTAGAAATTTGCCAATTTTTGTAATGCGGGGGTCGTCTTTCATCTTAAAAAGAACCCCATCTTTGATTTCATTTCTTGCTTCTAAATTAGCCTGTAATTTCTCTGCATTAGTTACCATAGTGCGGAATTTCCAGATTTTGAACTTTTTGCAATGTAAGCCAATTCGCTCTTGTCTAAAAAATATTGGACCAGGAGAATCTAATTTAATCAGCAAAGCGATAAATAAATATAAAGGGGAAAACAGAATTAGTAGAATAATCGCACAAAAAAGGTCGAAACATCGTTTAATCCGAAAATCGCTACCCGCAATAATTGGTGCTGGAATTGTCAAACAAGGAACGTTGCCAATTGTCCATAGCGTTGACTTAGGATGATAAATACGGTTGGCAGTCGGAAGTATGCGTAAAGTAATGCCAGCAGTTTGAAAATGCCAGCATACATATAGACGGTTTTTAATCGCATTCCAAGACACAAAAGCTTCCACCACACTTTGCTGTTTGAGAAATTTAAATGTTGCTTCTCGATTTTCTCTATCCAAACTTTTTGAGTCAGCAATACCCTCAAGGTTGTAACAATTTTCCTTCTGAATAAATTTTATATAATCATCTTGGTCTTGAGAATCAGTAATTACAAAAATCGGATAGCGAATAGCTCCTTTTCTACGCAAAAATTTAGTTGAAAAATCGAAAATAAAGCGTCCGATACAGGTAAAGGTTACCGATAGAAACCAAAAGATTAGAAAGCTAGAACGGGAAACATAAGCATCTGGTTCGTAGAGAAAAGCAATTACTAGTAAAAAAATCTCTGATAGAGTCACTGCTTTGATTAAAGCTGTGTAGTTACGACGATAGAAACCGGGTGAATATAGCCCTTTGCTGGCTATCATGCCAATTCCAACTACGAGTATTAGTGAAATAAACGAAGTTTTTCTAGTCCAAGGAGATTCTACAAAAGTTCCAAAATTGATTGCTAAAGTCCAAGCTAAGCTTAAAGCAAACATATCGATTGAAATCAGAGTTATAACTCGCAGAAACCTGATTGCAATGCCTTTCCTTAAATTTGTGCCTTTCGCCGATCTTAAATCAGGTTGAAAATTTACTACTGGTAGAGAACGATAAGCCATAGCCCGTATTACACCTGTATTAATATTGTTAGCTGCATTGTTGAAAGTTGGTAGATATTAACTCATCAAAGTTTGCTCCATTTTTGTGGAGCAAAGTATATGTATTTGACAAACAATTAGACTTATATTCAAAAAAGTCTAATTAGTGATTCAATTAAGGGAGATAGCCGTGTCATGGGAAGACTTGTCAATTATTTATTTTGCTATCAAAGCAAAAAGAGACATTAAATGGTTGATAGTTCTAATATCTAATTAAACAGAATGCTTTGATTCAGTTTAATAAAAAAATTAATTTTCCTTAATATGTAGATGATGGTTTACTACTTTTGTTGAAACGTTTTGTAAACCGCTCTTTGAAAAGACGATAGAAAAATAAAGGGTTACCAACAATATAACGTTGCCATAATCTTTTTGGTTCGGTAAACATTCGCGATAACCATTCCAGCCCGCTATTAGTCATCCACCGGGGACCTCGATATACTGCACCCGTATAGAAATCCAAGCAAGCACCCAAAGGTAGGAAAACTTTTGCATTTATTTGGTCAAAATTATCGATAATCCAACGTTCTTGAACTGGCATTCCGAAGCCTACATAAAGTATATCTGGCTGGAATTGATTGATTTCATTAACCACATATTCGTTTTCAGTGCCAGTTTTGTGAAAGTAACCATGATGCCCTTTTACTTTCAAATCGGGAGCAATAAATTTCAATTTATCTATTGCTTTATCAACTACACCTGGTTTCCCTGCTAGTAAATACAGCGAAACATTATCTCTTTCGCAGGTTAAAGCTAATTCTTCTATATAGTCGGGACAAGTCATGCGGTGTTCTGAACTGATACCGCAACCGCACATTTTTGCTCCTAATAATACTCCATAACCATCACAAAATACCAGGTCAGACCTATTAATAAAATCTTTATACCAAGGCATTTCGCAGGCAAAATTCATTGCCCTCACATTAACATTTCCGACTAGCGTCTTTTTATCTATACTTGCGGATTTAACTATGAAATTAATTAATTCTTGAACTTTAACTTTATGAAATTTAGTTCCGAGTAATTCTATTTCATCGAAGTGGTTGATGCAGGTTTTGTTTGTAGCCATTTTGTTGTATTAAATTTGAATTATTTACCGTAGTAAATTCCTCTACCGTTAGTACCAATAAAAACTAAACCAAACTCTGTAGAGCTAGCTTCCATAACATTTGGATCGTTACCGATAGGTTTATTTTTATTGCCTATTCTTTGCCAAGTTTTACCATTATCTAAAGAGCGAAATATGCCTTTGCCTTTGTCAATGATTTCTCCGTATAAATAAATTGCGTTACCCTTACTTCCGATTTTGGGTTTGCCTAATGCAATCAAATATGCTCTCTTTACTCCTGAAATTTGAGTAAAGCGATCGCCTGCATCGATTGAATGGTAAAGCCCTTGTTTGTCTAAGCTCAGCCACAATTCCCCTTTGACTCCGGAGCCTGTTTTAAGAGAATGCCAATCAGAAGAAGGCAGTGATGTCGAAACAGCCGTAAAAGATTTACCACCGTTGTCGCTGCGATAAACTTTGCCATTGGCGTAGTAGTAGAATAAGTTGCCATCAACTTTGTCTGCAACTAAGGGTTGCGTCCAATTCCAATTACCCTTGAAGCCATTCGGTAAGCCAGTAACCGGAAGCCAAGAAACACCAGCGTTTACAGTTCGCAGAGGTTGATTGCCACTAAGGGTGACAACGAATAGATTTGGATTGCTTGCAGACATCGCAACTCGCGTTGCCATTTGATTCGCCGGAAAGCTAGGAAATTTCTTCCAGGTTTTTCCACCATCGCTTGAAGTCGCGCCGCTATAGGTGTTGTTATGACGGCTACCCCCGACACGCACCATTATCAAAGGATTTTTTTGGCTATAAGCAATGCTGTAAGTATCCTGAAAATCATGAGGTTTAGTGCTTAACATTTTGGAAGGATATTTCAGTAGTCCCCTGTCATGATAAAACCCTTCAACATCTGCCAAGCCGCTGATTAATGCTCCCGAAGGTGTTGAAACCAAGGTAAAGGTGACAACTTCTTCATGTCCTTTCTGATAATTTGTCCATACAACCCGATTGCGATTGATATTATCTGTTCGCCATATTCCATACCAATCCGTTAACCAAACTCTATTTTTAGTCCAAGGGTCAAATTCGATACTTGCTATAGAAGGTTTTGAGTTCATATAGTCAGACCACCAAGATACCGTATTGTTCGCCTGACGTTTAACTTGAGTCCATTTACTCCCACCATTTACAGAACGGAAAATCTCTGTATAGGCATCAGTATAGGTAGCGACTATGACATCACTCTGATTATTGGGGTTAACGGTAACAGCATTGAAAGCTATTTGGTTCCCAAGAGGCGTAATATCTTGCCAGTTTCCTTTGACAAACTTACTTACACCACCAGCATGAGTTAGGTACAAAGAACCCTTACTAGCGATGGCAATACGGTTGACTTGAGCGGGACTATCAGCCATTTTTACCCAGCTATTGCCCGTATCTGTAGATTTATACACTCCATGTTTGTGAGCAAGGGCATAAATAGTGCCTTTGTTGTATTTATCGAAAGCAATGGCGTTAATGCCGATATCATCTTTGAGATTAGGGAATGACTTGACTTTTACCCAAGTCTTGCCAGCATTATAAGATTTCCATAATCCATCTTGACGCGAACCAAAAAACAGATTTTGGGAGTTGAAAGGATTAACCGCTAATCTTTCACCCGTCCATCTTTGCGATTCGTTGCCGCCCATTTTTAGGTCAATATTGAGCTTAATCCAAGTTCTCCCCTTATCTAAAGATTTGAGAATTGTTCCTTGATGTTGCCACCAATCGGCGGTATATTTGCCTACAGCAATGTATATAATATTAGGGTCTTTCGGGTCAAGTGCTAAAGCCTCGCCCCCGTAATAATTGCTATTAGCCAAAGACAGTTGTTCGTTAAGCGGTATCCAACTTGAGTTAACAGCATTCCAGCGATAAAAGCCGCCAATATCGGTTTTAATATAAACCAAATTGCGCTGTTTCGGATGAATATATATCCCGGTGACATAACCTCCCCCACCTATGGCAACATTGCTATTACCTAAAGAAGGGTAATGCCGGTAAAGACTTTTAGCGATAGTAGCTTGATGGGATAAGCTACGAACAACTCGATCGGAATTAAAGAAAAATTGAAAGGAAAATGCAGTTAGGAAAGCGAGAAAGGCTATGCCAAATATTTTACCCTGACGAGCATTAAATAAATTGCAGAAACGCATTGTTTTAATCAAAAATTAGATCTCTTGATTACAGCGTCTCTCTATATTTGGCTTCAGATTCAAATATTTCAAACACATTATCAAGTTGAGTTAGTTCAATAATTATTTTCAAAGAATTGGAAACCGAGCAAAGACTAAAGCGTTTTTGTAAGCTTTGAGCTAACTTGCAGCTTGACATCAATGCCATCAATCCAGAACTATCCATAAATTCGACTTGGCGCAAATCAACTAATATATTCAGATGCGAGTTTTCTCTTAATACAGTAGTGATTTTTCTTTCAATCTGGTAAGCATTAGCTGCTGTAATTGAATTTTGGAGTTTTACAATTGTGAACTTTTGACTTTCAAGTATAGTTTGCATATTAGGTTAGTGGTAATTATTGATTGGCAATAGATGATTACTAGTAAACAATATTTAGTAACCTGGTATATCTACACTAAGAAAGATAATTAAGCTTTTAGTTAGTTTTTTACGATGCTTCTCTCAACTTGTCTTTATCTATACTTTTCTGTTGAAAGCTTCCAACTATTTTCAAGGCTACCGATTTGACTTTATCGTACAAAGGCTGCGGTACGATACAAAGTAAAATTGCAGCAGCAATAGTTTCAAAAGTACGCTGAAAATCTTCAATTATGATGCGCCAGTAATTCCAAATAGAGCGACACATCAATTTTAAAGCTAAAAATCCTTTATTTATCGTAACTGCTCTTCTAGCTACATATCTTTGATGATAAGCTCTAGCTGGTTTGATCCAACTTGCCATTCCTTCTGGGGCATAAGAGCTAGTTTTTTCAAATAGTTTTTCCCTAGTATCTAGCATCACTTTGAGATTGGTTGATAATCCTTGTGAATGGACTCGATAAAGAGTTAATGGTTGAGCTAAACCGGCAAATTTCCAGTTAGTGGTAAGGGCTATTCTTAACCAACATTCTATATCTTCAGAAAGTGCAAATGTATCGTCGAAATAATAATCTTCAACATATCCATAAAGATTATCGTGAAATTTAATATCTTCAAAAACAGCTTTCTTGAAAACAGCTGCCGAACCATTACCAATAGGACTCCGACAAAGAATATCTAGGGGAGTTATATCTTGAAGTTTGGTGATTTGGTATATACCTAAAGGTTTATCTTGTTCATCTATAAAAGCAGAACGACTAAAGCTAACTCCTATTTCCGGATTTCTTTCTAAATGATTTATATGCTTTTCTAGCTTTTCTGGTAGCCAAATATCATCGGCATCCATAAAAGCGATATATTCTCCTTCAACATGACGGATGCCTGTATTTCTAGAACCAGCTAAACCTCGATTCTTTTGATGAACAATTTTGACTCTAGAATCAGTAAATTGCTGACAAACTGCAACGCTATTATCGGGAGATTCATCATCAACAATGATTACTTCTAGATTTTTGTATGTTTGGTCTAAAATAGACTGTAAAGTTGTTTTAATATACTTTTCTGCATTGTATAGCGGAATAATGACAGATGCTTTTTTACTCATGGTTTCCTGATTCATAACTAATTGGTAGATGTAACGGCAAATACTAGCAGAAGCTAACAATATCGGTTCTAATTATTTTTGATTTTCACTTATATATAGCTAGCTAATTACCCAATCGGATAATATATTTAATTCAAGGAATTGACTTCAAACTCGCAATTAATAGCTCCTGGTTTAATTAGCCTGCAATCTGGGGTCGGCAGCTTTACGAACTCTAATAGTTTTGCTTAAAATATTAGCAGCAATTTTTGGAGATATAATTCGCAATAGAGTCACCTTGATTATCAACAACAAAGCTTCTTTACTCATTAATATGTTTGGAGATAAACGAATTGCCTTCCATAATTTTTGAGTAGCTTGTTTTAGAACTTTGGCATTATTAGCTCGACTCAAATAAAGTCGTGTCATAAATAAATAGATGTAAGCAAAACCCCGATTCTTTAAATGATGTAGCTGTGCAGGTGCCAATTCAAAAGCTCTTTTTAACACCAGAGTTTGATATTTTTCCATCACATCAAGATTGCTAGACATAGCCCCAGAAGATAGTCGGTAAATAATTTGCGGTTTGGGGACAACTACGAAATCCCACTTTGGCGCTAATCGCAACCAATAATCCCAGTCTTCTGATGATTTCAGGCTTTCGTCAAAATAGCCTGCGGATTCAATGGTTTCTTTACGAAGAAGTACGTTTGAACCGCTGGCAATGAAGTTGCCTACTAATAAATTTGCATAAACATTACCTTGATAACTTTCAGATACGCCAGGGTGGAATGACTCGCCATTATTACCCATACAAATTGTCCAACTATAAGCTACTCCCGCCGAGGGATTTTTTTGTAAAGCTTGAATTTGCAGTTCTAATTTATCGGGAGTCCACAAATCATCTGCATCGATAAAAGATATAAATTCTCCTGAGGCTCTAGCAATACCTCGATTTCTAGCTGCTGGTAAACCTCCATTTGGATAGGAATAAACCTTTAATCTTGTATCTTTTACAGATGTCAAAATCTCTAGGGTATTATCAGTCGAACCATCATTAATAACTATGAGCTCAAAATCAGAAAAAGTTTGCCCTAAAACTGAATCAATTGTTTCTAGAATTGTACTTTGAGAATTATAAGCCGGTACAACAACTGAAATTATAGGCATTATAATTTACCGGTATAAAATACTTGTATGGAATTTTTTTTCATTAATGATTATACAATGCGTTAGCCATAAAAAGTTAATTGCGAGCGAATCGTTTTCTTTCCTAAACGCTCCACTCGCAACTGCCATTGCTTGATTAAAAATGGTTTAATAGAAAGTTAAAATCTACGGTGGCTTATTCGCGATAATCTGATATTTTAATATACTGCACATAATAATTTTACACTTTTATGTATTTAGTAGCAGGCATAATTTCATTGAATTTTATATTTACATGGATGTCTTTGTTGGTGAGTATTCTACGGTCTAGTTTATTGAGAATTTCGCTATCAATTTTGGGGTCAAATTTACGAGCAAAATGAATATTATCATTGCTTAAAGCGTGAAAATCTTTACTGGTTAGTATACGCGGGTGTCCGTGACGACTACCTGAAAAATCTGCATAACGATAGTTTCTATTGCATAAATTGAATTTTCTACTATTTACTAAAATAGTTTGTATTAGAGACTCTTCTGGAATAAAAGTCTTTTTGTAATAGCTTAAAATTTGAGGTTGTTCGCGAATAAAATTATTCAAATATATAGCACACTTGTCAGAAATTGTGACAAAAAAAGAACCTCCATAACAAGTGAAATTTTTATCAAATAAATTATAAAAGTTTTTCACTCCAATGATTAATCCATAGGAATAATCTAATCTCACAAATGGCTGACAACTATTAACTATGTACTTAATTGGTTTTAATACATACTTCTGCCGATAAGATAAGTAGTCCTGGAAATGCTTATAACTATATAAGTATCTGGTATTCACAACTTTTTTACTCCAAGGACTTTGCTTGGAATAAACATCAAAATATTCTACAAAACCATCGTAATTAGTCTTTGATAAAAAATTTTCAATTTTAGAAAGAGGCTGTGTTGGATAATCTTGACCTGTTAAATTAATCAACCAGTCAAATTTGATTTGATGATTTAATAGCCAACTAATTGCATCAAAAAAACCTTGAATAATAGCAAAACTTCCCATCATGACCCCATTATTGGGAATAACCTCTACATTCTTTAGCCTCTTAAATAAGCTAGTGTTTAAACTACAACTTTTGAAATTATGGCTAATGATTACAAATGAATTTGAGGTAGTGCTTTTAATCAATTTAACAAGTCTATAAATCTGTTCCGGATTTTTATAAGTTTGAATTAAATAGCATACTTTCATATCAGTTAGTTTTATTTATAAATCATACTGTTACAAATAATACAAGAAAAAAAGATGTATTGCAGCGAACATATGTAAAAAAGGTAAAGTTTTAATCTAATTTTCATGAAGATTGAGCAAATTTACGTAAGTTTACATACTTTAGGGCTAAAGAGCCGTAGACTGCGAGGATTGTAACTAAAGTTGTACCTGGTTCCCTCATTACTAATTGCCAATCTGAGTTCAATGCTCGATTTAAAAAATCGACTGCAACCTGAGGGGAGAGGTTTAAGCGAAAAGCTCTACGAGCGAGATAGCGTAAATGGTTGCTTCTGGCTTTGGAATAATGTTGCTCGATTAGTTTGGGTGCCCTTAATTTAGCTTTAGCCATTAAAGTTTCCCAACCCTCTTCCATTTTGTAAAGCTGTGAAGACAGTCCTCCCTGTGTCGTTCTATACTCTATTAAGACACGGTCGATACCTTCAATTTGCCATTGGCTACAGGCTACTCGAAACAGTAAATCCATATCTTCTGAGTAGTTCATGTCACAGTCGAAGCAGCCAACATCTTCAAATACTTGGTTGCGTACCACAACATTTGATACAGTCATCGTCGGGTTTTCATATAAAAAATGTTGGGGCTGTAGCTTAGTTAAACGTCCTCTAGCAATTTTTCCGGTATGCTTACCATCAGGATGTAAGAACTCTACTTTTGCATAGCTAACTCCTAAACTGTCATTTTGTTCCAAATGCTCAAAATGTAGCTTCAGATGATTGGGTAACCATCTATCGTCAGCGTCTATAAAAGCAATGTACTTGGAATTGGAGTGATTTATGCCTTGATTACGAGTTGCAGAGACTCCTTGATTGGCTTGAAATAAAAGTTTAATTCTTGGATCTTTTCTCTTGTAGTGATAGGCGATTACTGGGGTATTGTCGGTAGAGCCATCATCGATAATGATTAATTCAAAGTCAGTAAAACTTTGATTTAGAACCGATTCAATTGTTTGTGGTAGGTATGCAGCAGCGTTATAAGCTGGCATAACAACTGTAAATGCAGCACTCATGATAATTTGATAAATTTAATAAATTTGAACGAGACTTTAAGATTTGCCAGATTCTAATGTTTAGAAGACTTTATTTTTGGTTTTATTTCTGTAAATTCTGTTGAGTTTTTTGCAAAAACTAATTTTGTTGCCCATACTGTAAATATTGGCATTGCTAAGGTATGAGAAATTAATACAGATACTGCTACCCCAAGAATTCCCCACTGCATACCAATAAATATTGAAGCGATAAATATCCCAGTAAAAATTACACTCCAGCGTAAATTTATCCAAGCCTTGTCTAAAGACTGTAATAGTAAAGCTGCTGCGGTACCGAAGGGGCGGGGTATAGCGGAAAGGCAAATTAGTACTAATATAGGTACTGCCATTTTCCACTTCTCACCAAACACAATCGGTACGTAAAATGGAGCTAAACTTGATTGCAGAAGAACTAAAGGCACTATAACCAAGCTAATAGTTTTCAAGCTGTGAAAATATTTTTGCTTGAATTCAGCAAAATTTTGTCTGGCAGCACATAAATGAGGATAAAGAGGCCATACCATTATATTGATTACATTTAAACTGATGCCCAAGCCTGCATTGAAAGCAAAAAAGTAAATTCCTAACGCCTCTACTCCTAATAATCTCCCTACTATTAAATAATCTATATTTGCTCGCAGCTTTTCTAACAGTTCGTAGCCGAGTACATCTTTACCAAAATTTACAATTTCTTTCCACTTTTTGAAAGTTAAATGCATTTTTGGTCGCCAAGGCTCGTTAAGATGAGTGACTACAATCCACACTGGAGTAGTAAAAAGTCCCGGCAATACTAAAGCCCACATTCCCATACCAGAAAGCGCAAATACTGGAATCAGAATGTTATTCAGCATTGATTGAATTGCCGTGCTGATTGCCGTTATTTTGAGTCTATTGGCTCTATCAATTAATGCATTATGAACGGCAAAAAATGGTAGCATTAAATAGACTAAACTATACACGCACAGTGGTAATATTAGCTTCTCTTCGTTATACCACCAAGCTATAGGAAAAGCAGCAATACATTGAATTACAAATAGGGAAATGCATAGTATCCAGTTTAGCCAGTAGGCTGTATTGCAAAATACTTCTACGTCTTCTTCATCAGCTTGGACAATTTTACCTCCAATCCCGGCTCTGAGGGTAAAAACCGTTGTAAATTCATTGATGGTTAAAACAATTGCTGCTAGTCCATAATCTTGGGGAGTTAAGGCACGAGCTAATATTACTGTTGCGCCTAAACGAAATACACGATTTACTAGTTCTGCACCTCCAAGCCACCCTATATTACGAATGAACTGGTTTGATAACTGTTGTTTAATCTTTTCAATTATCATTTATCTGTAGATACTTCCTATATCTTTATTTAATTGATTAGAAAAAAATAATAACACTATAATTTATTCTTTTAATGAGAAATATCTGAGATTTGAGTGGATAGTTTTTTAAAATAATATACTTGTATATTTATAACGATTGAAAGTAAGGTTAATTATTTTAGGAAAAGCATATCTTCAGGGAAGAAATCGTTAATTGCTTTCACATGCCTACGCAACTGCGGTTGCAAACAATCAGAAACTACTTAAATGGTTTTAATATTTCAATATAATTCCTAGATAATTGATTAACCACTACTGAAATAGATATTAAAATTAGATTTGAATTACTTGAACTTTACGTACAATAATATTTCAAGAGAATACAAAAACTGGCTTTCTAATTTTTTGTTTAAAAGCAATCCCCATAATTATCAAACCCGGCCAAATAATATAGCCCAAAATATCTATTTGCTCTCCAAATGAAAACAAAATCAATATCAGTAAAATGCTAAAAGATGTTTCGGCAATTTTACTATGTTCTGCCTTAATAAATAAGTCTAATAAACTAAGCAGTACGGGGACAAATAAAGCCATAAAACCAACTAATCCTTTTGTATATAACAGCCCGATCCAGGTATGATGAGAGCCGATGGGTAAATTTGCTAAAACTGGTGGTCCTGGTTTTTGAACTCCGTGCCCCCAAATCGGAGCTTCTTTCCAAGCCTCGATTCCTACCCTTTGTAAAGCAGCACGAACTCTTGAAGAATCGGCTCTAGACTTGTGAAATGAATCGATAAATTCTGTAGCAGCATTGCTTAAAGGGCTACTAAAAATTCCAGCAGTAAAACAAATTAGTCCGGCTGCAATTTGCACCAGAGGACGAGTAAAGTTTCTTAAGCCCCAAAGAACTATTAACACTAACGGTAAAGAAATCAAAGCCGCTCGGGAAAGTGAGACAATATTCATCGCGATCGCTCCAATTATGCCAATGTATTTCCACTTTTTATTCGACTCTTGAAGCGCCATAAAAAAGTATACGTTGCTAACAAGACCTAAAGCCGGACACCAGGGAGTAAATAGAAATAAGCGAACGTTATCGGCTCCATAATCGGAAGTGTAAAAGCCTACGTTGTGAAAAATAGGACCATTTTGAATCAATCTTTCAATAGGGGAGGTATAAAGAATATCCGGTAAGTTGGCTGCATAAGCTGCATAGGCAATAGGAATTGCGACTAAACTTTGCAAACACAGTATACATACGGCTCGATAAATCAATTGCGGTCTAATATTTAAACATCCACTTAATAAAAATAATGGGATGATTGCCGTACTCGTCAACCAACCTAAGATAGACCTCAAAAGAGCGTTTGTTCCTAAGTTAAAATCTGTGATACCTACGTAGGTGGCAACTAAGGTAATTAACGAGCAAATTCCCCAGAGCCAAGTTAGCCAGGGAACAGTAATTTTTTCTTCTACTGGAGTTGTCTTGGTTTGCAGCAAAAGCTTAAAAACTAAATATCCGCTTAATATCCAAGCTAATGAAGAATAAACGGGAAACACCAGCCCCAATGCGTAAATAACATAGGTGCCGATAATTACGTACCAAATTAAACTTTCTTCAAAGTTTTGGGGTTTCATAGTTTAGATACTTTAGTAGTAGTCTTCTACAAATTCTGGATATTCTATATATTCTTGAAGATGTCGTTGTTGTTTTTGCTGCTGCAACTTAGCTTTCCATAATCCAATAATTCCACTACTAAATAGCAAAGAACCTAATGCTGCACCCAGCAACACCAAAGGTTTTTGAACCCCAGCTTCCTCTGTTGGTAGACTCGGTGTCGCTAGGGGCTGAATTTGTGGATAAGAGGAAGATACGCTACTTTTGGCTAAATCCAACTTGGCAATGGTAGATGAAAATACGGCTTCGGCAACCTGCACGTCTCGTTTCAAGTCTTCCATTACCGACTGCTGTTGGGATAATTTTTTCAACCTTTCTTCTAATTTCGGAATCTCTGAGTTTAAAGCATTTACTTGGGCTTTTATTCCTTGCTTTTCAACGCTGGTTGTTACCAATTGTTCTGATAATATGGCGCGTTTGGAACCAGATGATTCTTTATTACTAAAGTTGAGTCGATTGATTAAAGGCATACTGACAGGACGATTCAACAGAGCTTTGGCTCTATTTAAAAGAGCATTTCGGGCTGCCTGTTGTTCTGTTCTAAGATTGATAACTGTGGGATGAGCCTTGGTTAATTTTGCACTAGCTTTAAGTAGTTCGCTGTTGGCTTCGCTATAGGTATTTAAATAATTCTGAAAAAGCGTATCTGCTTGTAAAACAAAAGCATCGGAAGCTTGATTGGAAGACAAGTTGAGGTTGCCTGCTAATTCTGAAAGTCGAGCTTGGGACTGTTCTTGCTGGGCTGTTAGTTCGCTACGCTGTCGCCGCAGCTCCTCTATATTTACGGCCAAATTTTTCAGTTGTTCTTCAGAGTTCAAGCCAGAATTAGCTTTAAATCTACTAAGCCGTTTTTGAGTCCCCTTCAACTTACGACGCGAGGCTTCCATACCATTCTCTAAACGTGCTTTTTGCTGCGCGATTTCTGCATTTCTTAACTGGTCTAATTTTGCTTCAAATGCACTCTGTAAAGCTATAGATTTTCTTCGAGCTTGTTGGGGAGTAGAGCCTTTGAACTCAAATTTCATCAAAGATGTATTGTCAACTATCCGAATTCGGGGCTTGCCAAATTTTTTAGGTGCCATGTTGACGATTCTGGCAGCTGTATTTAATACTTGTTCGCTAGCAGCGATCGCCTTGTAGTTTTCTCTGGGATCGAAATTAGCTCCGGCATAAGCTGAATAGTTTTGAGAGGTGGCTTGCCCGATATCGGGAAGATTAATGTTAGAAGTTGAACCGCTACCAGGAATATTTATTGCCCATTCGCTAACATATCTGGATTTGGCTGTAGCTAAATACATAAAAGCTCCACTCCAAATACCGGCATTTACCAATAACAGAAGCAATATATAAAATACACCGATTGCTTTGGGCGCTACTGTTGTTTTGGTGGTATTTACTGGGGTTTCATCTGCATAAGCTTTTGCTGAATGTTCAACGCTTACTATTTTGCCGTTTTTTAGCTTTACAAACGGATTCCTGTTCAAAGTAACACCTCTTATGCTTTATACCCTATTTATCTAAATTCAAATGAAAACAATCTGAATATTCTAAAACTTGAGAAGTTTAATGAAGCTAGCATATATCAATTTAGCTACTGAGTTAAACCCTGACGATCGTATTTGTTTACTTTGGCTTAATTGACGTTTTTAACTTCTAAGGGTGCTGCTGCAATCCCCTCAGATCGAAAAGTTTTTATATTTAGCCATTCGTGCATGTCTGCGAGTAAATTCGCTGACACTCGGATTGCCTCTAGCTTCATCTACTCCCACAGCTTGTTCCCATAAATGACTAGGTGCTAAAGATATCGAATATGAAACACGTCCGATATTTTGGTCGGTACTTTTACCAAGTTGTTCGACATGGTACCATTTGGTTTGCTGGCATTCGTCACACCAAAATGCTTCTAACCATTCATTCTCTAAAAGCACTGCTGTTTGGCTTGCTATCAGTATTTTGGCATTCTGTCGTCCGATTCCTTTTTGTTGAAGTTGTCCCGGATGGGAAGCAAATAGTTTGTATTTTTGGCTGACGCTATGTAAATAACATCCATGTATCGGACAGTAAATAGCCCTTCTCTTGGAACGTTTGCGATTGCGATCGCATCTTTTGAGTAATTTCAAATTTTTCATATACGTACACTTCCGATAACTATAGAGCCTTAGAAATAAAACCACTGTCTGAAGAACCTTTAACAATTAGTACCGATGGTACTTGGGTTAAGAATTTATCAAACTGGACTTTTCATTTACAGGACTTACGCAAAGCCCAATCTCAAAAGACATTGGGGAAGGCATCTTAAGGTTTAGGATACTTAAATTGTCTCGTTGCAGTTGCGTAAGTTCTGACTAAGATGGAAATTAGATGCACGCAATTTTATAATTTATACTCTACATAGAGGATATTATTCAACCTTTTATGTCAGAAAAAACACAGCTAAGCCAATCCGAATGATTAAGATCAGCTAGACTATCGAAGCCTTGCTGTCGCTCAAAATCAACGCAACTATTGCAATTTATACATTTGGCTATCCCAAACGCAGCGGTAACAGATTTCTTGATACTACCTGCTGTTCATACACTTATTAAAGTCAAATACTTATTGTGTTCGCATACAAACTCGATCGAGCATCATGCATCTACTTACCTACAGATAGATGCAATTCATGTTATATCCAAAATATCTTGGTTCCCTAAATAGCTATTCTGGCATGACTTTCACTTCCTAATTCTTATATCTACCAGTCTCAATCTATACTAAACTCATGAACGTAATCATACAGTAATCCTATATTTATTTGCAAGGAAATAATTAGAGATAGCTATATTAGAACCACTATTGAGATGACTTTTTTTTCAAAAAAAAGACTATTTATTAAATAAATAATCCCAACATGAAACATATTTTGCATTCATCCCAATCGTTTGATTCAAACCCTTAACAGGGGTTGCGTTTCAATTTTATATATACTTAAATTTTGCACCAGTTTCCGCGAACTCGGTTTCTGTCTAATTTCACAATAAGATAATTATGCTTTTATAATTAAGAACCGGGTTGCTTCGGACTTATTGAGAATTATGCAAGATGTTAGCATCCCACAAAGATAAGGTTAAAATAGCGATTCCTTTTACTTTCTCCTGCTTAGACTCAACGATATTTAAGCTCAAGTCCATATTATCCATGAAATAATATACCTTCCCTACTACTGTAAATAGTTTACCTACAGCAACAATACAAGGCAGTTTCAGAGGGACTGAGATCGAATAGACCATCGAAGCCCAACTCAGTAATGGATACTTACATGAATTGTGACGAAATATAATTAACGATGTCAAAAATATGCAAGCTTTATACCTTAGCTATCAATTTTTCCGATTAGCAAGCAAATATTGAAAATTTCAAGCTTTTAGCAAAGCGTTTCCGAAGGAGATAGGGTATATACTCCCCACGGCGAATAATCACGTAGACAAGTAGTCAATGCGTAATTACTGCGATCGCATAAATGACACAGCCATCTTAAATGCATCATCTCTACTCAAACCAGAAATTCTCTATAGATATTGACGCTACAAAACTTTCAAGGATTTAACGGAAACAAAAACTAACCTTTCCTGTCATAAGTTAACAGAAGATTAAAAGCAGCAATCCAGGACGTTAATAGCGATAAAAACGTATAATCTCCTTTGTATTTTTTTTAACATTTTGAAATGCTAACAATGCTTGCTACTGCTAACAATACCTTAGCTTCATACTTCACAATATCTTGACATTATCTTTATAATATCTTGATATTAGCTTTACAGATACTTTTCCCAACATAAAACTAAGCCTTGAAGAAGACCGCAATGCATGTTGTTCGTAATATTGAGAAAACTATTTATATCCTTATCAGTAATTATACAGTATCTTGATATTTTATTTCAAATAGATTTATTTAGTGTTGATTTTTGAATCAGCAATAGAATGAAGAAAAATATACAATAAAACTACTGACGGTTTTATATAGGCACGAAGTAATAATAGTCAGGTTGTGAAACTAAGTATTGGGTGTTTTCCTATTGATATCTGAATTTCGTGGTTATTTATCCTACTTTTCTGATTTATATTACCTTATAATTAAGGGAATTTAGTTTCAAGTAAACAAGTTTTCGAGCATCATATATAGTCTTGATAAGCTGCAAGCATAGTTTATGAAAATAAATTTTATGTTACGGATGATAATCTCCAAAACAAAAGAGTTTCTTATTCAAAATCTAAATAACAATGATAATTTTAAAATTTGATATTTGGGATACAGAAATTATTAACTAGATACTATATTATAGGTAATCTTATCAATAGGCAGATGTAACAGCTAAACCTAAAGCAAATATCAAGCTATTGTTAGAGGTCTTACATTCATAATTACTGCATCTGAAGCGAAATTATTTGTACTGCTTGGTAATTGGCAATATAGCTGTTTAATATCGTTCCCGGCTTGCATCTGCTAGCTATAGTTAAAAGACTAATAAGAAAAGAGGGGGTTGTAGTTCCCCCAAGAGAGGATTAATCCTCGCAAATAAATTTTAAAGTCAATATAATAAAAGACTATAAAATTCACAATTATCGAGCATTATTTTGATTTAGGCTTGTAGGTTGAAGCAACATGCAATTCTTTTAGTTGAATAGCATCTACACTAGAAGGTGCGTCTGTTAGCAAGCAACTTGCTTGTTGAGTTTTAGGAAAAGCAATTACATCTCGAATCGATTCTTCCCCTGCTAATAGCATAACTAATCTATCCAAACCGTAGGCGATGCCACCGTGGGGAGGAGTACCATATTCAAAAGCTTCTAACAGGAAGCCGAACTTGTTGTATGCTTCATCGGGTGATAAGCCGATTGTTTCAAATACTTGTTCTTGAACTTCTCGCTGATAAATTCGCAAACTGCCACCGCCAATTTCAAAGCCGTTAAATACCAAGTCGTAAGCTTGGGCACGCGCGGTTTTTAAATCTTCTAAATCGTCGGGATGGGGAGCGGTGAATGGATGATGCAATGCTTCAAGACGTTTTTGATCTGCATTCCATTCAAACATTGGGAAATCTGTAATCCAAAGTAAATTAATTTTATCTGGTTCAATCAGTTTGAATTCTTTAGCTACAAATTGGCGCAGTCTATCTAAAGTTTTATTCACTGTATTGGAATCAGCAGCAGCAAAAAGCAATAAATGTCCGGGTTTCGCGTCGGTACGCTGCAAAATTTCCTGTTTTTGTTCGTCACTCAGGTTGTCTTTGATTGCACCTATAGTATCAATTTCTCCGTTTTCTTTGACGCGGATATAAGCTAAACCTTTGGCACCTGCTTCGCTAGCTTCCTTAAAGATGTCACCACCTGGCTTGATACGAACATTAGAAATGACATCGCCACCCGGTATGGGAAGAATCTTGATAATACCACCTTTGGCGACAGCATCGCGAAATACTTTAAAACCGCAGTCTTGGAGTAAATCGGAGACATTAACTAATTCTAAGTCGTAGCGTGTATCTGGTTTATCGCTGCCATATCGTTCCATTGCGTCGTTATAGGTAAGACGCGGGAAAGGCGATGGTAAATCAATGTTTTTAACAGTTTTGAAGATATGACAAACCAACTTTTCATTAAGCGCAATAATCTCCTCAACGGACATGAAACTCATTTCCATATCCAATTGAGTAAATTCTGGTTGTCTGTCAGCACGCAAATCTTCATCGCGGAAACAACGGGCAATTTGGTAATATCGATCCGTGCCCGATACCATGAGAATTTGTTTAAATAGTTGCGGCGACTGAGGCAAGGCGAACCAATTACCAGCATTTACGCGACTTGGTAAAAGAAAATCCCTCGCTCCTTCAGGAGTTGAACGAGTCAGTATAGGAGTTTCAATTTCGATAAAGTTTTCTCGATCTTCAAGGTAGCGGCGGATAGCTTTAACAACTTGATGGCGTAAATGTAGATTACGCGCCATGCGTTCCCGACGCAAATCTAAATACCGATATTTTAACCGTAAATCTTCCCGCACTGGTTCTGTATCGGCAGTTGAAACTTGGAAGGGTAATTGCGATCGCACCGCATTCAAAAGTTCAATATTATCGATGTAAATTTCAACTTCCCCAGTAGGTAGCCGGGGATTAAGGGAGTCATCCGGACGTTGCGATACTCTACCAGTAACTTTGACAACATATTCATTACGTAGGGCATTTGCTTGCTCGTAAGAATCTGGAGTCCGTTGTGGATCGCTAACGATTTGTACAATGCCAGTGCGATCGCGTAAGTCTAAAAATATCACACCCCCGTGATCGCGGCGACGATCTACCCATCCATATAATGTGACAGTTTCTCCGATATTAGACGAACGGATTTCGCCGCAATAGTAAGTTCGCATAAGTATTACTTCTTAGTATTCGAGCAGGGATTTTCAAATTTTTTTGAAAACTTTAATATTATATGAGTTAGCGGCTAGTTATTGGGTATTGGGTATTAGGCATTGATAATTGGTAATTGGGCATTGGGCAATTTTTCTTTACTTATCTCCTTGCATTCCCCTGCTGTCGTTATCCTAAAATAATAAAGACGCTGCAAAGAATGCAACGTCTGAAAAGAATCAGTTTATTGTAATACTAAGGTTTAGGACGAGGTGCTGTTAGTACATCCCAAGCTGCTTGTGCTGCGGCTTGCAATCTATCACCTAGTTCTTGAACTTCTGTAACAATCGATTCAAAGTTTTTTGTTGCTTCATTTTGCACCATCTCGAAAGCATTTTCAATCCGAGCGCGTTCGATTAGCTGATTTTGTTCGATTGTTTCTCGCGCTTGACGGACTGCATTTAAGTAGGTTTCGCGGGTAAGGGTACCGGCAGACTGTGCTTCGACTTGAGCGCGTCTTTTGATAGCTTCAATCAAAGCTGCGGTTTCGTCTTTAACTTCTTTAGTTTCACCAGGCATTTGGCTTTCCACCATTTCGCTGGTTTGAGGACTAATTTCTACTGTTACTTCGGGTTGTACGTTTTTATCTGTCATGATTCTAGATATGGTTAAGGATTAATGAATTATTAATTATGAATTTCCAGAGGTGAAGATTGAAATGAGAACGGTTTCCAATGGCTCAGGATACATGAATTACAACTAAATGACAATTTATTGGTTCGCAATTCATCATATTTAAGCCTGTGACTAACTATTCTCGTTCCTTCTCCATTTTCCGCATTTAAACTGATGTCAGCAACTGTTGTTCTATCTTTAACAAGGCTTCAATTCTATCTTCAGTGCTGGGATGAGTTCTAAATAAATTACCTAGAAATTTACCGCTCAAGGGATTGATAATTAACAAAGGCTCAAAAGCCGGATTTGCTTGCATGGGCATTTGTCTGGCTGTGACATCTAACCTTTGCAAGGCTTGAGCTAAAGCGCGGGGATTGCCAGTTAGTTTCGCAGCACCAGCATCGGCAGAAAATTCTCGGGTGCGGGAAATTGCTAACTGAATCACGCTTGCTGCTAAAGGAGCCAGAGTAACTGTTAGTAACATTCCCAAAGGATTTGCATTCCTGTTACCATCTCGCGAATTGCCACCAAACCATAAACTGTAACTTACCATTTGTGCCAAGAAGGAAATTGCACCTGCCACGGTGGCACTAACAGCTTGAGTTAAAGTATCGCGATTGATTATATGAGTCAATTCATGAGCGATTACTGCTTCAAGTTCTTCCTCTGGGAGGATGTTTAAAATTCCTTCAGTGACCGCTACGGCTGCATTTTCGGGATCTCTCCCAGTTGCGAAAGCATTGGCATTAGAGCCAGGAACTATATACAGTCTTGGTGTAGGGATATTTGCCTTCGCTGATAGTTTTTCTACCATGCGATAAAGCCCTGGTGCATCACTCGGCGAAACTGGCTGCGCTTGATAAGCCGCTAAAGCGATTTTATCCGATTGATACCAAGATATAAGATTGGTAGCTGCTGCAATGCCGACACCTATTATTAAACCTGCGCTACCGCCAATCACCCAATAACTAATAGCTATTAAAAGAGCGCTCAAGGCAGCTAGCAAAGCAGCTGTTTTTAACTGATTGTTCATATTTTTCTCCTAAAGTATGCTGCATCCTAATTGCATTTGTGAACTATTAACAGCATTACTTAAGCTATATATTGATTGTATCTACCGGGACTATGATTTTTGTGTAGAAAACGCTAATACTCCAGTACGGTTTTACCTACTAATACCCCAATCGAATCTGAGTGAATTTAAATAATCTTGATGAATTGAAAGTTTAGATTATAGAATCTTTATTTCTTACCATTAATAATAGCTTTTAGCATCTATCTATAGTATTATCTGTAATTACTTCTCGGGAAAATTTAGAAAACTTTTATCGGATTTTAGTGAATTCAGATTTTGGAAAATACAAAAATATAATTTGATAGTGAAGCCTACTAATAAAATTACGTATCTTTAAATATTTTTAGACAATTAAATTGCTAGAATAAACATTATAAACATAAAAAATATTCATCTAGTAACCGTATGGTTGCACTTTATAAAAATTATTGGCTAATTTGACATAGATACAGCATAATTTACTCGATTAACCATGCTAAGAAGCAGGTTGAAGATAGCTTCACTGGCGTTAAGCGGGTTATTGCTTGCAGTAACTATTGGCTATCAAAATAGAAAAGGTGAATATATTTTTAAATACATACAGTTTTTCAGCAAGTCCAAAACAAACTGATTCCTCGATACACCTTTCTATTGGAAAAGCAAAGTAACAGTTTTTTACTTATGAAAGGCAATTGCTGCTAAAACCCTTGGTTAAGTCTCTCCAAGCCAGACAAAAAATCTATCTAATCTAATTCAAGACTCTTATAAAAATGAAATTTTAAGGATAAATAGCATGGCAGAGAAAATTAATAACGCCGGAGTTATAGAAAAAATGGGAAAAGCTTTGCATGATTTTACAGGTTTTATCTTCAGCCCTTGGATAAATGCATCTCTTTTTAGAAAAATGCAAAGAAGAGTAGAAGATTTAGAAAACAAGTTATATAAAACTTCATCTCAAACTGCATCATCTCAAGAGAAAATGGTATCTTCTTTGCAACGACAGCTTGACTTGTTAGAAGAAAGTACAAGCAATCGTTTAGAGAAAATTGCTAACCATGAGGTACGTCATGAAGTTTCGGAGACAATTCAAAAACAGATAGATATTCTTACTCAAATTATCAAACCAACAGTAGAAATTTTATTAGAGGAGTTAGAAGACAAAAAACTGCATAACGGTGGAGTTATAAGTCTCAAAGATATTCAAGAACGTCAAAACAAGTTACGTTACTCATTAGAATGTATTGAGCGAGAATTAACAGCATCGCTGCCAGAATTAGAATCGCAAAGAGCTGGATGTATAGAAGCAGGAAGATGGTTATTAGCCAATAGAATTCAATTAGCGCAGACAGTAGCACGGGAATTATTAACTCAAGAGCATCCCCATATAGAAGAATTTCGTCGTGTTATCAGCAAATATCTCAAATTAATCGGTAGCTGCATGGAAAACGAAATCGAACCTCGCTTACTTTATAAAGGAGTAGTAAACCATTACGAGCCACCAGTAGAAATATATTTGAGAGCATTCGAGCTAATTAAAAGCAAATATGTCAACAATTTGCAAAAAGATGGTGTTGTTTCAGCTAAAGCAGTTGAAGAATTGAAGGGTTATTTAGACTATCTCATTGACTATATTATGAATGTTTTAGTCTAGTAAAAGTGAGTTTTTAATATCTTCTTCGATTGCAGCTACAAATAACTCATTTTCAACATTGACTGTTTACTTTAATGGCAGAATTTTTCTGTTTATTAACGAAGTAGCCAAATGTTGTAATGCGGTTATGGGTAATAAAAAATCATGATAGCTCTAGATTGTATCGTAAGTAATTCACTGCACCCGATATCAGTTAGCGAGAGAATTCAGTTTAGATCGTAGCAAGTCCCCTATACCATTTTTTTAGTACTAGTGCAAAATTAATTTAGCCCGTACAAACGGGTTAATTTTTCGTTAGATTCAATAGAGTCGTCTTTACAAGCTATTAAACGCTATCTCATATAGAATCAAATATCTACTTTATAACTTCAATCCAACTCATCACCGGGAACACCTTTTAAGCCCCAGTTATGTCTTGGTGTTTCAAAAATAGTAATTTCAATATCGTTGGAAGAAATGCGAAACTTTTCGTTAATACGCTTAATAAGTAAGCGGATTAAGTTTTTTTTGACTTCAACCGAACGTCCTTCAAACATGCTAATCTCAATCATTAGATAGCTTTGGCTTTTATCCGGTGGAAAGATAAAATCGGATTTATCCATTGCGAAAAAACGATGAAAACGTTTATCAGGAGGATATTGCAGCGCATCCACAAAACAACTGTGAATCACTACACTCAGTTGATTTTTAATCGGATTTAAATATTCTTGAATACCGAAAATTTTAGTTTGGGGCATAGTTTAAGTTATTGATTAGCATTAATGTTAAATGCAGCTATAGTTCAATTATCTTCGTTAGAAAGAGTTTCATTCATCATTAATTTTTCTTGATAATAGCTTTGTAATAAATTTTCTAATTGTGCTTCGGGACAACATTCAATCAATGCCTCAAAAACTTCAAATAACTTAGCAGCACTATCTCCTAAAAATGGGCTTAATCCCCAAACATCTTCTACCCAGTCTTTAGGATGAGTTTCTTCAAAAATCATTCGTTCTAAAAGTTGTTTTGCTTCAGTTTTTGAAATAGACATTATTTACCAATTATCAATTTTCACCAGGAAGGTTTGGATCGTCAATGAATAATTATCGCTTAAAGCTTGCCGTTCATCAATAAAAATGAATAACACATTAATGATTCCCAATTTCCCAATAGTATAAAGTGACTTGTTCTTCTTCTGCCTCTTCTTTCACCGTAAGAGTTACTTGCTTTAATGGTTTCCAGTTTCCCATATCGAAGTCACGAGATACGATTCGCGTACCTGGTTTTAACTGCTGCCATAATTGGGGACGCAATCTTAAGTTTAAATGAGGCAATAAGTAAATAAATATTACTGTTGCATCAGCGTAATTACTGCTAAATAAATCTTGCTGATAAAACTCTAATTTTCCTCCAACAGAGGTTTTCAGAGCTTTTTGTTTAGCCTGTTCAATTCTTTTAGGGTCAATATCGATACCTATACCGCGAGTTCCATACTTTTTTGCAGCAGTTATCAAGATGCGCCCGTCTCCACTACCCAAGTCGTAGAAAATATCTTCAGAGTTGATTTGAGCTAATTCTAGTACGGCTTCTACAATCTCTTGCTGACAGGGTATATAGGCTATGTCTGGCTTCGGAAGCGTCATTAGATTTTGGATTTGGAATGTGAATCTATTTTAGTTTAGATATTAATTTAGCTAAAAGTCTGTGTGGGTCGTATATAATTTTACAGCCGGGACTAACGACCTCGAATGTACCCGAATCAATAGGATTAACTGATGCCCATGAGGGCAAACCAAAACTAAATTCTATTTTGACTTCGTTGTTTGACTCTTTGGTTAAGTTAGCTAAATATATATGCCTAGAACAGACTACACCATATTGAGCGTCATTCCACTTGAGAATTTGATGACTAATATCTTCCCAACTGATTTCATGTATCCAACGATTATCTTGGCGAAAAAATTCTGTATCAGAAGTAACGAACATTAAATCAATATCGGATTCTGGTTTTGCTTCACCTCGTGCATAAGAACCCACCAAAGCTAATGCTAAAATTTCCGAGCGTGCTTCTGCCCAATTTGCGACTTTTTCTAAAATTGCTTCAATTAAATCATTTTCTAAAACTTGAGAATTAGGCATTCTTACTCATGCGATCGCGAATTGCAGCGAGAATTTTGCGATCAAAATCGGAATCATTGAGAGTTGCAATGATTGGATTGGAATTTTGATGGCGGCGGTTTAAATATACTTGAAGTGCTGCGTTGTCATTGCGATTGTTCGCTAAATACTTTTTTAACTGCTTGTCGGACATTTGAGTATAGTTTGCAGGATTCATTAAAATACCTCTCCATCAATAGTTACTTCAAATTCAATATCTTCCTGTTCGCCAGCTAAGATGTATAAATTTAACGTGCGTTGGTCTAAGTAAACAAGGTGAATTGGTTGAAGCATCACGAAAGTTAACTGACAAGTTATCGTGTACAGGCATTTTAATTGTTCTTCCGTAGGCATTTTTTCAGTTCAATCCTCCCGTTACTGGGATTATCCTACAGATTATGACGATTAAGTTTCAAGGAGCGGTGCTTACATATGGGGAATGGGCATGGGAAATTGGGGATTGGGCATTGGTTATGCTGTTAAATCTTGAACAGCTATAGTTTATATTTTTTCCCTTCAACTGAAATTCACTATAATCAAATCATAGTCAGGCACAATGCCTGACTTAATAAATTTCTACACTTTAAATTTCTCGGTAATCCGCTTCATTGCTTCTTCTACATTTTCTCTACTATTAAATGCAGAAATACGGAAATATCCTTCACCGGCAGCGCCAAATCCGGAACCTGGTGTACCTACGACGTTGCAACTATTAACTAATTTATCAAAGAAATCCCAACTGGTAAGTCCGCTTGGTGTTTTAACCCAGACGTAAGGTGCGTTGACTCCTCCGTAAACTTGCAATCCTGCAGCTGCAAGTTTTTCGCGGATAATTTTAGCGTTTTCTAAATAGAAGCTAACGAGTTGCTTGATTTGTTCCTGCCCTTGTTTGGAATAAACTGCTTCAGCACCGCGCTGTACTATGTAAGATACGCCGTTAAATTTGGTAGATTGACGACGATTCCAGAGTTTCCACAATTCGACATCGGAACCGTCGGAGGCTTTTGCCGTAAGCGTTTTGGGCACTACTGTCCAAGCGCAACGGGTTCCGGTAAAGCCTGCATTTTTAGAAAAGGAGCGGAATTCAATCGCGCAATCTCTGGCACCTTCTATTTCATAGATAGAGTGAGGAAGGGAGGAATCGGTGATATAGGCTTCGTAAGCTGAGTCAAAGAAGATGATTGAGTTATTTGCTCTGGCGTAATCTACCCAAGCTTTTAAATCTTCTTTAGTCGCTGTGGCTCCGGTGGGATTGTTGGGGAAACAAAGGTAGATTAAATCAACTTTTTGGTCGGGAATTTGAGCGGTAAAATTGTTGTCAGCAGTTACAGGTAAATATACTAAACCTTCATACTCACCAGTTTTCTTTGCATCTCCCGTATGACCTGCCATCACGTTAGTATCAACATAAACAGGGTAAACAGGGTCTGTTACAGCGATAGTATTATTTTTGCCAAAAATATCGAGGATATTACCCGTATCGCATTTAGAGCCGTCAGAAATAAAGATTTCTGAAGCATCAATTTCACATCCTCGCGACTGGAAGTCATGCTGTGCAATCTTTTCACGCAACCAAGCATAACCTTGTTCGGGGCCATAACCTTTAAAGGTTTCGCGGTTGCCCATTTCTTCGGTTGCTTTGATAATCGCGGTGCGGCAAGCTTGCGGCAATGGTTCGGTAACATCACCAATTCCTAGCTTAATGATTTTAGCATCGGGGTTCGCTTGGGCAAAAGCATTTACTCTGCGAGCAATTTCAGGAAACAGATAACCTGCTTTCAGTTTCAAATAATTGTCGTTAATAGTTGCCATATGAGTTAGATGAGTGCATAGTTTATCAGCTTACTGCAAAGTGGATGGGATGAGGAGAGTCAAGAGTAGCCAGTTAGCAGTTAACAATTGGAAAAGTGTTGTAGATTTTTGTTCCATCCGCTACTTACTTTCAGCCAAAATCTGAAATGATTTAAATTCCTAATAACTCATAACTATTGCTAATAAACAACGCTCAATTATCTTTTTTACTCCTTAAGATATGTATAATTACTTACAAAATTTAATATTATAGAAATTACATACTGTTTTATAAGTATATTTTGCTGGAAAGCCGAATATTTAGATACTTGTCTAACGAGGAGAATGTTAAATTGTTTGTTGTAGGAATTGGTGCATCTGCTGGTGGTTTACAGGCAATTGAAGAATTCTTTCAAAATATGCCTAATGATAGTGGCGCTGCGTTCGTAATCGTGCAGCATCTTTCTCCTAATTTCAAGAGTTTGATGAAGGAGATATTGCAGCGACATACCCGGATGGAAATTTATAGAGTTACAGATGGTATGGAGTTAGCTCCTAATTCTATTTATTTAATTCCAGCAGATAAAAATTTGATTTTAGAAGATGGAAGCTTACATTTAGTCAAGCGAGAAGATCAAAAGCATGTAAAACCTAATTTTCCCATTGATTTATTTTTTAAGTCTTTAGCACAAAATTATGGGGAACATGCAATTGGGGTGGTTTTGTCGGGTACGGGAAGTGATGGTTCAATTGGTTTACAAGCAATCAATGAAGCTAAGGGTATTGTTTTAGTTCAAGAACCTTCTACTGCTGAATTTGATGGTATGCCCTTAAGCGCGATCGCAATATTGAATTTGCAACATTTGCCTCAAAGAAACTTAAATGGAATCAATCAAGTTGCTTCCCCTGCTGAATTAGCAGAATTAATTCATACCTACCTGATTTCACCTGTATCAATCAAGCAGGAATATATCAATTCTTATTTGGGTTTAGATGATAAAAAACTCAGTCAAATTACTGATATATTATCTCAATACCAACAAGTTGATTTCTCGTTCTATAAACGCAGTACTTTATCGAGACGTATCCATCGCCGTAGTTCCGCTCAATACTGTAATAAGATTGAAGAATATATCACAATTTTGCAAAAGTCTGATAAAGAAAAGCAGGCTTTGTTTCAAGATTTATCTATTACTGTTACCAGCTTTTTTCGAGATAAAGGTGCTTGGGAATATTTGTCGCAGAAAGTTATCCCCGATTTAATTGAAAAAACTCAGCCGGATGAAGAATTAAGATTTTGGGTAAGCGCATGTGCTACAGGGGAAGAAGCATATTCTTTAGCTATTGTAGTTGATGAAGCTTTAGAAAAATCGCAAAAGCAGTTGAGAGTAAAAATATTTACTACAGATATTAATGAAGAAGCTTTAGAAAAAGCTGCAATTGGTATTTATTCTAAAGATATTGTAGGTAGTATTAGTCCTCAAAGGTTAGAGAAATACTTTATTCCCAGGCAAGATTCATATCAAGTAAAGCGAAAACTGCGAGACATGTTGATTTTCGCCGCTCATGATTTAACTAAAGATGTAGGTTTTACGAGGATAAATTTAGTTACTTGTCGCAATATGTTAATTTATTTGCAGTCAGAATTACAGCGTAGAGTGCTGCAAAATATACATTTTTCGCTTAAAAATAAAGGGATTTTATTTCTGGGAGATTCCGAACATTTAGGCGATTTAGAAGATGAATTTGTGCCGATAATCAGGAAGCATAAAATATATTATAAGCGAAGAGACGTAACTTTAAATATGCCGATATTTTCGGTAGAGAAGCCAGATAAATATACTAAGTATCCTAGTTCCAATATATCATATAAAAACAAACCCACAAAAAGAGAATTCATGCTAGAAAAGGTATTAAAAGCCTTTTTGAATGATAAAAAAGCTACTTGTTTAATTGTAGATAAAAATAATCAGGTAGTAGAAATATTTGAGGATTTAGCAGGGGTTTTAAGAATACCTATAGGAAAATTAAGTAGCGATATAACTCAACTTGTATTGCCTTCGTTGAAATTACCTTTAAATACAGCTTTATACAGAATACGTAAAGAGAAAGAAAGCGTTGTTTATAAAGGTATAAAGCTCGCTGAAGAGAATAATGTTCGCACGATACAATTAAAAGTAGATTTGTATGAAGATAGTAAAGTTGCCGATGATTTATTGATGGTAAATTTTCAAGAGCAAGATACATCAGTTAACTTTACACCAGAAGAAGATTTTCAACCAGATTCTCAAGCTTCTGAGCGAATTAACCATCTAGAATACCAATTAAAGCAGGCTGAAGAAAGTTTCCAAACTTTGGTTGAAGAATTAGAATCTATTGACGAAGAACATCAAGCTGCAAACGAAGAGTTAACTGCTTCTAATGAAGAGTTACAAAGTACTAATGAAGAACTACATTCAGTAAACCAAGAACTATATACAGTTAATTCCGAATACCAGTTAAAGATACACGAATTAATTGAACTGAACGAAGATATGAATAATTTACTCCGAAGCACAAATATCGGAGTAGTATTTTTAGATAAACAGCTAAGAATCCGGAAATTTACTCCTGCTGCCACTATTGCGGTAAATCTTATAGAAACTGATATTAATCGCCCATTAAGACACCTCAGTCATAATCTTGATTGTGTTAATTTTATTGAAATTATTCAGGAAGCTACTCAAAATGAGGAGTCATTTGATTTAGAAGTAAAGCTTGCAGATTTTGATAGATACTTGTTGATGCGAATAAATCCTTATATAAAAGATAACGGTACCTTAGATGGTATAGTACTTACTTTTATCGATATTAACGAAATAAAAACTGCTCAAAATCAGCTACAGGAAACTTTAAACACTCTACAATATGTCAACAATAAATTAAATCAAAAACAAGCTGAATTTGAAGCAATTTTTAGCTCTTTACCCGATGCCCTAATCTTCACAGACAAAGCTCGTAACATCAGAATGCTCAATCCTGGATTTACAAATTTATTTGGTTATCAAGCAGAAGAGTTGATAGGAAAAAGTCCTGAGAGTTTATACGCTAATTTAGAAGATTATCATGACCACAAAATATACATAGATACTGAAACAATTGATAGTCAAACCACATCCGATCAAATAACACCTGATAGTCAAACCACATCTGATAAAATAACACCATTAGAGATTAACTTCCGCCGCAGCAATCAAGATGTTTTTGTCAGCGAAACTTTCAAAACACCCGTAAGAGACAAGCAAGGTAATATTTTTGGCTTCTTAAAATTGATTAGAGATATCAGTTATCGGAAACAAGCTGAAGCTGATTTACGCGATAGCGAAGAAAGATTTCGCAGCTTATATTTAAGAACACCGGTGATGCTACATTCTATTGATAAAGATGGTAGAATACTCGATGTAAGTAATTACTGGCTTGATAAATTAGGTTATCAACGCGAGGAAGTTATCGGTAAAAGATTTATCCAATTCCTTACCTTAGAATCGCGTAATGAGGCACGAGGTATTTTACCTGAATTTTTCCGCAATGGTAGCTGTTGGGATATTAATTATCAATTTTTGCCCAAAAATGGAGAGGTGATTGAGACGCTTTTAAGCGCAGTTGCCGATAAAAATGAAGCGGGAGAGATAATACGTACTTTAGCGGTAATGATTGATATTACCGAGCGCAAAAAAGCCGAAGCCGCTTTACGGGAAAGCGAAGCTCGGTTTAAAAACATGGCTGATAGCGCTCCCGTACTTATATGGATGAGTGATGCTAAGGGCAAAGCAATATTTCTCAACAAAGCTTGGTTAGAATTGACTGGAATTAGTTTAGAGCAGCAGCTCGGTGATGCTTGGCTTGAAAGTATCCACGAAGAAGACTTACAGCAAGATTCATGGTATAAAAATTTATCTAATCTTAACAAACAAAGTCAACCAATTGAAATACAGTTCCGCATTCGAGGAAGTGACGGACAATATTATTGGATGTTAGGCAAAGAAGTTCCTCGCTTTAGTCAGCAAGGCGAAATAATTGGCTATATTGGTTCTTGCATTGATATTACCGAAATTAGAAACGCTAAAGAACAGCTGTATCGAGCTAACTATCAGTTAGAAAAAAATACCATACAGTTATCTCGTGCTAAAGAAGCAGCAGAAACCACCAACCAGGCAAAAAGTTCTTTTATCGCGCATATGAGTCATGAATTAAGAACTCCTCTAAATGGTATTTTAGGTTTCGCTCAAATCCTTCAAGCTGATGATACTTTGAATAGGGAACAACAGAATAAAATAGATATCATTCATCAATCCGGGGAGCATTTACTCACCTTACTCAATGATATTTTAAATTTATCAAAAATTGAAGCAGAACAATTAGAATTAGAACTGAAAGATATATCTTTTCCTTTATTTTTAGAAAAAATAATTTCTATTATTAATGTTCGCGCTCAGCAAAAAAATATCACTTTCAATTATCGACCATCATCTCGATTACCGGCTGTAATTAGAGCAGATGAAACTCGTTTAAGGCAAGTTTTGCTAAATTTACTGGGTAATGCCGTAAAATTTACTCACGATGGTGAAGTTAACTTTTACGTTAGTAAACTGGAAAATAACGAAGTAAAAGATAATAGTGGTTGTTTAATTCAATTCAAAATTGAAGATACAGGAATTGGTATCCCTCAAAATAAAACGAAGGAAATATTTTTACCATTTCATCAATTAAAGAATGATGATTCTTTAAACGAAGGTAGTGGATTGGGATTGAGTATTAGTCAAAAAATAGTAAATTTGATGGGTGGAAAAATTCAAGTAGAAAGCACCACTCAAAAAGGAAGCACCTTCTATTTTGACCTGCATTTTTCAGAAATAGAAGACATTCAACATTTTAAAGATTTTAACTTAGAATTACATCCCATAGGTATCAAAGGTAAACAGCCAAAAATTCTAGTTGTAGATGATAATAAAATTAATCGTGCTGTAGTTGTCAGCTACTTACAACAATTAGGGTTTGAAATTAGCGAGGCTAACAACGGAAAACAAGCTTTAGAGACAGTTAAAAATCTCAAACCTGATTTAGTTTTACTAGATTTAGTCATGCCAATTATGGATGGTTTTGAAACAACTAAAGCTTTGAAAAGTAATCCTCAGTTTAAAGATTTACCAATTATCGCTATTTCTGCTAACGCAATGTTTGATGCCCAACTTTCTAGCTATCGCATCGGATGTAATGCTTTTCTATCAAAACCTGTAGATTTAAAGATACTCATAAAATCCATAGCTCAATTTATCGACATCGAGTGGGTTTATCCCGAGTTGCCTAAATCACTGTTATTAACTGACAAAAATCAACCACAGCAAATAACTTCTAGCCAAGATGTTGGTGAGAATGAAGCCTTAATACCTCCACCAAAGGAGCAGGTAAAGGGACTCATACACTTAACTCAAATTGGAGACATTGAAGCGATTATTCAGAAAGTAGAGTATCTAGAAAATCTAGATACTAAGTATTTGCCATTTATTAAGAAAGTTTGCGAACTTGCTCAAAGCTTTCAGCAGCACAAATTACAAAAATTTTTGGAAGATTTCCTGAAATAATATCCGCTTAGGTGTAATTCAGTATTTTCACTATTGAATATCTGTAAAATTACTGTGAACATGAAAATGTAATATACCTTACATTTTGTACATGTAAACATTTTACCCTGTAAATATATGTTTTGAAATTAGGAGCATGGAACCATAGCATTTCTTGATTCGGTACAGCAGTGCCAGCAACAATTTATTCACTAACTTTTATCTAGTTACTTTTATCTATAGAAGCTGCTCAAGCGAGATAAACTAACTGTTCAAAACAAAAATGTTGCTGCATATATAACCAAGTAGTATTGATATCAATCTAATTTAACTGACTTCTAGTGTCATTATTAGAAGACTTGTACTACTGCTCCAAAAATTTATTCCAAGCTAGTTATTGATATTGATGTAAGTTATAAACTGACCTGTAATGTACCAATCCCGTATAGAATTATTGCTTAGCTTTAGCGTTTTGTATTAAAGCTAAACAAAAATTTTTACGTAATATTAAGCAATTACTCTAGCTCATTTATTTTTTTGCCTAATGTAAGCATTTACATGTTTAGCAGTTAATTCTTAATTCAGCTTATTCAGAATTAACTGCTAATTAGTAATGTATATCTATCTAAAGTATTATGCTCGATAAGCCAGATGATCTAGTGGATGAATATAAGGGAGTTATTTTAGTCGTTGATGACACTCCTAATAATTTAAACGTTTTATTTAGTTATTTGCGTGCGGCTGGATTTAAAGTATTAGTAGCTCAAACCGGAAAAAATGCTCTTAAAAGTGCAGAATATAGTAAACCAGATTTAATTTTGCTGGATATTTTGATGTCTGGTATAGATGGTTTTGAAATCTGCCGACAGTTAAAAAGTAATTCCGTCACTAAAGATATTCCCGTAATATTTATGACTGGCTTGTCAGATAGTATTAATAAAGTGCGTGGATTTGAATTGGGAGCAGTTGACTACGTAACCAAACCAATTCAGAAAGAAGAATTGATTGCTCGGATTCAAACCCATATCAATATGGAGAAATTGCGTAACAGTTTGGTTAAGCAAAACGCTATGTTACAGCAGCAAGCAGAGCAAGAAAAACTCTTGTCTCAACTTTCCGAGCGCATTCGTGATTCCTTAGACGTTAATTTTGTTATTAAAACTGCTGCCAAAGAAATTTTGCAATATTTAAAATGCGATCGCGTTCTTATCAGTCGTTTGGATAATCTTTATAGTTATATAGAGCAACAAGTTGTTCAGCCTGGAATATCAGAAATACCGCAAGATAACATTGCTCATAAATATTTTATTAAAGATAGAGAAGAAAAGGCTCTATTTCTCCGGGGTGAAATTAAAGCAATAGATGATATTGAGGCATCAAATTTAGATAGTTTATCTTTGAATAATTTACAGCACTTTCAAGTGAAAGCTGCTTTAACGATACCCATACTTTTCAAAAGTGATGAAACTGACGGAGTATTAGCGCCTCGAACTTTTTTCTTATGGGGATTTCTCACAGTACATCAATGCAGCACAACCAGACAATGGAAATCAGAAGAAATTCAATTTATCCAACGTTTGGTAAATCAATTAGCAATTGGAATTCAACAAGGAAGGTTATGCAATCAGCTTAGTACAGCCAATAAAGAATTAAAACAGCTGGCTTTGTGTGATTCCCTGACTAAAGTTTACAACCGTCGCTTCTTCGATGAAAAGCTAATTCAAGAGTGGAATCGTTTACGTCGCATTCCTTCACCGTTATCTATAATTATGTGCGACGTTGACTGTTTTAAGTCTTATAACGATACTTATGGGCACCATGCAGGAGACAAATGTTTGCGAATGATTGCGGATGCGATTGCAAATACCGCAAAACGTCCGGCTGATTGCGTTGCCAGATATGGTGGCGGGGCATTCGTAATTATTTTGCCTTATACTCCAGCTAGAGGTGCTTTAAAAGTTGCAGAAGCGATAAGAAATAAAATAAAAGAATTAAACATTCCTCATACAAGTTCTTCTGTATCTTCAGCAGTGACAGTCAGTATGGGGATTGCTGGTTCTATTCCTAATAGCGATGATAATCCCGTGTTATTAGTAGAAGCTGCCGATCATGCTTTATATTTAGCGAAAGCACAAGGGCGTAATAGGGAACAAATATATATTCATGATATAGCCAGAGAAAAATCGAGAAAGAATTCCCAGCTATTATGGGTGAAAAAATTACGTAAAGCATTAGACGAAAATAAATTTTGTTTATACACTCAGCCCATTGTTCCTTTAAACAAAGACAACGATAAAATACACTATGAAGTGTTGATTCGACTAATAGATGATAACGGTAAGGTTCTGTTTCCAGAAGAATTTTTGGAAGTCGCGAACCTTTATTCAATGATGCCTAGAATTGATTTGTGGGTAATTGATAATTTATTCAATTATTTGAGCAATGCTAAGTTTTCAAATTGGGATAATATCTGTTTCTCTATCAATATTTCTGGTGCATCTCTGAATGACAACCAGTTTCTGAAATACTTGTATCAAAAGTTCTTGGAATCTAGCTTTCCTCCGCATATATTCTGTTTTGAAATTACAGAAACTATCGCGATTAATAATTTGTCTCAAGCTTCTAAGTTTATCAAGTCTCTTAAGTCTTTAGGATGTAGCTTCGCTCTGGATGACTTTGGTAAAGGAATGTCCTCGCTAACATATTTGAAAAATCTTCCTGTAGACTATTTAAAAATTGACGGCTCATTTATTAGAGAAATTCATACAGAACCAGTTACCAAAGCAATGGTGCAGGCTATCAATTATTTAGCCGATGCAATTGGAGTTAAAACAATCGCAGAATTTGCAGAAAACCAAGAGATTGTCAATATTTTACAAGAATTAAAAATTGATTACGCTCAGGGTTATTTCTTTGGTAAACCAAGTTTAATTGATTCTACTGCTTTTCCCATTTTGAAAGCTGCTTGTTGAGCAGCGAACAAAATTGAATAGTGGGTAGTTAAAATTTATTCTATAATTCAAAGTTGTGCAAGAAAAACCAAGGCGATTCTATTATGGATGCTGACAAATACCAGGAACGGGTTTTTGAATTTGGCATATATCCCAATAAAGGAAACAACTGGGTATATCCATGCATAGGGTTAGCGGGTGAAACGGGAGAAGTTTCGGAATTAATCAAGCGAGTTATTCGCGATCGCAATTCTATTCTTGATGAAGAATCTCGTGAAAAACTAAAGCTAGAATTAGGCGATGTCGCTTGGTATGTCGCTGTTTTAGCTAAGGAATTAGGATTGAGTTTTAACGATGTTTTAGAAGCGAATATCCAAAAGCTGGAAAATCGCAGAGCAAAAGGAACTTTGAAAGGTAGTGGTGACAATCGATAATATTAATAACTAAGAGTTTCTCTCAATTTTCAAAACTCAAATAATTTAGTATCGGCAAGGTGAGAAGGAACAACATTTTGCAGGCTGCCAAATAAACTATCAATTCTACCGGGATTTTCTTTTTCCCAACTTTGTAACATTTGCTTGATTTTGACTCGCTGTAGATTTTCTTGGGAGCCACAAAGATTGCAGGGAATAATCGGAAATTTTTTCATACATGCATAAGATTGAATTTCCTCTTCCGAACAATATGCCAAAGGGCGAATTACTGTATTTTCCCCATCGTCACTTTTGAGTTTTGGTGGCATGGCTTTAAGACTTCGGGAATGAAACATGTTTAGAAACAAAGTTTCTACAATATCATCGCGATGATGTCCCAAAGCAACTTTAGTGGCACTTTCTTCCCTCGCAACTCGATATAAGATACCTCGTCGCAACCGCGAACACAAGCTACACATTGTCTTACCTTCAGGAATAATTCTTTTTACCCTACTGTAAGTATCTTCTTCCACGATGCGGTAGGGAACCCCCAAAGATTGCAAATATTCCGGCAAGATATGTTCGGGGAAACCGGGTTGTTTTTGGTCGAGATTGACAGCTAGAATCTCAAAATCTATTGGTGCTTTACGTTGCAGAGTTAATAAAATATCGAGCATCGTGTAGGAATCCTTGCCACCAGAAAGACAAACCATGACGCGATCGCCATTTTCAATCATGTTGTAATCGCCGATTGCTTGTCCAACTTTTGCACGCAGTTTCTGTTCTAGCTTTCTTGAGTCAATTTGCGTTGTTTGCATGGCATTTTCCTAATTTTACGTGGTGATAAGGGATAGGGGGTTGAAAATTATTCAAAACTCTCAAACTCTGCCGTTACTGAATCAAAATATGAAGTTTTTATTTGACGTTGTTTGAGACGTTGCATTATACAAGCGCTCTCTACAAGGGTTTCGGCTGCCTATTAAATCTAATTCATACTTCATAGCAACGCCCCTAACTTGCTACTTGCTCAACAGCAACTCATTTTCAACTAATAATTATCCACCTCCCAACTTTCACTGTTTTATATATATCAGTATGTTTTCCTAATCTTTACAAAAACTTTATTAAGCGATTAAGGAATAATCGTTTGTCTAGTTGTTTTTACAGTTAAGATGCAATACATAATCGACTCTTTCTAGATAAGTTTTGCAAATAAAGCTCACAAATCAAGAACTTATTAAGAAACTGTAAACCTGCTTATGTATCATTTGATGTAAATATAAGCATTCAGAGGTTTTAAATCTAATGTTAAAATTAATTAAATTTGCCGCTTTAGGATTAGTTGCAACTTCGACTGTATTATCAGTAGCACCTCCAGTTAATGCAGCAATTTCAAGAAATGCCGAAAAATCTGTAGTAGAAATTCAATCAGAAACACCTAAAGAAGAGTTAGTGGCTGGACGTTATCGAACTCGCCGAGTTTACCGCCGTGGTCGGGTTTATCGCCGCCGTCGCCCTCGTCGTCGCTATCGAGTTCGTAAGATTTACCGCCGTCGCTACCGTCGCCCCTTCCGGATTTACCGTCGTCGCACCTGCTATTACAAACGCAACCGTAGAGTATGTCGTTATCGTACTTACCGTCGGTATTAATAACAATCTTGAATCATTTGTGAGACATTAAGATTGCGATACAAGAGGATGTTTTAAAAGTAAGCAGGCAAATAAAATCAACTAGTTATCATCAAGAGTTTCGGCTATATAGGTGCGGTTTCAACTGCCAAATAAAGTATAGTTATTAACTTTATAAACATCCTCTAATATATGTGAGCAAAAACTTTGTTTTTTCGTCAATATTTTCGGTAAATTTGCAGATTATTAGGACTTATGCAACCGGTACATTTTTTGTAGGGGAGGCAAAAAGCGGTGTAGATTCTCTTCCCGCTTTATTGCCGTTGCTGTGACACTTTGATTAATGAAGGAACGTATTAATAATGTTTTTAGTGTCACGCACCAACCGGACTGTCAATAGCGATTAATCGCGGTTTAAACCAAGTTGCTTGGCAATGATATTATCTACAACTCGTTTGGGAAGCAATCTTGCAATCGTCCAATTCAAGAAATGATTGGGAACAATAGGATAGCGAACCCGAGGTTTTGCAACAGTCAAAGTCTTCCAAATTAATTCTCCTACGGCTTCTACAGGATAACCGGAACGTCCTTTTTTCAATGCGAAATCGAGAAACTTTTGAATTGAAGCTGCAAATATAGTATTTTCATATTGAGAAAAATCCATCTTTTCCGCCTTATCCCAAATTGGTGTGGCTATGGAACCCGGTCCAATTATAATTACATCTATCCCATAAATATTTAGTTCGCGACGTAACGCTTCAGAAATTGCTTCTAATCCACACTTAGATGCGCTATAAGCGCCAAGAAATGGTGGCGTAATTTTTCCACTAACAGAACTGATATTAATAATTCTTCCCGGTTTTCCTTGGAAAGTAGAATCAGTCCCCAATAAAGGTAAAAAAGCCTGAGTCACAATTAGTTGTCCAGTTAAATTGACCTCGATTTGTTTTCTAAAATCGGCAATAGATTGATGCATTAATGGACCACCGATGGCAATTCCAGCATTATTAACCAAACCAAGCAAGTTATTACCATTAATTTGCTCGCGAACTTGTTCCGCAGCTTCACCTACAGATTTTTCGTCAGTAACATCAAGTCTTAAAGGTGTAAAACTGTCGCCAAATTCAGTAGATAAACGTTCTGCATCTTCCGACTTCCGAACGCTACCAAATATATGAATACCTTTACTGCTTAGTACTTTCAACGCACCCCAACCGATGCCTGTAGAAACACCAGTCACAACAACACTTTGCATCTTAAAAAAGTTAGGAGTTCAGAGTTTGAAATTGGAAATTTGAGATTATAACTTATAAATTATTTTATCTGTTTTAAACCTAATTTGCTCTTGCTTATTTACTTTTGTTAGAAGTTAAAATTTTCGAGTCAGAAGTTATTTTATTACGACCTTTGCCTCTAATAGACTACCAGCATACCAATAGTCTATTAAATTTTTCTTTAATTTACTGATACTCAAAACAATATAGAGAAGCAATAAGCTTGTATCTCTATATTTTTATCGTGCGTGGATATCATTAATTCTTATCGACAATAGAAGATCTATTAAAAAGTAATTTATTCCCAGTAATTAAAAAAATATTGTATTCTATTTTACTTGTAATCAGTGTGATAACGGATGTAGGTTTTTGTATTAATCCTAAGTTTTCTTATATAGGCTCGAAGACTATGAAAATTATATACACTGTTTTATCGCTATTAATTTTAGTAGCGTCACCTTCGTTTATCCAAAATTCTATATTTCAAACTCCTAAAAATCAACTAAATATTCGTCAAGAAGCAAAAACTAGATCGCCAAAACCACGAAAAAATCATCGTGGTAGCGGTCGTTTATACATCAATACAAGGATTGATTCTTAGCAATATATAAAAAGCCCCAAATTAATTGGGGTTTGGTAAGTAATTATCAAAATATCTCTACCAAGTATTTATAATAAGCAAATTAAATCCTAATTTAATATCAAGCGAATCTGTTGAAGAATATTTTCAGTGACTGATTTATATTTATGAAACTCTCAATAATTCTAAATTACTAAATATAAACTTTAATTCGACTGAAGATAAACTGCGATTAGCTGAAGCAAAAAACACAGATAAATTTAGATTGTTTTGATGCTCGTAAACACTAGCCTGTAAAGCCATTTCTAATTTATCAAGCTGTCTAACAAATTGCGATTCTGCTGATTCACCTTGTTCGTATTCTTCCCATAACGCAATCCACTCATGCCCATTGCGAAGTTTTCCTAAAACTTTGACGACAGATTGTTTCTCTAATTGATACTTCTGATTTTTATCAATATTATCTGTGGGGGTAAAGTCTCCGGCATATACTTCTCCTAAATCGTGAATTAATGCCATTTTAATTACTCTGGCGCTATCTACTTTGATTGAATATTGGTCTGCTAAAAATAAAGCTAACAAAGCTACACAAAAAGAATGTTCTGCAACGCTTTCACAGTTTTGAGGTGATATACCTTGATTCAGCCAACCTTGACGATAAAGCTGTTTAAGTTGAACAAATTCAAAATATGCTTCAATGATTGGTAATGTATTTTTATCTTTTAAAAAACTAAGGGGTAAATCGCCTTTTGTTTCCATGTAAATCAACTAATAATTATTAATTAACGATTTAATCTGTTAGTGCAAGTCTCTTAATTATAAAGATTTTAGGAATGGCCGCAACTGGCACATTTTGCTTGTAGGCTGCTGTGACAGTTCGCTTGATTTATAAGGCAATAATAAGGTTTTCCTGTCACGCACCAACCCAAGCCTTATGACAATTGCGGCCATTCCTGGATTTATGCAAAAATATATAGCAATCTAAATTTATTTAACCTTCAAACTTAACCATAAATCTTAAAATACAAACGCCCTTGCTTCATGATATAAATTTTCTTACTTCTTTTATAAGAAAATTATATGCGTGTTTTATCTCGGTCAATCATTTTATTAAGCGTTATTTTTTACGCTCAAATTGCTAGTGCTGCTTTTAAACAACCTTTGCGCGGTAAAAAAGCAATGGTCGTTTCAGCCCATCCTTTAGCAAGCGAAGCAGGGTTAGAAATGCTACGAAAAGGCGGTAATGCTGTAGATGCTGCCGTAGCGACTACTTTTGCAATTTCGGTGGTGGAACCTTTTTCTGCTGGAATCGGTGGTGGTGGTTTTTTGTTATTACACGACTCCAAGAAACGTAGAATCAAGGCTTTAGACTTTCGCGAACGCGCTCCTTTAAAAGCAACAAAAAAGATGTATTTGGATGATGCCGGTAAGGTACGTCGCAATGCAAGCATTAACGGTTATTTAGCCGTGGGTACACCAGGCACTGTAGCGGGTATGTATGAAGTTCATCAACGTTATGGCAAATTACCTTGGAAAACAGTTGTTTCGCCTTCAATTAGATTGGCGAAAAATGGTTTTATTGTCAAAAATAGGTTTGTGGGTGCTGTTAAAAGACGCAAGAGAATGATTGCTAGCAATCAAGCGGCAAGAACTATTTTTACTCGTGACGGAAATTATTATCAACCAGGAGAAAGGCTCGTACAGAAAGACTTAGGAAATACTTTAGAAGATATCGCTGCAAATCCTCAAAGTTTCTATACGGGAAGAATCGCTCGTGCTATTGCCGACGATATGGCGAAAAATGGCGGTTTGATTACCTTAGAAGACTTAAAATCCTATAAACCAATTTGGCGCGATCCAGTTTGCGGTAATTTTCGTAAAGCTAGGGTTTGTTCAATGCCACCACCATCATCGGGGGGCATTCATTTATTGCAGATGTTAAATATTATCGGCGATACAGACTTAAAATCTTTGGGATGGCACCACCCCGACGCGATACATTTAATAGTAGAAGCTATGCGAATTGCTTATGCTGACCGTTCGGAATATTTAGGCGATCCCGATTTTGTTAAAGTTCCCCAACAGCAGCTAATCAATCCGGATTATGCAAAACTGCGCCGCCGACAAATTAATATGCAGCGTGCAAACCCTTCAACTCAAATAAAGCCAGTTAGCAAAGAGACGTTACAGAAATTTAGTCAAACTCAACCATCAAGATTAATTCCTGCAATTCCCAATCCAAAATCAAACAATAAAAAATACCGAGAATCTACAGAAACAAGTCATCTGACAGTTATCGACGAACAAGGAAACGCTGTCAGTTTGACTTTTACCATCAACTTGGGTTTTGGTGCCGGTGTAGTCACACCAGGAACGGGAATAGTTCTGAATAATGAAATGGATGATTTTGCCGCAGCCCCAGGAGTCCCCAATGCTTTCGGCTTACTGGGCAACGAAGCTAATTCCATTGCACCTTTGAAAACTCCTCTATCAAGCATGACTCCTACAATTGTCACCGAAAATGGAAGATTGCGGATGGCATTGGGCACCCCTGGAGGTAGCACTATCATCACTCAAGTTCTGCAAATTATCCTTAACGTTTTAGAATACGAAATGGATGCAGCCGCAGCAGTTTCCGCATCCCGCGTACATCACCAATGGTTCCCCGATACATTGCGCGTCGAACCTTGGGGATTGGATGCAGTTACTTTGCAAGAATTAAAGCGACGAGGACACAAAATTAGACAAACCAAACCTTGGGGCAATTCAAACCTGATTATTGTCAAACCAGACGGTACCCTTGAAGGCGCTGCCGATTCCAGAGGTGAAGGTGAGGCTAGGGGAATTTAATTGGGAATTGGGCATAGGGCATGGGGCATGGGAAGAGGGGGACAGAGGAGAATAAATAATTATTCCAATTACCAATTACCAATTACCAATTACCAATTACCTAATTCCCAATGCCCAATGCCCTATTTGTGTGAAGCGTTATTAATGTTTGATGGTGAAAATTCTTTGGCACGGGCGCTGGGTACTAATGTCCAACCAGCTTTTAATAATTTTTGATACGTTGCCCATCCTTTGGAACCCCCAGGTATTTTATAATCTGGTACTGCAATTTGTCGAAAAGCGGTGTATGGTCGCCAAGGTTCATTCGGTGCTGTCTGCAAGTGCAAAATTTTCTCTTTGTTTTGACCAGAAGTGGATAACCAGCACATTCTTTTCATACAAGCTCCTTTGGATTTCGCATTGAAAACATAATTACAGATATCTGTCAAGTACTGTCTTGCCCTTTCCGGATATTTTGAAGAATGAGCTATAAGATATAAATAACGATTATTGCATTCTTCATTTTGTAGGCAGTATGTGTTAGTACTTGTTGATACTCTATTTAGGAATGAAAGTTGATATTTCTTCTCTAAGTAAATACTAGCCACAGACAAAATATTCCGTGGAATCGAGAGAATAGAATACCAATTGCAAACATCCGCGTTTGTCTAATTTTATATGTAAATATACTAAGCGTGTGTAGCTTTAATTACTTTTATGCTGTATAATTTAGTATTTAAAAATTCAGTATCTTGCAAAGGCTTAACAGCAGGTTGTTAGAACTGATTGAACATTTATATTTTTTCTAATTTAAACCAGAAACATCCGAAGAATCGCCAATAATTTCGCAGATTTGAGTTGCTAATTCTGAGTAAGCATTTTCTGATAACACCGGTTTGGCAGCTTCGAGGGAAATAGATTTATTTAATTCAATCCAAGATTTACATCCACCATATCGCGGGTTATATTCAATCACTTGAGGAATTGCTAGTTTGTATGCCCGCAATAGCAGCACGAATAAGGGTTTTTGGGGTTTCCATTTTTGGCGATCGCTAACAAATTCTTGATTCCAGATATGGAATGGAAATAAAGCATTAATGATTGCATCGTTAATAATGGGTAAAATATGGCTAATCTCAGCATAACTAGCGATATTAATGCTTTTAGGTCGCCAATCGGGTGCTACTTGAACAACTTGATTGGCATAATCTGGTTTGAGCATCGAAGTTTTTTGATGTTCGTAGGTAGGGTATAGCAAAACTCTGTTGTAAGCAACCCGAAAGCTTCCACCCTTTTCATGAATGCCGCCTTTACGCAGCAGCATTATAGTTTTTCCTGTTTCTAAAGCATTAATAGCGATCGCCCATTCTTTAAGTGCGTGATTTGTAGTTAATTCCATTTGTGATTTTAGGTTTTGATAAAAATAGATATTTTGAAGCTCGTATTTTCTATTCTGCTTTTAATCGGTCAAACTATTATTTTAGAATCCAGACAAGTAGCCCGGAATATAGCACTCGGGTTGAATTGGCAAGAAACTGGGTTTCTAGTCGAATTGTAAATATGCATCAAGGGTAACTTGAAAATCATGGAAAAACGCAACTTGGGTACATCTGAAGTCAAAATTACGCCTATTCTCATGGGAACATGGCAAGCTGGCAAAAAGTGGTGGGTAGGAATCAAGGATGATGATTCAGTTAAAGCCATACGAGCGGCTTTTGAAAATGGTATCACTACTATTGATACTGCTGAAGTCTATGGTACAGGGCATTCAGAAAAAATTGTTGCCCAAGCATTATCAGATGTAAGGGATAAAGTTGAATATGCAACTAAGGTTTTCGCCAGCCATCTTAAATATCAAGAAGTTATCGAAGCTTGCGAGGGTTCTTTGAAGCACCTCAAAACTGACTACATTGATTTATACCAGATTCATTGGCCGAGTGGTGCCTTTAATACCGAAATTGTTCCCATAGAAGAGACAATGAATGCTCTTAATCACCTCAAAGAGCAAGGTAAAATCCGAGCTATAGGCGTATCTAATTTTTCACGCGCTCAATTAGAAGAAGCTGCACAATACGGCAGAATCGACAGTTTGCAACCACCTTATTCTTTGTTTTGGCGAAAAGTAGAAAACGATGCCATGCCTTACTGTATTGAAAATAATATTTCGATTCTGGCTTATTCCCCTTTAGCTCAAGGATTGCTCACCGGAAAATTTGATGCTTCCCATAAATTCCAAGAGGGCGATAATCGTGCTGATAACCAGCTATTTCAAGGTGAAAGTATGAAACGCGCTCAACAAGCTTTAGATAAACTTCGCCCCATAGCCGAAAGCCATAAGTGCAGCCTCGCGCAGCTATCCCTAGCATGGTTAATTGCTCAACCTCAAGCTAATGCTATAGCCGGAGCGCGTATTGCCGAACACGTAATATCCAATGCTCAAGCAGCCGAAGTGAAACTTTCCCAAGAAGAACTAAAAGAAATAGACACTATCGGAAGAATCGTCACCAGTCATCAAGATGATAGCCCCGTGATGTGGACTTGGTAGTCAGTGAACAGTGAACAGTGAAAAGTGAGCAGTGAGCAGTTTTAAATAAGTAGGGAGTTAATCGCTCTTCCGATGCCCAATGCCCAATGCCCAATTACCAATTACCAATCCCCAATTACCAAAATAGACTTAATTATTACAGAATTTGAAGAGTAGTAAAGTTAGGTTAATAGGGGATTTCATTTTTTCTCATAGGTGATAACTTAATAAGTAAGGCACAAGCAAGGCATTCATAGGCTCAGTTGGGTAAATGACAATGTGTCTCCGGTCAAAGCCCAGGTAAATTTCAGCATTAAAAAAGTGGCATCTACCAAATTGAGGTAAGCCAATATCCTAAATAGGAAAATGTAAAAATGCGTTGTTTGCTATGAGTTAAGTAAACTTTAGTTGTTAAAATTCTAAACTCTCCTAATCATTGACCAAAAGTAAAGATTTGACCTTAATAAATCTTAATCAAGAAGCCTGGTAAACCTTTTACCAGGCTTTAGGCTTTTAATTGTACTTTTCGTTAGATTATTTAGGAGCGAGTTTATTACTCGTTATAAGTCTTTAACTTTAATGGTTGCTGAAATCTGTGTTCCTCGGTGCTTTTCCATCGTTTGGAGCGGACATATAATCGTTATATTTTTCTTGATTGTAGAAATATAGAGTACGAATCGGGTAAGGAATGTTGATATCGGCTCTGTCAAAAGCTTGCTTTATACTCAAAATTGCTCTAGTTTGAGTGCGGCGGACTTGTTTTTGTTGGGGTAGAGTCCAGTAGCGAATGATAAAATCAATGGAGCTATCACCGAAAGAAACTAAATCAATTTCTGGTGCTGGTTTATCTAAAACACCTTCTACTTGGGAAATTGTTTGTTCTAAAATATCTGACGCTTCAGATAAAGAAGTATTATAGTCTACCCCTACAGCTAAATCGGTACGTCTGTGATCGAATGCCGTCCTAACCTGAACTACACTGGTAAATACTGTTGAATTGGGAATTACAACTCTTTCTCCACCGTAAGTAATAATTTCCGTAGTACGAATATCAATTTGATCGACAGTACCTTCATAATCGCTAACAATTATTTGGTCGCCAATACGAAAAGGTTGCTGTAAAAGTATTAATATACCTGCAAGAAAGTTTTTGAAAATATCTTGAAAAGCAAAACCGATTGCAACAGAACTAAGCCCAAGAGTTGCAATTATATCTCCCAATCTTAAACCGGGAAAAGCAATTACACAAGCAAGAAGAATGCCAAAAATCCAAGTTACTGTTGAGGCAATTTTCGCCATCAAAAATTGCAGCGATCTGCTGCTGACTGTCCTTTTTGCTATATTTTGAGCAAGTGTATGAGTAAATTGAGCCGCAAATCTAGTCAAGAACAGAACAATTGCTGCCGTCAATATTGCAGGTAAAATTTTAACCGCACTACCAATCAATTCTTGAACGCTATTTTTAATTGTTTCGATAAATGCCATAAATTATCCACTACCAAATTAAGCAAAAGAATAGAATTTTTATCGATTATCTAAAATCAATTTTCACTTCATCAATATCATTTAATACTTTTGAACCAAAAACAATCAGTATTTGATTTCACAAATTTATAAAATAAAAATTGTATTAAGTATCAAGATTCTAATTTAAGCTTTGACGTTTTGGCAATCTATCAACTGATAAAATAGTAGTTAAGATAGTATCTATCTAAAGGCTGAACTCTAAACCTAACTAAAGACTGATTTATGTTCTTTCAATCAACCTGATTATTTTTCTACAGTTATCTTGTTTTTTGCTCTTCACTAACAATTACCAATTATTCGTTCAAGGTAATGCAATACCGGTAAACAACTATTGCATAAAGCAGCCAAAAAAAATGTCAGGGCTTAACCCCTGACAAATTACAACTAAGTTTTACAACACACAACCACACAAAACTAGTGAGGTCTATTACTATGTTAAAGAAAATTAGTTATTTTTGTATACTTAGATGGTGCTTTAGTTATCTAAGTTCAGATTTATTTTGCGGTTAGTCTCCTCGATGACAATAGTAAAAATCAATTCAAGTCTTTAAATGGGGATAATTACAACAGAATTATCTTGAATTAATATTTCCAGAAAAAATATGACATAGAAAACAGAAATTAATGCATGATTGTATTGATAGTGCTTTCTCAGGGTAAAAAAATTCCATGCCACAAGTATTTCCGGGTGAAGTATTTGCTCAAACTAGTGATTTTGATGCTGGTATGCGGCAACTAATGCCAGGGTATGATGAAATGCTCGAAGCAGTTGCTCGCTGCGTTCCTTCAACATCTCGTCGTATTTTGGAATTAGGCTGCGGCACGGGTGAACTTAGCAAAAAAATACTCAATCGCTGTCGGGATGCTCAAATTATCGCTCTTGATTATTCACCGAGAATGATTGAATTTGCTCAAAAGAAGATGGTTGAAGCAGGTTATCAGCAATGGAGTGGTTTAGAAGCAGATTTCGGTGAATGGGCTAATAATCCCGAAAAATTTGATATCGGTACAGAATTTGACGCTTGTGTATCGTCATTAGCGATTCATCATCTCAGCGACGAAATGAAAGCAAAGTTATTTCAACGCATTGCTAAAAGTCTTAGGAAGGGTGGTTCTTTTTGGAATGCAGATCCAGTTTTATCAGAATCGCCAATATTAGAAGAAATATACAAAACTGCAGGAAAAGAGTGGACAGAAAAACAAGGAAGCACTATAGAAAAAGTTCGTTCTCGCTTAGCGAGTAATAGCGATGCTGTAGATTATGCTGCTAGTTACGGTTACTCCAGTCAAGACCAATTAGCAACTTTAGATACACAGTTGCAAATGCTAGCGAAAGCTGGGTTTAAGTCAGTGGCGGTACCTTGGAAATATTATAAATTGGCGGTATTTGGGGGATTTATTTAGAAGTTTTGGATTTTGGAATATTCATTTATATTCTTGTGGTACGGGCATCTTGCCCGTTTTTTTAATGAAAAAAAATAAATATTTAGTAATAAATATAAATATAAATATAAACAAATATCAAATAGCAATAAAAAATATTATCTCTATTGCCTTAACAAAACAGCAATAAGTAACATAGCCAACATTCACGCTCGTTTTATGATTTAAACTCGTTAAGTAAAACATCGAATGCAATTAAATAAGGTTGCTATTCGATGAAAATCCATTGCTAAGAATGTTCGTAACATACAACTTTCAACTGTTCATTCTGAATTTGAATATCTACATTAAAAAGGGAGAACATATTTAAATGGCTCGAAAAAAGCGGACAAAATCGCATAGTTTTGGGTTCAAACATTTACTTAATAACAGATGTCCTATCTGTTGTATAGTCCCGCCTTACATGTTAGAAAAGATGGCAGTTAATGGCTCTCCAAGACAGCGTGAATGGGCTTTTGAAACTTTAAACCTTTCAGCACAGATTCGAGGTAGGCGGTTTAATTTGGGTAACATGCAAGTTACGCCGCAAACCAGTGGAAAAAACCGTAATATATATGATGCCAAAAATCTTCAAGAACTTCCTGGACAAATAGTACGTAGCGAAGGGGATGCACCTAGCGAAGATGAAGCTGTAAACGAAGCATATGATGCTGCTGGCGCTACTTACGACTTTTTCAAAGAAGTTTGCGATCGCAACTCTATTGATGATAAAGGTTTGCGTTTAGATTCAACCGTACATTACGGCAAAGATTATGAAAACGCATTTTGGAACGGCAGTCAAATGGTTTACGGTGATGGTGATGGCGAACTTTTCAACCGTTTTACCAAGTCGGCTGATGTCATCGGGCATGAATTAACCCACGGAGTGACGCAATATGAAGCAGATTTAATCTATTTTGGTGAAGCAGGGGCACTCAATGAGTCATTTTCTGATGTATTTGGTTCCTTGGTAAAGCAGCGAATTAAAAATCAAACTGCAAATGAAGCAGATTGGTTGATTGGAGTGGAATTATTTACAGAAAAAGTCCAAGGCGAAGCAATTCGCTCGATGAAATCCCCAGGTACAGCTTATGACGATCCCGTACTTGGAAAAGATCCACAACCGGCACACATGAAAGATATTTATACAGGTACAAAAGATAATGGTGGAGTGCATATAAATTCGGGCATACCCAACCGGGCTTTTTATCTAGCAGCAACAGAAATAGGTGGTTACGCTTGGGACAAAGCGGGAAAAATTTGGTACGTTACCTTATGCGAAAAACTGGATTCCAAAGCCAATATTAAACAAGCCGCAGAAACAACAATTGCAGTTGCAGGAGAACTTTATGGTGAATCAAGTAGCGAGCAACAAGCTGTAAATAATGCCTGGAAAGAAGTTGGGGTTTTACAGTGAACAGTGAGCAGTGAGCAGTGAGCAGTTAACTGTTAATATGTAAAATTATTCCTTTCCCACTCCCACTCCTTCTACTCTTCCTCTGTTTGATGTTCGATCAAAATGTTAATATCCTTAGAGCGTAGCGGTGGTTTTGCTGGCATAAGTAAAGCTATCGAGGTTGATACAGCTAAATTGCGGCAGGAGCAAGCCCAACAAGTTCAGATATTGATAGATTCAGCCAATTTCTTTGATTTACCTGCATATATAGCCGCCGATTCCAAACAGCGCGATCGCTTTCAATATACTTTGACAGTGAAAGATGATTGTAGGCAACATACCGTGACAGTAACAGAAAGCGCAATACCAGAAAATTTACAGCCTTTAATTAAATGGATAAATAGTAATGGGGGATAGATTAAAGGTATTATATTTCACTGTTCACTGTTAACTGCTCACTGTTCAATGTTAACTGTTCACTGTTAACTGTTCACTGTTAACTGTTCCCAAGCTTTACCTTGATAACCGTATTCAAAGATTTCCGTATGAATAATTTCTGCTAAAATTTCTAAGGAATCTACTAAACGCGGTCCGGGACGGTTAAAGTAAGAATTACCGTCTGTAATATAAACTCGATCATTTTTTACTGCCCGCAGCTGCATCCATTCAGGTTTTTGAGTCAATAGCTGGGCATCGGTGCGAGTGCGATTCAAATCAAAACCGCAAGGCATAAATATAATGATATCTGGATTGCCTTCTACAAAAGTTTCCCATCCAAATTGCTGGGAAGGTTTACCTATAGAACTAAATAAAGCTTTTCCTCCGGCATAATTAACCAATTCAGGAATCCAATTTGATGCACTCATTAAAGGTTGAGTCCATTCAATACAGCCGACTGTAGGAATATTGACGGTAGAAAGTGACTGAGTTTTATCGTCAATTATTTGAATTCGATGCTGTAAGTTTTCTAATAGCGGCTCGGAATCCACATTAAAAGTTTGAGCAACTCGCTTAATATCGTTCCAAACATCTTTGAGAACATCTGGCTGTAGAGAAATGACTTGTGGAGAAGAATTAGTCAGACTTTTGAGAGCGTTTTCCACCTCTCCAAAACTGACAGCACAAACATCGCATTGGTCTTGAGTAATAATATGAGTAGGTTGTAATTGCTCAAAAATATCTGTTTTAATTTGATAAATACTCAAAGCAGATTGTAATAAATCGTTAACTTGATTGTGAATTTCGCCGCTATCGGCATTACTATTTAATCTAGCTTGAGTGCAAACGGGAAGGTTTAGAATCTCAGGAGGAAAATCGCATTCATGGGAACGTCCGACTATTGCTTTTGTCAAACCTAAGGCGGCTAATATTTCAGTTCCGCTCGGAATCAAGGAAATTATTCTGGTGCTGTCTTTCGTCATGACTCAACTCGAAGACATTAACTACTTATACCATTTCTTTATAAAGATGCGCCTAATTTAGCCCGCGTAGGCGGGCTTAGTTTCAGTAGCCCCAGCCTTCCAGGCTGAGGGCGATTAAGCGCAGCCTCATACAGAATTGGTATTACTAATTTAGAACAGCTTCAATAATGAAATTAATCTATCTAAAGATTAAAATATCAGCAATATAGTATTAATTTATTGAATATATAAGCAGTTTACAGTAATATTGGCAGCTAAAATTTAGTAAAAGTATGCAGCAAGAATCAAACAAATTAGCGATAGCAATGCTTATCATGCTTGACTCTAAGCTTTTAATGATTCAATGTAGCAAAAATGAATGCTATTTTGATATTCTCAGATAATTGTGGCTTATCATGAGACACTAAATAATGCTTTAATTGCCTCATTAACACATAATTGCTCTATTGGTGACGAGCATGATATCAAATAAATATTGTATTCTACTGTTAAAAAATAAACAAAATAGTAGCAATTGGCTGCAAAGAAGACTTATGCCTCATCAATTGAGTGTAGTAAAGGATTTGTCTGATATTCAGTCGGTATTGAAGTTTAATTCCATTGACGCGGCTATTTTAGATTTACCTTTGAGGAGTATTCAAGATTTTGACAGTATTTCCTTAGTTCGTTCGCAGCTAAGTAATACTGCAATTGTGGTGTTGAGTGAAAATGAAGACGAAGCAGCTTTACAAAAAGCTATTAGGTTTGGAGCAGATGAAGTAACGGTAATAAATGATCGCAGCAATAGTCATGTGAGACGGGCAATAATATCTGCAATCGAGAGACGGAAAAAGTTTGATGATGGCAAGATACAAGAGAGTGAAAACGCGAAATGGCGTTTTTTGTCGGAAGCTACTTTTGAAGGCATAATACTACACGATAGAGGAATTATCTTAGATGTAAATCATACTTTAGCTCAGATGACGGGTTACGAAGTTGAAGAGTTAATTGGTAAAAACGGGTATGAATTAGTTACATCAGAATCGCAAGCATTAATTAGTCAAAATATTTTGAGTGGCAATGAAAGCCCGTATCAAGTTACCGCTAAAAGAAAAGATGGCTCTACATTCCTAGCAGAAATCCAAGGCAAAACAATTTCCAATCTTTCTCAGAATATACGTGTAGCAGCAGTTAGAGATATTACAGAACGCAATCGGGTAGAAACAGCTTTACAAAAAAAAGAAAATCTCTTAAAAAATCAAAGCAAAATTCTGATAAAACTAGCTAGCAGCAGAACTTTTGCTCAAGGAGATATAAGTGAATCTGTACGGGAAATAATACAAACTGCTGGGTTAAATTTAGATGTTAAACAAGTTGGCGTTTGGTTGTACAATCAAGAACTTTCTGAATTAAAAAATATAGATTTATATAGTTATGAAGATAACAGCCATTTAAAATCGATTACTTTAAGAAAACCAGACTACCCGAATTATTTTGCAGCTTTAGATTTAGGTATAAATTATTTAGATAATATTGCAGAAACAAATGTAGCTCAAGAGCTATTTAAATTTTATATTGCCACATTTGGTACCACATCTGTCTTAAATGTACCAGTTTGGCTTAGAGGTAATATAGCGGGTATAGTATGTTTTATATACAGTCATGACAATCTCAATACTTGGCATCAGTGCAAATCAGAAGAGAAAAGTTTTGCTAGTTCTATCGCAGATTTTGTTACATTCGCAATAGAAGCGAGCAAAACAAAAGCCGAACAAAAAATTTTGCAGCAGAGCGAAGCACAATTTAAGGCAATTTTTGAACGCTCTTCTATGGGCATCTGCTTAGTAGATATAAGAGGAAGAATTGTCAATGTAAATCCAGCGCTCTGTAGAATGCTCGAATATAATTTTAACGAGCTTCATGGCGAAAGTTTTGCAAACTATCTCTGTTTTGAAAACAATGACGTAGAAAATTACAAGCAATTGATGCTGGGCAACATTGAGGGTTTGGAAATTGAAAGACAGCTTTTACACAAAAAGAATAAGAAAATTTGGACTCATTTAAGCATTTCCTTGATTGCACGCCCTAACGGAAAGCCAAAATTTTTTCTTGCAATTGTCGAAGACATTAGCGAGCGTAAAGAAACGGAATTACAATTACGTGAAAGTAAAGAAGCGGCAGAAGTTGGCAGTAGAGCTAAAAGCGAATTTTTGGCAACTATGAGTCATGAATTAAGAACTCCTCTGAATGCAATTATGGGTTTATCGCAGTTGCTACAACAAGAAATAGTTGGCTCAATGAATGATAAACAAAGAGAGTATATCGATTGTATTTATAGCAGTGGAGTGCATTTATTATCATTAATCAATGATATTCTGGATTTGTCAAAAGTCGAAGCAGGAAAAGAAAATTTATCCTTGTTTCCTTTGCAAGTAGAAGATTTATGTAAATACGTTATCTCAACGGTACGAGAACTTGCTGAAAATAAAGGGTTGGAGTTAACCTATGCCATCGATAAAAGAGCAGATTCCTGTGTTGCGGATGAACGTAGAATCAAACAAATGTTATTGAATTTACTTACAAATGCAATTAAGTTTACTTCTGAAGGTAAAGTATCTTTACAAGTGATAAAGCTACCTGAAGGGATTGCATTTCGAGTCTCGGATACTGGTATCGGTATCAAATCGCATCATTTTGAATATTTATTTGAACCTTTCAAACAACTTGATTCTCGATTAAATCGTCAGTATGAGGGCACTGGTTTAGGTTTAGCTTTAACTCGCAAATTGGCTCGCTTGCACGGTGGAGATGTAACAGTTGAATCAACTCCTGAAAAAGGCAGTAGATTTACATTGTTTATTCCCGATAGTGAATTTGATGAAGAAAAGGAGATGAACAAATGGGAAGCAAAAGTTCATTATCTTGATAATGATATAGGTGATAGAAATAATCTAAATAATAAACGTATTGTCTTAGTAGAAGATGACGAACATACTGGTAGACTGCTGCAAGATTATTTACAAACAATAGGTTATCAAGTTGAGTGGATATTAGATGGGAAAAGTTTTTTAGAAAAAGTTCGTATTTTTCAACCGCATTTGATTTTACTAGATATTCAATTAGGAAATTTCAATGGCTTGGATTTGCTTGCAGCTTTGCGAAAACTTCCGGCTTTAGAAGGTACGATTGTGATAGTTATGACACCTAGCAAGGATGATAATTCAAGAAATAAATTTATTCAAGCTGGGGCAAATGATTTTGTAAGTAAACCAATTGGTATTGTCAAATTAGAATCAATTTTAATGCAATATTTCACATAGCCTTGAAAGTATGATATTAATAATTGGTAGTTAAAACTATTAAAATATTATGATAAAACTCGACCAATTTTTAAAATTATTAGGTATCGTACAAACCGGCGGACAAGCAAAGCATTTAATTGTCGATGGTGCTGTCAAAGTCAACGGTATTCTAGAAACTCGTCGTGGAAGAAAGTTAGTTACTGGTGATAAAATAACAATAGAAAATCAAACTTTTGAAGTTGGTGAGTTAAACGAATGACAGACTTTTTTAAACTAGTATCTTGCACTACTTTTAATAAGTCCGAATAACCCCGATTTCTAGTCGTCAAATCATCATTATTTGATTGTGAAATTAGAAATAAACCGAGGTTATGATACTGGCAAAAAATTTGATTTGAAATGAATGTAGGGGATTATTAACCGTTTTCATTTAAAATTTTTGCTTGTTTATCTTGAGCTTCGCGATATTGTCTATCTTTGGATTCACGATACTTTTCTACTGTTCGCTTTGTCGCTGTTGCATTGTAGTATTCTTCCCCTTTTTCAGAAATTAATCTTGCTTTGACTTTCTTACGTAAATTGGAAACAATTTTACCATTAACTTTACGTGTTTGCGACCAATCAACTATTGGTTGCGGATAGTAGCTGTAATTAATATATTCTCCAGCGATGATTTCTGGTAAGCTATAACCTCTTAATTCTTCAATCCAATGGTAGATAAAGTTTAATTCTGGGTCTTTATCTTGTAAATTCTTAGTAGGATTATAAATACGAAAAGTATCGCTCAGAGGATTGGTAATTCCAGCTTGCATTTGCCACTGCCAATTATTAATAGCTAAATCTCCATCTACCAAGCAATTCATAAAATGCTTGGCTCCATGATGCCAAGAAATACCGCAATTGATTGTTAAAAAAGTCGCACACATTGCCCGCATTCGGAAGTTCATCCAACCCATTCTTTTTAATTGACGCATACTTGCATCTACCATTGGGAAGCCTGTCATGCCTTCACACCAAGCCTCAAAAAGTTCTTGCTTTTCGGGTGTTAATTCATCTGGCTGATAATATTCGTCAAATTCCGGAAAACGATTAGTATAAGCAATTTCTGGATGCGAGTACAGGCGTTGCGTAAAACTATCATGCCATCGCAATCTATCGCGAAACGCTTTTAAAGAAAATCCCGCTTTGGGCTGTTTTTCTAGTTCCTCGGCACGTTTTTTTGTTTTTTGATACACCATCCTTGTAGAAACAGTGCCGAAAGCAAGATGAGGAGAAAGGTGTGATGTAGCTCTTTTTTGCGCCATCCAAGGGCGAGAAACTTTCCAATGATATCCTTTAAACCTGCTAGAGAGAAATGAGTTTAATACTGCTGTTGCTTCTGTTTCTCCACCAGGAAAATATATTTTATCTGTTTCCCAAAAAACGCTATACTTCTGTTTTAATTCTTTGACTGTTAGTTGGGGAGACTTGAAAGATATTTTTGGTGTATTAATATCAGTTGGGGCTGGATACAAGGAATTCCGTTGATAAGTATAGTATTCGTTAAACCATTCTTCGCGACATTCCTGCGGTTGAATAAAGTTACTTAAACCGATATAGCATTCTAAATTTTGTTGTTGATAAAAATCGATAATTAATTTATCTCTTGTAACTCCATATTCAACTTGCACGTCGCGGTTAAAATACAGTTTTGGCTGATAGGATTTCTGTATGAGTTCTTTGGTAATATTTTGTATAACATCTACCGAGTTACCTTCAAATATAAATAGCTTACTTCCTATTTCTTGCAGGTTAACATCTAAATTTTCTAAACATTCAAACAAAAATCTAACTCGCGCTTTACCAACATCCTTCCATTCAAAAAACCAAGGATCGATAATAAAGCATGGCAATACTTCAGCGTTATTAGCAACTGCTTTAAAGACGCTTTCATTATCACTCAAACGTAAATCTCTACGAAACCAAAGTATGTTCATAATGAGTTAACAATTAAGAGTCAAAAGTGGTGTGCCAAGAATTGATTAAGCATGAATGTGTTTATTATCAATTTATTATAAATAAATCAAAAAAAATCTTATTAACAGATAGAAAAAAACATAAATAATGAATAAGTAATAATTGGGTATTCTTACGGTATTCGTTCAAATATGAGTTTATTTATAATTTTATTCTGATTTTAATTTTTTTTTGCGAAAACATTCAATAAGTTATTTACCTTTGATTTTGTCATAACTCTTGACTGCCGATGGCTACCTATGATTATTGTGCCAGATAATGTCATCTTTGTAGGGTCGGTTAATACTACAAAAGCAGAACATAGCAGCAAAATTTTTATAACTACGAGTCTTTATATAACGCTTACAGAGGTAAGAAATCGCAGCGATGAAAGAAACTATTACCGTTGATAAACATGTATACGAACAAATGCAGGCAGAACTTATTTCACTGCGCGATCGAGTTAAAAAATTAGAAGATGCCTACCAGAAAACTGAAGCACAAGACGTAAAATGTCAGACTTGCAACTTATCACATAATTTTGCCGATAATGTTCCGGGGATAATTTACAACTTTCAGATTCAGCCAAACGGTAATATCTCTTTTCCTTACGTTTCCAGTGGATGTCAATCAATTTGGGAAGTTTCTCCAGAAGTGGTGCAACAAAATCCCGATATTTTATTTGACATGATTTATCCGGATGATGCAGCAATTTTACAAAAGATATTTATCGAATCTGCCCAAAATTTTCAAACATGGGAATGTGAATTTAGAATTACGACTCCTTCAGGTAAACAAAAGTGGTTGCAGAGCTTTTCTAAACCAGAAAAAAATACAGATGGTTATATTGTTTGGTATGGCTGTATAGTTGATATAACCCAAAGAAAGGTAACTGAAGCTAATTTACGCACTATATTTGATAGCGTGTATGATGCCATTTTTATCCACGATTTAGATGGCAACATTATTGATGTCAATCAAAAAATGCTGCAAATGTATGGAGTAAATTATCAGGAAGCTATTAACTTATCTATCGCAACAGATTACTCTAGCCCAGATAATCCTTTTGAAGAATTACCAGAAATTTGGCGAACAGTAATTGCAGGGAAAAGTAAACTTTTTGAATGGAAAGCTAAACATTATACTAGTGGAAAAATATTTGATGTTGAAATATTCTTACGTCGGATAAATTTAAATGGGCGAGATTTAATTTTAGCCAATATACGCGATATCAGCGAATATAAACAAGCAGAATTTAAACTAAAAGAGTTAAATCAAGAATTAGAACTGAGAGTCAGAAAACGTACTCAACAATTAGTTGATACAGAATTAAGATTAACTCGATTGACTGATAACGTACCGGGGATGATTTATGAATTTTGCCTGCAAGCTGACGGTAATAAATCCTTTAACTATGTTTCCGATGGGTGTAAGCTACTTTGGGAAATTGAACCGCAACAAGCATTAGAAAATTCGGATATGTTGTTTGAGCTAATTCATCCCCAAGATATAGCTTTAGTAAATCAAAAAATCGTCGATTCTGCTCAAACTCTTCAAAAATGGGAATGTGAATGGCGAATTATTACTGACTCTGGTAAAGCAAAGTGGTTGAAAGGTATTTCCGAACCAAGAATGGAAGAAGATAACTCTATTATCTGGTGTGGTTGCGTTATTGATATTACAAAAGAAAAAATATCTCAGGAGCAAGTAGAGCAACAACAACTGTTTTTACAAAGTATTTGGGAAGGTGTTGATTACGGTATCTTTGTTCTTGAAGTGTTAGAAGCTGGTAAAGAGTTTCGCTTTGTAGATTTTAATCCCGCAATGGCTAAAAATGCTCCTATGGCTATGGCTTCAATGCTGGGAAAAACAGTAACAGAAGCGCTACCTGTAGAAATGGCTGCGATTTACAATCAACGCTATCGTGATTGTGTAACTAAAGGTAAAACTCAGTATTTTGAAGAAACTTTTGAATTAAATGATATTCAAACATGGTGGCTAATAGCTGTTACTCCCATGCGAGACATACAAAATAGAATTTATAAGTTAATTGTTACTACTACAGATATTACCCAACGCAAGCAGATAGAACTAGAGTTAAGTCAAAAAGAAGAACAATATCGGCATATCTTTGAAAATGTTAGCGACGGGTTATTGATTAATGATTTGGAAACGGGTTTATTAGTCAAAGCTAACCCTGTTGCTTGTGATATGCATGGTTATTCGCCATCAGAATTTATCGGCTTACATCCGACAGTTTTTATCGATTCCGATTATCATTATTTATTTCAACAGTTCTCTCAAGAGATTCAACAAGGAAAGAAGTTTTATGCTCAAGCAGTTGATGTACGTAAAGATGGTTCAAAATTGGATGTTGAAATAAAAGGAACAAGCTGCACTTATAACGGTAAACTTCACGGGTTAACCGTAGTTAGAGATATTAGCGAAAGAAAACGCAACGAAATTAAACTCCAAAAACAAACCCAAGAATTAAAAAAGGCTTTGGGTACCTTAAAACGTACTCAAGCTCAATTAGTGCAAAGCGAAAAAATGTCTTCTATTGGACAGATGGTTGCAGGAGTTGCTCATGAAATTAATAATCCAACAAACTTTATTCACGGCAATATTAGTCCTGCAATTCAATATGTCGAAGATTTATTAAAATTACTCGGATTATATCAAAACTGCTATCCTCACCCCCCAGAAGAAATTGCAGCCTTTATTGAAGACATAGAATTATATTTTATTCAAGAAGATGTCATTAAGCTACTCGAATCTATGCAAGAAGGGACGAGAAGAATTAGGGAAATTATTTTATCTTTACGCAATTTTTCACGTTTAGACGAGTCAGAATACAAGGAAGTTAACATTCATTCGGGAATTGATTCGACTTTAATGATTTTACAAAATCGTCTTAAGGAAAAACCTAATTCTCCGGAAATAGAAGTTATTAAAAAATATGCACTTCTTCCCTTAGTTAAATGCTATCCCGGACAGTTAAATCAAGTCGTAATGAATATTTTAGTTAATTCTATTGATGCTTTGGACGAATACAATCAAAAACGCAGCATAGAATCGATTAATAACAAGCCCAGTCAAATAAAAATTAGTACAGAACTTATATCTGAACAATTATCCGAGCAATGGATAGCGATTCGTATTGCTGACAATGGATTAGGAATTCCCCAAGCTTTTATTTCCAAATTGTTTGACCCATTTTTTACCACTAAAGATGTCGGACAAGGAACCGGGCTAGGGCTATCTATTAGCTACCAAATTATTGTCGAAAAACACGGTGGTAAACTTTATTGCAATTCTAAAATTGGCAAAGGTGCAGAATTCGTAATTGAAATTCCCGTATCGGGGAGATGAAGTGATTGGGAGAGGGGGAAGAGGTGGAAGAAAATAAATAACTGTTCACTGTTCACTGCTTACTGTTCACTGCTCACTGCTCGCCGATTCCTGAGACAGTCTTCACAAAACTTTGTATGCTGGATACAAGGAATAAATATATTTTTTTATAAGCCTGTGCAGGAAGATTTTAGATTAATAGTTGATTTAGTTTCGGTTCTCGCTGTGGCTGCGGGTGGGGGACTGTTTGCTTCGCTTTTAGGTTTACCCGTTTTACTAGGGTATCTCGTAGGCGGCATGATGGTTGGGCCAGCCGGTTTCGGTTTAATCAAAGAGTTTATTCAAATTGAGACTTTAGCGCAGTTCGGTGTTGCTTTTTTGTTGTTTGCCCTGGGGGTAGAGTTTTCTTTTGCCGAACTCAACAAAGTTAAGAAAATAAGTTTGGGTGGTGGTGGTTTACAAATTATTTTAACTATCGGAGTTACTGCTCTGGTGTCGGTGGGAGTTGGCTGGGTAAGTTCGCCGGTTCAAGGTGTATTTCTGGGGGCGATTTTATCTTTGTCATCTACTGCGGTAGTTCTAAAATGCTTGATGGAGCGCAATGAAACAGAAGCTCCCCACGGACAGGTAATGTTGGGAATTTTGGTGGTACAGGATTTAGCATTGGGATTAATGCTAGCAGTATTACCTGCTCTCGATCAACCCGTGGAAACTCTTGGTGTTGCGGTACTGATGGCTCTGTTAAAGATTGGCTTGTTTGCAGCAGGTGCTGTTGCTACAGGTATATGGTTGATTCCGCCTTTATTGCGATTGCTGGCACAAACTGAAAGCCGGGAGTTGTTTTTGTTGGGTGTAGTAGCTTTATGTTTGGGAATTGCTTTATTAACAGAAGAACTAGGACTTTCCATTGAAATGGGCGCATTTGTCGCCGGTTTGATGATTTCCGAAGTGGAATACGCCGACCAAACTTTAACTTATGTTGAGCCATTGCGAGACATTTGCGCTAGTTTGTTCTTTGCTGCAATCGGAATGTTAATCGATCCAGTATTTTTATGGAACAATCTGGAATTAATTTTAGGATTAGTTACCTTGGTATTTATTGGTAAATTTTTAATCATTACTCCTTTAGTCAAAATATTCCGCTATCCGTTAAAAACTGCTTTGATTGCAGGCTTAGGACTTGCTCAAATTGGTGAATTTTCCTTTGTTCTGGCTAGCGAAGGGCAACAGCTAGGATTAGTGTCTCGCTCTGTATATTTACTTATTCTTGGAACTACAGCAGTCACATTAATCTTAACGCCCTTCCTATTGCGATTGGTGCCGATTATATTCGATTGGGCTGAATCAATGCCTTGGCTAAAGCCTTATCTTAATGGTGAAGGCAAACCCCTCGACGTTGCTGAAGACTTACCGATAAAAGACCATGTTATAGTTTGCGGTTACGGTAGAGTCGGTAAAAACTTAGTAAAACTGCTGCTTTTTCACAAACTCCCAGTTGTAGTTATAGACCAATCCGAAAGGATAATTCAACAATTACGGGAAGCTAAAATTCCTTATGTATACGGCAACTGCGTGAGTTTTCACGTCTTAGAAACAGCAGGAGTTACCCAAGCTAAAGCAATAGCGATCGCTCTCCCCGATCCTATGAGTACTCGTCTATCACTGCGGCGCAGTTTAGAATTATATCCAGAATTAAATATAGTAGTGCGCGCTACAAACAATAAAAATATTGAAGCACTATACCAACTAGGAGCGCGAGAAGTTGTACAGCCAGAATTTGAAGCTAGTTTAGAAATGGTTTCGTTTCTACTAACAGATGTTGGCTTCTCACCAGCAACAGTACAGCGAGAAATCCAGGAAATCCGCCAACGTCACTATTTAGATTTTCGTCCCGAACAATCAGCCTCCGAAGTAGCCCGCGATTTGCGACGAGCCACAGCCGATTTAAACAAACGCTGGTATTCCCTACCGATGAACTCGCCTTTGGTAGGAATGACTTTAGAACAAGCTGATATGCGCTACTTAACAGGAGTCAGTCTAATGGCAATTAAGCGCACCAACGGGTTAGAAATAGATTACCCCGACGCAAAAAGCACTTTAGAAGAAGGAGATAAGCTTTTAGTAGTTGGTTCATCCGAAGAAATAGCAGCCCTAGACGAATTCGCATCGGGGAAAGCAACAGTTCCCGGAGAAAACAGCGCCTGTCAATGGGTTAAACTCAACACAAAATCGCTAATTTTAGGAAAAACTTTGGGTGAATTGGACATCCGTCAAGAATATGGCGTAGAAATACAAGCAATTAGAAGAGACAGAAAATTTATTCGCTATCCCAACAGCAAAACCAAACTGCAAAACCGCGATCAATTATTATTGTGCGGTAGATTAACCGCTTTAAATCAACTAGAAGAATTATTTTCACCTAAAACCGATCGGGCAGTATTATCAATCCCAGTAGTCAAAGCCGCAGAATTAGAAGCTTTACGCGATTATTTACCGCTCGATGAGTTGAGGGAATGAAGAATGGGGAATGGGGAATGGGGCATGGGGCATAGGGAGATGGGGAGACAAGGAGATAAGGAGATGGGGGGATAGGAAGAAGAATGAATAATTATTACCAATTAACAATTACCAATTACCAATGCCCAATGCCCAATGCCGATTATTTATTCCCCAACCTTTAAGAAGGCGATCGCCTGCTTCCAAACGGTAGTTTTTTGATTATCTTCTGACATGATGCAGAAACACTGTAAGTCTTGCCATAATACTTTTCCTGCAATTACATCACCGGTTATGAGCTTTAATTCAATTTGGGTGTTTTCTTGAATTAACTTTTGAACTTGCTTGATGCTTGGTAGTGAGGTATCGAATTCTGTCAACATTTTGTACATGAATGTTAGATAGTGGATAGTTGATAGTGGTTAGTGGATAGTGACTAGTGGCTTTAACAACTAACAACTAACAACTAACAACCAACAACTAATATCTGTAATAATTCATCTCATAGACAAATGGCAATTGATTTTACTAAGTATCAGGGTTTAGGTAACGATTTTATTTTGATTGATAATCGCTCAAAACCTGAACCGGCAGTGACTCCACAGGATGCAATCAAGTTGTGCGATCGCCATTTTGGTATCGGTGCGGATGGTGTCATTTTTGCTTTACCTGGAGAAAATGGTACTGACTATACTATGCGGATTTTTAACTCGGATGGTTCGGAACCAGAAATGTGCGGTAACGGCATTCGCTGCATGGCTGCTTTTCTAGCTGAATTGGAAGGAGATGCCAAAACAAGCGACAAGTACAGCATTCATACTTTGGGTGGTACGATTACACCTCAATTAATGTCTGACGGTCAAGTTAAAGTGGATATGGGCACTCCAAGATTGACTGCGGGTGAAATTCCCACTACTCTTGCTGGTGAAAGTGAGAAGGTAGTTAACCAAACTATGGAAGTTGCGGGTAAATCTTGGGATGTCACCTGTGTAAATATGGGCAATCCGCACTGCATTACTTTTGTAGAAGACGTTGCAGCCATAGAGTTAGAAAAAATTGGTCCCCAGTTTGAGAATCACTCAGTTTTCCCCGAACGAATCAACACCGAATTTATTCAAGTTGTTAGTTCAGATTACCTAAAAATGCGAGTATGGGAGCGCGGTGCTGGTATAACCTTAGCCTGCGGTACTGGAGCCTGTGCTTCTTTGGTAGCTGGAGTATTAACTGGAAAATGCGATAGAAAAGCCACTATAGAACTCCCTGGAGGACCTTTGTTAATAGAATGGTCGGAAATTGACCAAAGAATTTATATGACTGGACCAGCTGAAAAAGTCTTCACTGGAAAATTTTAGATAAAACTATCATAAATGTAAAGACGTAGCAGTGCTACGTCTTCCAAAAAATGAGCTTAAAATGCGAAATTATCAGCAAATAATAATTTAAATCTTCTCAACTTCACCCTTACAATTACTCACCTTTTGCCAACTATCCCTATTATCAGATTGAGCAATAAATTCAATATTTCCCTCTTTATTAACAACCCAACCAGTAGCTTCAATAATAAGTTTCGGAGAATCATTTTCAACTTGAATATTTCTTTGTTGATTCCTATTAGTAATATTCAAATCGCGCAAATCGTTCCAAGCATTTACTTCTGCAACAGCTTCTTGAGGATTTACGGCTAAACCACCTTTACCGACAACCGTAAAACTATTACTTTGATTAACACTGCATCCACTAGCAACTTTTTGACTGCTATCAACTACATCAGACGGTAATTGCGTCAAACTCGAACTAGGATCGATTGCTGGGTTATTAATTTCTACAGTACCGTTAACACCAAATTCAGAACTAGCTGTAATATCGCTTTGTATAGTTAACTTATCTTGAAATTGCAAGCCAAATAAACCTTGCGTATTAATATTGATATTTCCACCATCACCTTCAACAGCATTGGCAATAATATCGCTATTTTCCAAGCCTGCAATTACTGGTGAATTAATATTAATATTTCCACCATTACCTGTACCGCCAGATTCAGCAGAAATAAAACTTTGATTTCTTAAAATTAAACCATCTTTTAGTTGCAAATCAATGTTACCTCCTGCACCAGATTGAGTTGAAGCTGTAATTTCTCCTTTGCTATTGAGAAGTATAGAATTTGCATTAATATTTAAAATCCCACCTTTACCAGTTCCATCATTTCTTACCGTTATTTCACCACCATCGGAAACTTTTAAAACGGGAGTATTTATAGTTACGTTTCCCGAATCTCCACTAGGAATGGCTGGTACTCCTAAAAACTGTTGTAAAGACTCATCTAAAATATTTGCACTAGAGATAATTAAACTAGGATTAATCGAACCTGGTACAGTACCGCTAACTTCGATAAAATCTTGAGCATTGATAGTTAAACTTCCTGCGTTACCCGAGTTTACCGTAGAAGAATCAACCCTAGCACCATCCTCTATTTGTAAACTTCGAGTGTTGATAGTTAAATTACCTGCATCTCCAATTCCGACATTTGCACCACCTAAGATGCTAGGCACAAAACTATTAGGATTAAAGCCTGAGAGCCTAATAGATTGAGAATTAACTGTAACACTTCCCCATCGTTTCATAACCGGACAATATCAGCAGACGTAGCACTGTGCTACGTCTGTACATTATTAATTATTCCAATTTAAATTCATCGAATTTGACTACTTTACTGTCTGCTTTAGTCGTATCAAAATAATAGCTGCTAACCGTTCCTTTCCCAGTATCCAAAATACTAAATGCGGTAATTTCCTTACTTGCAATATAGGGTAAAGGTTTACCATCTTCCCCTATCAATGGTTTAATTGATGGCATTATTGGTTCTAAACCATTTGGATCTCCAACTTCAATATATTGCTCTTGATATCCTTTGGGTACGTTACGTTTCTTTTCACCTAAATAAGCACCGTAACTATTACCAACATTAGATGATTCCAGAAAATGAACTCCCGATTCATTTTGAAAACGATTCCATAAATGAGAATGCCCGTAAAAAACTAGTTGGACGTTATTCTCTTCTAATAAAGGTACAATATCTCGAATCAAATAATCTTCTTCTAAAGGATATTCGTAGCGTATGTTTATAATTTTTCCGCTATCATCCTTTTCAATTGTTTGTACGGGATTGGTATAAGCCGGAACAATATTATCACCCAAGGAATGAACTGGATGATGCAGCATAACAACTTTGTATTTTGCTTCTTTAAATTCAGCGCTATTAAGTTCTTCAACCAACCACTTGTACTGAACACTACCTTTATCAATTGGTTCAAAAATATGCTGTCCGTAACCCCATTCTTCCGGTTTATCAAAATCTGCTTCTTTTTCCCGATATTTACCTTTAGCATTTGGTTCTAAACTGGGAACTCGCCAGATATTTGTGGCATAAAGTACTACTAAGCGTACATCACCAAAAGTTGTTGCATAATACTTTTCTCCTCCCGACTTACTCTCAGGTAAACTAAAAATTTCTTCGTAGGTGCCGGTATTAAAAGAATTGGCTCTTATAGATGATTCATCATACAAATTCTTCGCAACTGCGCGGGGGATTGCATCACCATATTCGCCGTTCAAATTATTACTTTTACCTCTTCTTCCCATGACTTCATGATTGCCAAGAGCGGTAAAAATAGGAGCCTCTTGAAGTATTTCACCACCAGTATAAGTTGTTTTTACCCCGTTTTTATCTATCTCATAATTAGCTCTACCTTGCAAAGCCGGAAAAAATGCACCGCCGCGATTATCATCAAACCATTCACTGGCGCGGTCTGGTATATTGATTAAGTCGCCAGCCATAAACACTGCATCAATATCATCGACTGTTTCTTTGGCTTTCTGTAGATTTGCAGCCGTCATTGGTTTAAGCTGATGATCGGAAGTAAGAAGAATTTTTAATGGTTTACCAGCTTGAGGTGCGGGTGAAAGATTATAAACTTGACTTTTGGCTTCACCACCATTTTTAAGTTTACTAATGACTTGATAATCAACTTCTTCACCAGGCTCTAAGTCAGTAACTTCAGCTTCATGTCGCCAAATATCGCGCTGAACTGGTTTTTGGTAAACTTGTTTGTCTTCAGTTTGTTCCCCGACTCTGGATTTTTGATCTTCCCGAGTATGGCTTAATTTAATAGTTTTAGCTGCAACAGTTTGGTTAAGATTTTTACCGTAAGCAACAGTATTTTGATTTCCGGGAAACTCAGTAAACCAAACAACTCGGACTGAATTTTTTCTTGGTAATTGTAGAAAAGGCTCTGTTAGCAGCGATGAAGTTTTAGCAGCAGGTTCTGAATTCGGTAAACACCCATATACTAAAGTTACACATAAAACACATATAAATATAGTTATTAATGATACGGGACGATTGCGGAAGCGCTTAATAAACATCATTAATTTCTGAAAGCTACAGTTTTCTAGAAACAATCAATTAATAATTGTTTCTAATAAACGTAGTTTATGCTACTAATTTGTTTTTGGATTTTTTATAGAAAGAATCGCTGTTAATACTCCACTATATTAATTTTACGGGTAAATATAGGGAGGGGGGAGAGGAGCCATTGCGTTGCCGAGGAACACGACGGTTGTAGCAAATGGCGTGGGGAAGAATATTTTTTATGTTTACTGCAAACTCCTCAAAGCCTATGGGCTCAAGTACTAGTCTTCTAGATTAAGGATAAATCTACAGAACACACGTAGACTATGTTTTTATAGGTACACTTCAAGAAGCGGCTTCCAAAACCATTCGTGGAATCAATAGTTGCTCTTTTAATTCTCCAATACCTAAAAAGAGCCTTTGCTCGTTGTAGACTCTTACTATCTCCGATACTTGCTCATCCAGGGAAATTTTCTGTCCCTGACACCATCTACGTGGCTCGTTTCCAGTTAAAGTTCTCTCAGAAAGATGCTTTAAAGGTGCATCAGCAGCCATTGGTTGAAAGTCATCGGTTTTCAGCTTAGCTTCTAACTCAGTTAAAGTAATACTGTCTGCTAAATTAAAACCGCTGCTAACAGTACGCTGTAAGGCTGCTAAGGTTCCTCCCGTTTCTAATATTGCACCTAAATCTCTGGCGATCGCTCTAATATAAGTACCCGCACCGCAGGCTATATTCACATCTAATTCGGGGAAGCTACCTTCTCGCCATTCTAAAATATCAATACTAAATATTTCCACACTCCGCACGGGAGCTTCAACTTTTTCACCTTTACGGGCTAAATCGTAAAGTCGCTTGCCATCAACTTGAATCGCACTATAGCTTGGAGGAATCTGCTCAATTTTACCTTGAAACTGCTTCAGCGCCCTTGCGACAGTTTCCAGATTCAACTCGCTTATAGCATCTTGTTGAATTACATCGCCTTGCAAATCATCAGTGGTAGTTTGCATCCCTAACCGAATAGTAGCCTTATAAGCTTTATTGCTAGGGAGATACTGCAACAATCGAGTTGATTTACCAATAGCGATAGGTAAAACACCAGTAGCTGCGGGATCTAATGTTCCAGCATGTCCTATTTTTTTTATACCCAATAGTCTGCGTGTCTTTGCCACGCAATCATGAGAAGTCCAATCAAAAGGTTTATCGAGATTTAAGAAACCAAGCAAATTAGTTATCAGTAAACAGTGAGCAGTTATCAGTAACTAGCGACCAGCGTCAATATTCACTGTAGCATTTTACTGTCTCGCCGTAATATTGATTTCAAGCTGGAATAAGAAGATTGATTGGTTGATTTTTGCTGGTTCCCAGCCAGAGACTGGGAACCCATTACATGAAGGCAGAGCCTCTAAAGATGCATTACAAGGCAGAGCCTTGTAACGAGTAATCAAGCTTCCCATTATATTTAATGCAAAGGAGTACTTAGAAACAAATTAACTAACACACTGTTCACTGTTAACTGTTCACTGCTCGCTATTCACTGCTCTTGCTATTTCTGTAGTAGTTAAATTCTGAAGCAAACTTAAACTCATAGAACTTGTAGAAATGCTTTCTGCGTAAGCTGCGGTAAGATAAGGGCGGTATTGCGAATTACCAGATACATAATTTTGAAAGAAAGGTAAGCTCAAAAGTTTCATATAGCTTTGTGCTTGTTTTGGATTATCACCTACTAATTTTGAGGGTAATCCTACTTGCTCGGAAGTATCTTTACCATCACCGATAGCGGAAAAGTGAGTTGCACTCTCCATTTGCACTAAATATTTCTGAGCATTCGCAATCCAGGCGAAAGGTAAAATTTGTTCGTATAAAGCTGGTGCAACAGTATCTTCACTGCTAGAAACCATCATCACGGGAGTTTTTATTTTACTCAAACCAGTTTTTCCAAAGATAGTGCTGGTTATTGGGTTTACAGCGATTACAGCTTTAACTCGTTTATCGTATAGATTATATTGCTGTACTGGTTTGCTAATTTGCAATTCCTGTATTCGACATTGCAACAACAAAGACATATTCCATGTTTGTTTTAAAGCTTGCTGACGGCAGTCTTGTTTTATTTTTTCTGAGTTAATTTTTGCACCAGCTAAAGCCAAGGCTGTATAACCACCAAAAGATTGCCCGAATACTCCTATTTGCTCTAAATCTAGACGCTTCTTAAAACGAGAATCGGTACTACTTAGTTCCTCTAATTCATTTAGAACAAACTTTACATCCAAAGGACGGTTGATAAATTCATCTGGTCGTGCTACCTCCGAAGCACTACCATTCAACAAAGAATTTATTTGTTTAGTATCGCTGCCGGGATGATTGGGAACAATAACCGCAAACCCATTTGTTGCTAAATGATTGGCTAAATATCGAAAATTACTGCTGTCGGTACCAATACCATGAGAAATTACGATTACCGGCACTGAAGAACGAATATTAGGAAGATAAATGTCTGTTGATAACTGTCTTCCTCTTATAACATCGAAGAATTTTAAAGTCTGCTTTTTAGCTATAAACTTTCCTCTACGATTCAATCTAGGTAAATTCTCAAAGGTTACTCCTGATTGAATTGTAGCTTCTGTATCAGACTTAGCAGAAACAGCCGCGACAGCCTTATTTGTTTCGTTTACGAGGGTTTCTAATTGTGCCGCTATTTGCAAAGTGCGTGCTAAATCAACATTAATACTGGAGTTAGGATATTTCCGTAATATATTTAATAACGTCAAACCCTCTGGCTCGGCGGCAGCTAAAATTAAAGCCGATCGTAAAGCGTGAAATCCCGGTTTAGTTTCGCCAGATTCAGTTTGAATCACTTCTCCTAAACGTCTCAGCATAAATTCACCTTGTGAAGTGTAAAGAAACTGCGAGACTGCTACAGGATGTACTTTAATCTGACTGGTTAAAACTTGCCTCAAATCTGCTATTTGTTCCGGCTTTAAATAGCGCGTATAAACTGCTAATTCTTCACCAATTTCACCATTTTCGGCGAATTCTTCTAAAGCATTTATAGAAATAGAACGTTGAAAAGCTGAATAAGATGCATAAATTCGCTCCGCAGTCCAAGCATAATTACTGATGCCGAAAACTGATAGCAATACAGATAAAACCAACAACAGCCAAGATTTTCTCAGGTTGCCAGTCCATTTACCAAACAAGCTGTTCATCACTAGATAGTGTCAAAAAAATGTGCTTCAAATAGGCAGAAAGTTTGGTAGCTCGGACACCCTGGAAGGTATTAAATATTATTTGCCTTACTAATAACGTATTAAATTAACGGGCGAAGGTAGATAGGTAGAATGCTGTTTTACATCTCAACCGTATTTACAGGTAAGTTAAATTACTTACTAATAAATTGATTGAATTAGTTTCTCGATGTTCACCATGACATGATAACAGATAAAACAAACATCTGCTTCAGTACATCAAGTTAAACTTTAAAAAAGCGATAAATTGAATTTTTATTACACGTAGATATACGGCGACAAAATCGAAACTTATTAGTTTTTCCCCAATGCAATAGCCGTAGAACCACATACAACTAAAATCGCTCCGAAGATTCCGAGCATTGTAAAATGCTCGGTAGCGATTAAATTTGGTGAAAGTTTTGATACTAACCACGATGATAATAATGTTACAAGAGGAGCCAAAGCTAACACCGCACTAACTCGTGATGCTTGCCAATGTTCTAATGCTTCAGCGAAAGCACCATAAGCAATTAAAGTATTCAAAGCACAAAAAATTAGCATTCCACCTTGCAAGAAACTAAGTGTAAAAATTTTTATCGGATTGGCAAAAAATGCGAATATTACAGCACATCCTCCATAAATCACCAGCATTATATGAGGGGAAGATAAACTTTGCAAAAGCTGTTTTTGAGCTAAAGCATAAATTGACCAAGCAATCGCAGCCAGTACAATTAAACCACTACCATATACATATGTTGTTTGTGCGGTAATCAAATTTGAAAACTGTTCGTTAAAGAACAAAACAAAGCCAATAGTAAGAATACTTATGCCAATCCACTGAAATAAGGTATAGCGTTCTTTAAAAAAGAATAATCCTCCAAAACCCATTAATAAAGGAGCTAGCTGAATCAAAACTTCAGCATTTGCAGGAGTTGTAATATCTAAACCTTTGACAAATAATATGTAGTTAATTGCCAGAAAGATAGTTGCAATAAATACAAGCTTTGGGGAAGTAGAGCTAAATTGCGAGAAAGTTGGCAAATTTCCACGGGACTTTAAATAAATTGCCAGCAAGCAAAAAGATACTAGAAATCGAAACCAAGTCAAAGTAAAAACATCTAAGCCTTGTAGTGTTATAGACAAAGAAATCGGTAAAACACCCCATAAAAGAACTGTCAATAAAGACAAAGCTAGCCCGTAACGCCAGCGCCCGGAAGTTTCATGCATCTGATTAAAAGTAGGAGAATGGTGATGGAGTGATGGAGTGATGGAGTAATGGGGATTTTTGATGAGTATCACTCTTAACCCCCTCTCTCTGTTGCCAATTATTGTAAAATTGTATAACTCTTAACTGAATATTTAGCTTCATTGCCCATCGTCAACTATATTTAATACATCTACCAATTCAGGCTATTCTAACCGTACCGTGATTAGGAAACTTTTAAATAATTTCCGTATTGCATTCTTAAGAAACCAGCCGAGTAACTTATCGCAGAGGGATGACACTCTAGCTCCTCAAGTAGCAGATAACACCCACGATAACTCTATTCAGGATTCAACTCCAACAAACTGGTGGAGAACAATTCTTGTTACCAGTTTGGGGGCTACTGTTTTGGTTTTGGGGGCACGGGAATTAGGTTGGCTGCAGCGTTGGGAATTGCGTGCTTACGATCAAATGATGATTTTACGTCCTCCGGAACCGGTAGATAAACGAATTTTGCTGGTAACGGTTACGGAGGAAGATTTACAAAGGTACAATAATCTGGTTGATGACGAAACGATTAATCAATTATTAAGAAAAATTCAGTCTTACGAACCGCGTGTTATTGGTTTACATATTGAACGTCCCCAACAAACTAATTTAGCAGCAGGTATAAAGAAAGATAATATTGTTGCTGTTTGTGCTTTTAGAGATGACATTCAAGCAGGAACGGAAATACCACCACCGCTCAATTTTAATCTAGGTAATACTGGTTTTAGAGATTTTGTTTCGGATAGGGGTAATGTAGTTCGTCGAGCTTTGTTAATTCAAGAACCCTATCCAGATAGTAAATGCAATACTAATTTCTCTTTTGCTAATTTGTTAGCGATAAAATATTTAAGAAAACAAAATATAGAGATTGATTTTCCAAATAAGATTTTTCACTTGGGTGACGTATCTTTTCCTAGTTTAAATAGTAAATCTGGTAGTTATGTCAAATCGGATCAAGATAGTGGTGGTTCTCAAATTTTAATTAATTATCGCAAACCGCTACGAAATTTTGCTCAAAATGTAACTGTTACGGAAGTTTTAACAGATAAATTTAATCCGGATTTAATAAGAGACCGTTTGGTAATTGTTGGAATTGTTGCCCGTAATATTCCGAATAAATTCCTTACTCCCTATAGTGATTCTGAAGAAGGTTCGAGGATGATTTCTTCAGTATTTATTCACGCCCAAATAACCAGTCAACTTATTAGTGCAGTATTAGATAATAGACCTTTAATTTGGTATTTTCCTGAATGGTTGGAAGCTGCTTGGATATGGGGTTGGTCTCTAGTTGGTGGTGCTTTAGCCTGGAAAGCACGAAGACCTGTATTTTTGTTAATAGTGTCTGGTATTACTGTTGCTGGCTTAGTGGTAATTTGTTATTTACTGATTTTACAAGCTGGTTGGATACCCATTGTACCTCCAGGGCTTGCTTTATTTTATACTGCTATTGGTGTATTGGGTTACACGAGTTATCAAACACAATTACAGACAAAAGTTATTCTTCTACAAGTTGAAAAACAGAAGGAAGCTATAGAACAATTAAATACACTTTTAAACGAAACTACAGGTATTCAAGATACACCTCGCATACAGCCTTTAGCTTCTGTTGCTGCTGTTTCTACTTCTTCGTCTACCTTACTTAGCAATCGTTATAAAGTAACCAGAGTTCTCGCACAAGGTGGTTTTGGCTGCACTTATTTAGCCAAAGATATTCAACGTCCAGGTTCGCCAACTTGTGTAGTAAAACAATTAATGCCAGCTAGAAGAGATACCAGATTTTTACAAGTTGCCAGAAGACTATTTGATTCGGAAGCAGAAATTCTTGAACTTTTAGGACAGCATAATCAAATACCAGAATTATATGCATTTTTTGAACAAGAAAGAGAATTTTATTTAGTCCAGCAATTCATTCCCGGACAACCTTTAACTGATGAATTGCCGCCCCATAAAGACATAAAAAGTGAATCCGAAGTTATTAATATGCTCAAAGAGCTATTAGAAGTGCTAGCATTTATTCATCAACGACAGGTAATTCATCGCGACATTAAACCGGCAAATATTATTAGATGTAATCAAGATAATCGCTTGGTACTAATTGATTTTGGTGCGGTAAAATTAATGCAACCGCAATCAAAAGAACAAACAGAATTAGCCACCGTAGCCATCGGTACGCGTGGCTACACACCACCAGAACAATTTGCAGGACACCCCCGCTTGAGCAGCGATATTTATGCTTTAGGCATGATTGCCATCCAGTCATTAACCGGTTTGCTTCCCCACGAATTGCAACCAAACCCCGATGACGGTAATGTTGAATGGCGTGAATGGGCACAAGTCAGCGAGAAACTTGCAGCAATTTTAGATAAAATGGTGCGCTATCATGCTTCGGAAAGGTACAAATCTGCTCTGGAAGCCTTGGAAGATATTAAATCAGTTAGCGGCTAGGAGTTAGTTATTCGCTGTTCAATCGGAATAGTAAGCAAAAACTCCGTTCCTTCTCCTAATGTTGAGGTGCAACTAATTTTACCTTTATGCTTTTCTGTAATAATTTGATGGCTGATTGACAAACCCAATCCGGTTCCTTTACCCACAGCTTTGGTGGTAAAGAAGGGATTGAAGATATTTTCAATTGCTTCTCGATCAATTCCCGAACCATTATCGCTGATGCCGATGATGACGTTATTTTCTTGTATTTGAGTACGGATGAAAATTTGTAAGTTGTCTTTCGCACTATCTTCGAGTGCATCAATAGCGTTACTAAGAATATTCATAAACACCTGATTTAGCTGGTTGGCATAGCATTCCACTAAAGGTAATTCCTGATATTCTTTAATTATTTGAATAGCTGATTTGTGTTTTATATTTTTTAATTTATTAGCTAAAATAACTAGCGTGCTGTCTATTCCTTCATGAATATCAACAGCTTTAATTTCAGCTTCGTCAAGTCGTGAAAAGTTACGTAATGAATTGACTATTTGAATGATGCGTTCTGCTCCTATTTCCATAGAATCTAACATTTTTGGTAAATCTTCCTGCAAAAATTCGAGGTCGATTGCTTCTATTTCTGTTTTTATAGAAGATGTTGGATTTGGATACTCTTGCTGATACAGTTGCAATAATCCTAGCAAGTCTTGAATATATTCTTTGGCATAATTTATATTTCCATAAACAAAACTGACAGGATTATTGATTTCATGAGCAACCCCAGCAACCATTTGTCCCAATGCTGACATTTTTTCTGTTTGAATTAAATGAGTTTGATTCTGTTTTATCTTTGCTAAAGCAGCTTCGAGTTGCTGCATTTGCTCTTTATTAGTCTTTTCCCGTAAAGCCAGTTGTTGTGCCATTGAATTAAAACTGCTGGCTAATTCCCCAATTTCATCTTTGGAAGATATATCAACCCGTACTTCCAGGTTTCCTTCAGTAAAGGAGTGAGTTGTTATTTGCAGCTTTTTAATCGGATTTGCAATTGTTCTTCCTAATAAAATTGCTAAACCTATATCTATTAATAAAGCTAAAGCTGCAATGACAAACTGCAACATCAAATTTTCCTGTAGCAGAATATTTAATGCTGTTTCTGGAGTTCCTTGAACTAGAATTGCGACAGGTTCACCTTTAAAGTTTTTAATAGATTTTGCTGCTATAGTATAATTTTTTTCTTTGATTTTAATTCGCTGAGTAACAGCTTTACCCCGTGCTTTAACTGCGTTACTCAATATAGTATTTTTTGGTAAAGCGACACGTTCTAAATATTTATTTTTGTTTGTCGGCTGTAGTTCATCTCCAGACTTGTTTTTAACATTTAATGCTGATGTCGCAAGTTTAAATATATCAGAATTAGAACGCGAATAAACTGCACTATAACCACCATTTATCGCTGCTAAAGTTTTATTGACAATTGGTAATTTATAATTAACAATATCACCAGATATCAATGCTCCTAATATTTCCTTGGTTTTAGGATCTGATACAGGGGTGATTGTATAGCGAATCAGCGCTTCCTGCTTTTCTAATCCTGATAGAAGCGGAGGAGATTCTTTATTTAATTCTTTCCAACTAACAATTTCACTGCTTTTTATCTGCTCGGCTGTTTTGAATGCTTCACTTACTAAATTATTCGGATTAAAAATTTCTCCATTCCGATTGTTGTTGGCATTGGTAATAATTCGTAAGTCTTTACCTACCAAAGTTGCATATTCAATGTTTCTGGCTTCGATCTCATTTTCAAGAATTTTTTTGACTCGTTTTTGTAAATCCGAGTTTAAAAATTGAGAGTTCTTATGTGCTTTCGCCGCTGCGATGATTGCTGCATTATCCGATTGTCCGCGAAAACCAAAGCCCATCTGGTCAATTTTAATATTATAATTAATCTCGGTAACGGCAAGTTCTGATTTTGCTTGATTAACTAAAACACTGCGTCCTCCGATAACAATCAAAAAAGCACCAACACCCACAAGTCCGAATACAGAAATTACTTCTGATGCAAATAATCCAATTAATTGTTTTCCCTGAATCGATAAATTAAACCACCATCTCAAAATTTTATTATTATTCATGAAATAAAGCTCAATCAATCAAGCACTCAATTTTTATCCCCTAAACTTATATTTCCCTACATTAGGCATAGAATTGTTAGAATCAGGGATGTTTTATCATTAGTAAGACTTACGCATTCGTAACGGAAAATAGAGCTTTGCGATGATCCACATCTGAGCCGCACCTACGGTGAACGCTGAATACTTCGCTTAGCTCATAATGACGTAAACACGTAGTCCGTGCGTAAGTGCTGATTAGTTTGCAATTAAATTTAAAACGATGCATTTCCAAGGCAATTAACAGACTTTACAAGTAGTCATATAAAAATCTTCAATACCTAAGTAATATTTTGGAAATAATTACTGCTCTTAGCTAGAATAAATTCTTCAAGTCACATATTTAACTAGCTGACTCAATATTGTTTATAATTCTTTATTTATTAGGCAAATGATTTGATGGATATAAAATCAACTGAAACTGAAATTCAGCAGCAAAATAACAGCAATTTAGAAAAAATTGCCATTCTTGGTTGCGGTTATGTCGGAACTGCTGCTTCAAGCTACTGGTATAAACAAGGTTACTCGGTAACAGTAACCACAACTAGACAAGAGCGGGTTGCAGAATTAGAGAACATTGCCACCAAAGTGGTAGTTATGAAAGGGCAAGATTCTCAAGCTGTAAAATCGCTGTTGCAAGATCGAGACACTGTAGTTTTGAGCATTGCTCCGATTAGCAATAAACAAGTTGATGCTGAGGTATATCGGGAAACTTATATTCCCACAGCGAAAAATCTGGTAGCAGCATTGCAGGAAAACAAAAGCGTTAAACAGCTAATTTACCTCAGTAGTGTTTCGGTATATGGAAATAAAAATGGTGAGTGGGTAGATGAAGCTTCTCCGGTTGATACAGAGAGCGAATATAATCAGGTGCTATGTGAGGCGGAGCAGCTTTTATTAAATTCAGCCAGTGAAGATGTGCAAGTTACTATCTTGCGTTTGGGTGGAATTTATGGCGCTCAAAGAGCATTGATAAAGCGTTTTGGGAGACTTGCTGGTAAAAATATTGATGGAAGCGGCGAAACTTTTACCAGTTGGATTCACCTCGACGATGTTATTGCGGCTATGGATTATCTTAGTCAAAGAAGGTTAGGCGGTATCTATAACCTTGTGAATGACTTTGATATGACTATCCGCGAATTATCCGATGAAATTTGCCAACTCGGAAATTTGGAAAAGATTATTTGGGATGATACCAAACCCAGCTATCGCTCCCTCAATGCTCGTATCAGCAACGAGAAGATTAAAGCCGCAGGTTACAAGTTGATTCATCCCCAGACGATTTCATAAGTTAAAAATCCTAATTTATGATGGCGATCGCATCAGCTTCGAGTAAAAGTTCGGGAATCACAAGGGGACCGATAGGAATTGTAGCACTTGCTGGTTTGTTGCCTTCAAACATTTGCTCTCTTACCTCTAGCACTGTTTGAAAATGGCTGATATCGGTAAGATACCAGTTCACTTTCACTACATCTTTGATAGTCGCTCCTGCTTCTTGTAAAGCTTTCTTCAGATTAACAATAGTTGCTTCTGTTTGTTTGCGGATGTCTCCTTCACCAATAACCTGCCAATTTTTATCAATAGCTGCAACCGTAGAAGTGAAAATCAAGTTACTAAATCCACTTACTTTTACAGCATGTGAAAACGGTCCGCGAGCTTCAAATAATTGAGAGGAGATGATATTTTCCCTGTTCATAGGACTTTTGTGATTTGTAAAATCATTGTATTTTTTGATTCGAGTCAGTTATCCCGTTCGTTTTTAGCTACTGGGTAAAGCATTCAAAGACTAAAGCCGAAAAAGTTCCACACTTATCATACTTAGCGCTGATCTGTTGCAGTTGAGAAGGTGTCACTAGCCAATTAGCTGCTAAAACAAAGGGCGTGCCCAGAGTAACTTTTTCCGGACAACTGATAGAAACTCCGTCAGGTAAAAAGAAAGTTTGATGTCCTTGCCAACTAAGTTGCAATTGTGTTGGTGAAGGTTCAGAAACCTTTAAATCTGGTGTCATAGTCAGTGAAGTTCCTTGCCAATTCCCACTTATTTTTCGTTCGGGTAATTGATTGATGTCAGTTGACCAGTATTTACTTGGAAAACCATTGCTATCTTCGCGAATATTTGCCGTTCGCAAAAGATTGCCTTTTTGGTCATAAACAATACCTACGCTATGTCGTAAGTTTTCGTATATAAAAAATAATTCAACTGCAAAATATGATTCGGGCTTTAACTGTGTTGTTACCCATGCCGCTGCACCTGGTTCAAAGTTAAACCCCCTCATATAATCTCGGGCTGGATGAAAGAGTCCATCCGATAAACCATTAGAATGCAGATTATATTGCCAACTTTCTTCTTTTGTTGTGCCGTCAGCATACATATAGCGATTGGTGTGAGCTATTTCTGTTTGCCCTTGATTACTCTCAAAGCTTCTTAAACTGCGAAACGATTCTGTAACTGCTTTTTGGGGAGAATACCTTGTCCAAACACCGTGCCAATCCCGTATATGTTTGTTACATAAATTCTGCCAGTTTTTTTCCTTAAGGTCGATAGACATAAGTTATTTGGGTATAAAACTTCTTTTAATTTTGGCTCATTGCTTAAGTAAATATTGAACCAAGTTTTCAGGATTTACCTCTGAGAACTCATCAACTCGGTTTTCTAGAAAAGTGCCGCTACAATTAATACCATCGTACCGGATATTCCTTGCCCGTACATCGGCAGTTAGAAAATGGAAAAATTCCATGTGCGTCCAACCATTCTTGTATTCCGTAATCATGCGGCACATATCATTACCAACAGATGTAATTGGACATTCAATACTTTCTTCCCCTAAGTAACCCACCGCACGTACAATATGTTCCGGACAAGCATGTAGAATAGTTTCCATTTCATTCTCTAGCTTATTCTCATTGACATTCCACACCTTGAATTTATGGTGTACTGAAATCCCCTCTGGGAAGAGGAATTTTTCTTTTGGTATGACTTCATTGCTAAATTGGGTGTAACGGACTACCTTGTCACCATTGTCATAGACATACCAACGACGACCTTCCCAATTTCCCATTGACTTTTTAAACAACTCTACTCCGTTCATTTTTTCCCCCTATAATCTCAACATTCCCTGCTAAGAGTTTACTTAGAAAACATCAAATTTTACGCCTTACTCAATTGGTAGAATTAAAGCGACATTTTGACGAGAGCCATGTGTAAATATTACCTAAGCGCTTTCAAAAATCAACAGTTAAGGTTACGACTTAACATCTATTCAAAAATATGCTTTGTATTGCATTAAATAAAAAACCTTACAGCTAATCACTAACAAACCTCACCCCATTATCCCAGCGATTAATAAAAAGGAGTGAGGTTTCAATTGCAACTAAAAGCTTACAACTGTACGGTGACAGTTTTAACTTCCGTATAATGTTCCAAGCAGTACTCGCCGAGTTCTCTACCCATACCCGATTGCTTGAAACCACCGAAGGGTGCAGCAGCATCAAAAACGTGATAGCAATTTACCCATACCGTACCGGCACGGACACTATTTGCTACTCTATGAGCTTTGGTAATATCTTTTGTCCAGACTCCAGCAGCAAGTCCATACATAGTAGTATTTGCTAGATGAATTGCTTCTTCAATGTCTTTGAATTTGATAATACTCATTACCGGCCCAAAAATCTCCTCTTGAGCAATTGTCATGTCGTTTGTGACATTAGCAAATACAGTTGGTTCGATAAAGTAACCGCGATCGCCGACTCGATGTCCACCGCACATCATGTTTGCACCTTCGCGCATTCCCGCTTCGATATAGTTCATGACTCTATCGAATTGATCGCGATCAACCTGGGGTCCCTGTTGGGTTTTGGAGTCAAAGGGGTCGCCAACTAAACGGTTTTTGGCTTTCTCGACGCTTTTTGCAACAAATTCGTCGTAACATTTTTCTTCTACAAACAACCGCGAACCCGCATTACAGCATTGCCCTTGGTTAAAGAACAAGCTTTTATGGGCACCTTCTATTGCTGCATCCATATCGGCATCAGCAAAAACGATGTTAGGACTTTTACCACCAAGTTCCAGAGTTACCCGCTTGAGGTTGCTTCTAGCGGCGGCTTCCATAACCAAATGTCCTACCTCAGTCGAACCCGTAAACGCTAACTTGTCTACGTCCATGTGACGGGCGATCGCCGCTCCTGCGGTAGGCCCATATCCCGAAAGTATATTAACTACACCGGGTGGAAAGCCTGCTTCAACGATTAATTCTCCGACTCGTAATGCCGAAAGAGGTGTTTGTTCGGCTGTTTTCATCACCACCACATTACCCGTTGCCAAAGCTGGCGATAATTTCCATGCTTGCATTAACAGTGGAAAGTTCCAAGGAATAATTTGACCAACTACCCCCACGGGTTCGTGACGTGTATAGCATAGATATGGGCCATTAATCGGAATGGTTTTACCGTGTACCTTATCTGCCCAACCTGCATAATAACGATAGCAACGGAGAACTAAATGCAAGTCTCCGTAGGCATCCTTTAAAGTTTTACCGTTATCTAAAGTTTCCAAGCGCGCCAACTCATCGATATTTTGCTCAATCAAGTCAGCTAACTTGTAAAGTAATTCACCGCGACGAGTTGCCGACATATTCCGCCATTCTCCACCTTCAAAAGCTCTTTTCGCCGCTTTTACAGCCTTATCAACATCAGCCGCATCTGCTTCTGCAACATCACAAATCACTTCCCCAGTAGTGGGGTTAATTGTTTCAAACCTTTTACCGCTGACACTTTCTACCCATTCGTTATTAATCAGCAGCTTAGTTTGACCGATTTTTACTTTTTGTTCCGGACTGGTTGCTGTTACCATTTCGTCCTCCTGAAGCTTTATTTTCAGTTTTTCTCAAAAAAGAAATTTTATTTATCGCACCGATCGAGAAATTTCCCCAAATACTTTTACTTAGACTTAATTTTCAAATTTCTTGACAAGCCTACTAATATGTTTGATGATATAGAGTATTTTAGTTAACTTATTTAAGATTAAATTAATTTTCTAGTTACATTTTATTTACATTAAGATTTAATAACTCAAATCGGGAGCATCCCAATTTTGCAAAAAGCCCGCATATAAGCCTGGGGCTAATACTACAAAGCCCCTGAGCCGCACTTCGTAAACGGGTCTCTCCCTCCGGGAGACGCTCCTCTAACCCGCTTTTTGGGGGACGCAAACCGACACCCCCAACTAGACTCACCACCGTAAGGTGAGTTATGAGAGTTTCCAAGCCCACGCAGGTGGGCTTTGTTTTTGTAGCCGCACCCTTCTAGGGTGTCGGATAAAATATTTATTCAAAAAATCTATAAACCTAAATATTTACGTAAAACTAATAAATAATTTAAATAAATCGGCGAAACCATAAATGCTAACAACAAGTAAAAGTAATGCCGTAATTTTAGTAACTCGTGATTGAGGTGTCGGTGCAATTGCTTCTCTGACTAAAATTGAAGCTGACGCGCCAACTACGAAACTTAAACCTAAAACCAAATAAGGCAAATCGGCGATAAAAGTCGAAATAGTCAACATTATTAATGCCATACCGAGCATGATCAACTCTACAAATCTCGGTGGATTATATTGACTTGCCAATATTAAGGTATGTATCCAGGAATAACAGGTTCTTATCATGATTGAAGAAGAAAGATTGGAAAAGCGGATAAGGACATCGACTATATAGAAATTAAAAGGTAATGGCAATCATAATAAATGAGTAATTAGTTGATATCAAACAACTATTACCAATTACCAACTACCAATTACCAATTACCAACTACCTTTTTGCTCCGACTTTCTCAGAAGTTCCGTTAACGTTGGCTGTGTCTTCTGGAAGCTCTACGCCAAAGACGCGGGAAAAGGTTTTCTCTACTTTGTAGCCGGTATCGATTGATTCTAAGGGGTCTTTCCGCAGTCTGTGACGCAAACACAAAGCAATAACGCGGCGAATGTCGTCTACTGTAACTTCGTTACGTCCTTCAAATGCAGTTAAAGCTTTGGCAGCGCGATTACTAACGATATCACCCCGCAACCCGTCTACGTCTAGCTCAGAACATACTTCGGAAATTTTGACCCGGTAGTCGTATTCCATATTAACGGAAGGTAAAAGTTTCTGGGCTTTAACGATGCGCTCTTGCAATTCTTGCTGCTGCTGTTGATACTTTTCCAAGAATTCTGGGGGATTTTGGTCAAATTCCGACCTTTGTTCTACAATTTGCACCCTCAAAGCTGGTTCTCTAACGGTACGAATTTCAGCGTGCATTCCAAATCTATCAAGTAACTGGGGTCGTAATTCACCTTCTTCTGGGTTTCCTGAGCCAACCAAAACGAAACGGGCTGGGTGGCGAATGGAAATGCCTTCACGTTCGACGGTGTTCCAACCGCTAGCTGCTGAGTCTAGCAATACGTCTACTAAATGGTCATCTAGCAAGTTGACTTCATCAACGTAAAGAATGCCTCGGTTCGCTTTAGCTAAAAGTCCCGGTTCAAAAGCTTTAACACCTTCCGATAAAGCCTTTTCAATATCGATGGTGCCACAAACTCGGTCTTCTGTCGCTCCCAAAGGTAAATCTACCATTGGCACCTTCATTTGTTCTACAGCAATTTCTTCACCTTGTTCCAGTTTTTGACGAGCTTCATCACCCATAACATCGGGATCGCTCGGATGAGAATTGAAGGGGTCATCCCTGACTACTGAAACCTCTGGAAGTAAGTCAGCAAGCGCTCGAATCGTGGTTGATTTGCCGGTTCCCCGATCTCCCATTATCATTACACCGCCAACTTTGGGGTCAATCACATTTAGAATCAGAGCCAGCTTCATTTCTTCCTGACCTACAATGGCGGTAAAAGGAAATACCACACGTCGTGCTGTAGAAGTCTTTTGATTAGTAGGACTCACTGATAAATTACCTTTATATATTTCACTTATTACCGTTTTTATTTTGCCACATTAGGGAATTAGGGGATAGAGGGGAGTGGGGGAGAAATTGTATAGGTAATCGCTGTTGCTTGGGAAGGAATTAAAAATAAATTCGTATTTTACTTGCTACTCGTTTTTAACTGGTCGCTGAAATTGTAATCTAGTCGTAAGTTTATTTTAAAAAGTATATTTTATCACTTAACACTTCGTTAAACTGGACTATACCATTGTATAAGTTTGATGTTGATTGCAGATTAGCTAAGTATTATTTCTAGCTTGTGTATTTGAATTTTGGTGGCTGGTATATCCATTAGGGTTAAAGGGATATCTATAAAAAGATGAAATAGATACGGTTTTTTTACTATGACAATAGATTTACGAAAGTTTTTCCAAGCTACGAATCCTAGTAAAACTCTGGTTATCAATAATGCTGAAGATGAAAAGTATTATATTGATTTTTCTTCTGTCAGAGGCGGCAAGATTATTCAGGAGTTACGGGACAATATTACATTTTTCTCGCCGGAGGAACCAACTTGCGTTTTATTCACGGGACATATTGGGTGCGGTAAGTCTACAGAGTTATTGCGTTTAAAGACGGAGTTGGAGGAAGAAGGATTTTATGTAGTGTATTTCGAGTCTAGTGAAGATATGGAAATGGCTGATGTTGATATTGGTGACTTTTTGCTAAGTGTCGCTCGTCGGGTTAGTCAGAGTCTGGATGATATGAGTTTGGGTGAACCTAGTCTGCTCAAAGATTTATTAGAGGGAGCTTGGCGGGTTCTTAATGCTGAAGTTGTAGGAATGAAAGCCAAACTTCCGGGTATTGGAGATATTGGTGTAAGTTCCGATTCTGATAAGTTTTCTCTAGCCTTTGGTATTGGGGAAATAACTGCCAAAACTAAAGATGATGCCACCTTAAGAGGCAGGCTCAATCAATATTTAGGTCCTCAAAAGACTAAGTTATTAGAAGCGATTAATTCTGAATTACTCCAGCCTGCTGTGGAAGCATTAAAACGGCAGGGAAAAAAAGGACTGGTAGTAATTGTAGATAATCTGGATAGGGTCGATTCTCGCGCCAAATCTTGGGGAAGACCCCAGCAAGAGTATCTATTTATCGACCAGAGCGAGTATTTAACTAAGTTACAGTGTCATGTTGTTTATACAATGCCTCTGGCACTAAAATTCTCTAACGATTATGGAAATTTAACTCAAAGATTTCCAGAAGACCCAAAAGTATTACCAATGGTATCAGTACAATTACCGAATGGAAATATTTTTCAACCGGGAATGGTATTGTTACGACAAATGGTGTTAGCAAGAGCTTTCCCCGATTTGAATCCACAACAGCGTCTGAATAAAATTCCTGAAGTTTTTGATGATGCTAAAAGTTTAGATCGATTGTGTCAGGTGAGTGGGGGACATGTACGAGATTTGTTGCGGTTGTTGAATAACTGGATTCAGAAAGAAAGAAAACTGCCTTTGTCTCGTAAAACTTTAGAAGCTCTGATTCGCTATCGTCGCAATGAAATGATAATGCAAATTTCTGATGATGAATGGGAATTATTGCGTCAGGTGAAGAAGCGGAAGAAGGTGAGGGGGGATTTGGAGTATCAAGCATTAGTTCACAGTCGTTTGGTATTTGAATATCGGGATGCTGCTGGGGAATCATGGTTTGATATCAACCCGATTTTGGCAGAAGCAAGTGAGTTGGAAGAATGAAAAAATTGGGAATTGGGCATGGGGCATTGGGCATGGGGGATTGAGCGTTGGTAATCGGTAATTTTTTACTTGCTACTTACTACTCATAACTGCTCGCTGTTCGCTTTTTACTGGAAATTGGTTAATAAAAATTAGGAGTTAACAGTTATGAGTGACGAGTTAGAAGATAGTAAAAGATTTCAAGTAGACAAGTTAGATATTTCTAACCCCTCTCTCCCCTCTCCCCCCACTCTTCCCCATTCTTCAAACGAAGAGGGTTTAGAGGAATTGGCTTGGTCTTTGGAAGCTTCGGTGGGAGAATTTAAGTTAATTTTGGCTCGCTGTAATTATTTAAGGTTGCGATCGCGTTTGGTGAAACGGTTATGGCAGCTTACAGATATTGATGTACGGATTGTTAATTTGAAGCGTACTGATAAAAGTCTGTATGGCATGATTGCTGAGGAAGTTAAGGACAATCCAACCGATGCTTTAATGGTTTTTTACTTAGAGACGGTGGATAATTTAAAACAAATGCTGAGTGCCACCAATCAGGTGCGAGAGGAATTTCGTAAACGATTTCCCTTTCCCGTGGTGTTGTGGGTAACGGATGATGTTTTACCTCAACTAGTGCGCTCTGCAAGCGATTTCGAGAGTTGGGCAACTACTACACAGTTTGCGATCGCAACAAACGAGTTAACTGCAACTTTAAAGGAAGATACCGATGCATTATTTGCAACATCATTAGCCGCAGATGCTTATTGTTTAGGTTGGCAAATGGGATATCTGCGTCGTCGAGAGGTGATTACTGCACTGCAAGATTTACAGGGTAGGGGATATGAATTAGAACCAGTACTTAAAGCTAGTGTAGAGTTTGTTTTAGGGCAAGATGCTTATTTAAACAATCAGATAGAACAAGCTTTGAAATATTATCATCAAAGTTTGTCTTATTGGCATAATTCAATTGATACCAATCAGCTATCGATCAAAAAACCCAAAATCTATTCTTCCAATACTCCTTGTTCACCTCCTATCCTTTCGTCTCCTCCCCTTCTCCCTAATTCAAAATTTCGTATGGGAGTAATTTTGTTTTATATCGGATTATGCTATTTCCAACAAGCTCAAAGATATCGTTTAAAATCAGTCATCTTTTTACAAAAAGCAAAAAAATACTTCCAGCAGAGCATTGATATTTTTGTGACAGCAAATCGCCCTAATTTAGTTGCAAAATTCATCAATCCATTAGGTGAAGTTTTGCAGCGTTTAGAAGATTGGAGCGAGTTAAAAAATATTGCTCAACAGTCTTTAGATTTACAACAATTATATGGAAATCCGCTAAGAGTCGCACAAGCTTACGGCTTTTTAGCAGAAGTTGCATCAAGTCAAAATCAATACGCTAGAACGAAACAATATGCTTATCAAGCATTACACAATATTGCTAAAGCACCTTCAGGACAATTACAACATCGGGCTTTATATTTGCTATTGTTAGCCATAGCAGAAAGACATTTAGATCAAAAACCAAGAGCCGTTAAACATTTGCAAATGGCTCGGGATATTGGTTCTTTAGATAATCCACATCAATATATTCGTATTTTACAAGCTTTACGAGAAGTATATTGGGAACAATACCGTTACTTAGAAGCATTTCTAGTCAAATTAGAACAGCGTTCTATCGAGCAGCAATATGGTTTTAGAGCCTTTATAGGAGCAGGAATAATCCAACCACAAAGACAAGCAAAACTAATTGTAGAAACTTTACATACTTCTTCCCTACAGGCAGCGTCTGTATTAGAAACAGTCGCACCAGAAATGACTGCATCGGGGAGAGGAAAAGATGTTGAAAGACTATTAGAAAAAATTGCTCGTCCGGACTGTAAAATGATAGTTATTCATGGATATTCAGGCGTAGGTAAAAGTTCTTTAGTTCAAGCTGGATTAGTACCGGCATTAAAACATAGTTCTATTGGTTTGCAAGAAATAGTACCAGTTAAAGTCAGAACTTACACTAACTGGGTATATGAGCTTGGAAAACTATTAGTGAAAGCTTTAAATATCAAAGGTATTCAAATAGAAACAGAAGAAAAGATTGGTAAAAACAATTATCAGTTTCCATTTTTGACTCCCGAATCACCAGAGCAAATTCTAGATTTACTGCGGCAGAGTGAATGGCGTAATTTACGAATAGTCTTAATTTTTGACCAATTTGAAGAATTTTTCTTTGTTTATGATTCAACCACAAAAAGGAAACAGTTTTTTGAATTTATGGGAGAATGTTTAAATATTTTAAGCGTCAAAGTCATCTTATCTTTAAGGGAAGATTACCTGCATTATTTATTAGAATGCAATCGCTTATCGAGTATGAATATAATTAATAATGATATTTTGAGCAAAAATATTTTATATAAACTAGATAATTTTGCCTCATCAGACGCAAAATCTCTAATTCAACGTTTGACACAACATTCTAATTTTCATTTAGAAGCTAGTTTTATAGAGCAGTTAGTGCAAGATTTATCGGCAAAATATGGAGAAGTACGTCCAATTGAATTACAAGTAGTCGGAGCGCAGTTACAAACCGAAAATATTACTACATTAATTGAATATGAAAACCGTGGACCAAAACAAGAATTAGTAAAACGCTACATGAAAGAAGTAGTAGAAGATTGCGGCGACATTAATCGTCAAGTCGCAGAACTAATCCTATATTTACTAACAGATGAAAAAGGTACTCGTCCCTTAAAAACTCGTTCGGAATTAGAAAGAGACTTACGCGCGCTCTCTTTGGAAGAATTAAGTAAAGAAACAAATCAATTAGATTTAGTTTTACGTATTTTTGTAGAAGCTGGAATTGTTGTATTAATACCTGAAAAACCTGCCGATAGATATCAGCTAGTTCACGATTATTTAGCAGCCTTTATTCAGAAACAGCAGAAACCAAGAATTAACGAACTAATAGCAGAATTAAAGAAAGAGAGAAGTCAAAGAAAACTTAGCGAAGACAAACTTAATCGCATTTACCAAAAAGTATTATTTACTACGCTTATTGCTTTAGGAATATTTATCCTATTAGCAGCAGTTGTGATTGGATTTGCTTGGGAGTAATGCCATTTACAAGTAAGCGAACAAAAATATTAGAATTTTGCTAACCGATAACTAGTCACCGGTCACCGGTCACTGTACACTGTTAACTGTAGTTTTTGCTTTTATCCTTGCTACTGATGGATAAGTTACTGGATGAAGCTGGTTCGCTAGAAATTGCAACTCAAGTCGGAAGTAAAGCTAAAAAGCCTTTTGACAATGCCTATAAAGCGGTATTGGTTACTGAAGGTGCTATTTATGCTCAAGGTTTTCTGGTTATTAAACGCAAGTCTTATCAACTTCTCGAACATGCTTGGATAGAAACAGATTCAAAAATACTAGATCCTAATTTACCGCATTTAACTAAGGAACCCTATCAAATGTGGTATTTTACGGCACAAACTTTTACTGTTAAAAAGCTAAAAAGAATAGTTGAAGAGTCAAAAGAAGATTATCCGGAAGACGATCCATTACCAATTTATGGTGATGCTCCTTACGAATATTATGGTGAGGTGATGTTAGGCGGTAAAGAGTATTTATCAGCTTACGAATTAGCAGCAGCTAAATATGAAGAATTAAATCAATCTAATGTTGAAAATAATTAAGGTAATTGGTAATTGGTAATTGGTAATTGGTAATTGGTAATTGGTAATTGGTAATTGGTAATTGGTAATTGGTAACTAAAGATTTAATATACATAATTAGTTGATTATTTTTGTCTATTATTTTGTAAAATTAATCACAGTTTACCAAGTTTTTGTCACTATACTTTCTCCTTGATTTTCTAAAACATCTTTGTAGCAGTATTTAATAATTACTTAGAATATTTAGTGCCATAAAAACACATTTTGTAAGCGTAATGACAAAATGCTTAAATTTGAAGTAAACAAAGAACAACGAAAATTTGTGAGTAAATAATAATAAAAATCTACCAACATTAAATAGGTATGACAATTTGATTTCTATGACATATAATGTTTTGCTAGATACTTGACATAATTGATTATTTAGTATCTGAGCCATATAGAAGATTTGGATTTGTTGTAGCAAAGACTTATGGATAGAAGACAGTTACTAAGAAAGGGCTTAATCGCTACTGCTGGAGTCGCAACAAGTTCTCTGTTTGGCTGTAGTTCTTTTACCTCAGCCACTAAAGAAAAAAGCAAGACCAATTGGGGCTATATTGGTAAAGAAGGGCCTGAAAATTGGGGAAATCTTTCTTCTGATTTTGAAGTTTGTCAGTTAGGTAAAACTCAATCTCCGCTTAACCTTGAGTCAGCTGTTGATGCGAATTTACCCCCACTAAAAATTGATTATAAAGAGAGTCCTCTTCGTATCATTAATAACGGTCATACGATCCAGGTGAATTACCAGCAGGGAAGTACTTTAAATCTTGATGGTGAAACTTATGAATTATTACAATTTCATTTCCATCACCCCAGCGAACATAAGGTAAAGGGAGAAGCTTTACCGATGGAATTGCATTTAGTTCATAAAAACGAAAAAGGTGCTTTGGCTGTAGTTGGTGTTTTCTTAAAAGAAGGAAAAGCAAATCCAACTCTACAAAAAGTGTGGAAAGCAATGCCGCGAAAACAAGGTAGAGAAAAAATCATATCTAATGTAAGTATTAATGCTTCTGAGTTATTACCAGAAAATCAAGATTATTATCGTTATTTTGGTTCCTTAACTACGCCACCTTGCTCGGAAACGGTAAACTGGATTGTCTTAAAAGAACCTGTGATAATTTCTTCCCAACAAGTACAGCAGTTTGCTAAGGTATTTCCAATGAATGCAAGACCAGTACAATTGGTTAAGCGAAGATTTTTGTTGGAATAGAGTTGATTAGGTTAGAGGTTCAATAAGTAGGTAGGCATAAATAAAACTAACTAAGTAACGAAATGTAAATTAGCCAAAACCCTTGAGATGATACACACCCTTCGGGTGAATGCTTCGCTTCATTCCATTTCGCTCGTAATGGCATAGTTATAAATTTTCTCACCCACCTACTTAACTTCTAACTTCTAATTAGTAACTGGGGTATCATCGCACCGGAAACACCAGCCCTTTTTATTAAATTACAACCCAATTTATGGGCAAAATCTACAGATTTACCGGCACCCAAAGCATCATAAAAACCAATGGCAAATTCTATTGCTGCTTTATCGGGAATTGCTTGATTCATACCAATGACATAGTTAATAATAACTTGCATCATTCGCAAAAAGAGCCGGAGACTCTCGATCAAGTTCCCAGGTTGAATCTGGTAACTAAGTTTGGAGGCTCAGCAAAGCAGGAACTTTAAATAATTCCGATACAAACGCAAAAGATATTACATTCATTTAGAACCATTGTTACTACCAAAAGTACCTAGAAATTATTTTAAAAAAAATATAGGATTTGGAACAAGGCTAAAAATCTTGCAAGCCTATAGAATATTAAGAGTTCTAATTGTATAATGAAACACCCATTTGCGCTGGAAATCGCTGACTTAGAATCTCAACTATCTGGACAAGATTTGCTCGAAGAAGTAGGAGAAGAGGAATCAGAAAAGTGTGCTGGAGGTCTTAGTATTTACACTAAAATAGACAAAGAAAGTGGTGATTTCTGCCTACCTTACCCCGAGCCCTGTATTTATCCGTTACCCCTGCCAAAACCCAAACCTTATCCCTGCGAACCTGTAAAACCAAAGCCTCCAGTATATACAACTCTGGCATTGGGTGAAGAGGGTGGTTGCTATTTTATCTAAGAGGATGGGCGGAAAAGTATCGTTCTTAACGTGCTTATTGCTGAGATCCCCCCTTCCGCCTTAAAAAGGGGAGCCACTACGTTGCGGAGGTTCCCTCCGTTGTAGTAAGTGGCGTGGATTTGGGGGGTTCTTAAGATTTACGAGTTTTATTTATGACTTGCCAAACATCCTCTAAGATGAAATTGCTAAGAATTTACCCAAGGCATTGACTTATTCTGAACTCGGCTTCATTTAACTTCTCCGGAAATGATATATCAATTTCATCTGAAGGCTTGTATATTCTTTTTCGGAGGTGTTTATTTGCAAAATAAATCTAATATTTTTTATTTTTAAATGTTTATTAATTAAATGAATATTTTAATTTTGGGTAATGCTAAGGATGCTCATGCAGCTCATATTTACAATACTCTTACCCAAGCAGGTGCGACAGTCAATTATTTAGATACGAGCTTATTTCCTAAGCAGCTAGGGATATCTTGGCAGCCACAGAAGCAGTTAGGATATTTAACTTTACCGACAGGAGAAGAATTAAACATCCAAGATATTCATAGCGTATATTGGCGTAATTTTTCTGGTGTTTATATTCCCGAGTTTAAAGATTCCTATCAAAAGAAATTAGCATATAACGATTCCATGAGTACATTGAGAACGTTTATGCAAGCTTGCCCAGCAAAATGGGTTAATTCCTGGGAAGCATTCCAGTTTCATAAAGAAAAACCTTTACAACTAAGTAAGGCAAAACAAATAGGAACTGCAATTCCTGCAACTTTGATTAGTAATAATCCCAAGCAAGTTATAGAGTTTTGTCAAACTTATAAAAAAGCCATTTTTAAACCTGTTTACGGTGGTGCCCATACCCAATTTATTACAGAGGCTCATTTGGAGCCGCAGCGACTAAATATAACTTTGAGCCTTTCTCCTGTGACGATACAAGAATATATTCCCGGCACAAATATTCGTAGTTACGTAATTGCAGATTCGGTTTATTCTGCCGAAATTCGTAGTTCATCTGTAGACTTTCGAGAAGACTTGGATGCTGAGTTAATTCCGATAGAATTGCCAGAATCGATTCAAAAACAATCTTTAGCGATCGCCAAGGCATTTATGCTAAAGTGGACGGCTATTGATTGGCGCGTTAAACCAAATGGCGAGTATGTCTTTTTAGAAGCTAATCCCAGTCCAATGTTCGTACATTTTGAACGTCAGACTGGTTTTCCGATTACAGAGAAGTTAGTTAATTTACTGATGAATTAGGCTTTTACCTCGTACATTAACTGCGTTGAGCATAATTGACGAGGCAGAGCCTCTAGGAAAGATAAATTATAGTTAACTATCCCAATCTTTGCTTTATTTCTTCTGCTAATTTATCTAGCGAAACTTCTATTTGTTCTCCCGATTTCAAATCTTTCAAACTAGACTTCTGTGCAGCAGCTTCATCAGCACCGATAATTACACAAAATTGAATTCCTTGTTTGTCTGCCGATTGAAACTGCTTACCCAAGCCGCGTTTATCAAAGCTGGTAATTACGTTAATTCCTGCTTGACGCAATTGTTGAGAAATCTTTAAATAAAGTGGCATTAAGTCGGTTTGTAAATTAACCACCATCACCTGTGCCGGTGTCGCCGATAAACTCTTTAATATATCTGCTTTTAATAATCTACTCATTAAGCGAGTTAAGCCAATAGAAATACCAACACCAGGCATTTTTTCGCCTAAAAAAGTTCCTACTAACTCTTCATATCTACCACCAGAACATATACTTCCTAACGCTTCATGTCCTAATAAAGTAGTTTCGTAAACCGTACCGGTATAATAATCTAAACCGCGAGCAATTGATAAATCAATACAGTAGCGATTATCAGCAACTCCTAAATCGCGAACTCCTGCAATCACGGTTTCTAATTCATTTACACCTAGCTTAAATTGTTCTGCTTCTGGCATCTTATCTGTTAGATGTTTGAGTTTACTCAAAACCTCATCTACCGAACCCTTTATATTGACAAATTCAATAATTTTATCAGTTTGTTCCGCCGAAATACTTTCTTTTTCTAACTCCTTTTTGACTTTAGCTTCGCCAATTTTCTCTAAGTTATCAATTATCCCCACACAGGTTTTGATTTTTTCTTCCACGACACCAACCGATTGAAAGAAACCAGTTAAAATTTTGCGGTTATTAATCCTAATCAGAAAATCGCCAATATTAACAGCTTCAAATATCTCCGAGATAATTGCAGGCATTTGGGCATCATAGAGCAAACTTAATTCTCTGCGTGCAATAACATCAATATCGCATTGACGAAACTGTCTGAAACGTCCATCCTTTGCTCTTTCGCCACGGAATACTACATCCATTTGATAGCGAGCAAAAGGAAAAGTCAGATTGTTTAAATTACGAGCAATATAAGCAGCTAAAGGAACGGTTTGGTCAAATTTTAAAGCTCTTGCTTCTGAATTATTATCATCGGATTTACTTTTACCAGATTCTTCTTTTTCAGCTTGTTTATTCGGCGGTAAAATTGGACTAATACCGTAGATAATATTATCACCTTGGTTTCCCTTCGCTTGCAAAACCTCTAAACGTTCTACAGCAGGAGTTTCAATCGGCGTAAAGCCGTAGCTTTCGTATACTTTACGGATAGTATCCATCAAATAAGATTCTAAACGCTTTTCACCAGGTAAAAATTCCGGAAAACCGCTAGGATTTGAGTAATTTATTTTTTCAGATTTTGCCATTTTAGTCTTTAGTTAATAATTAACAGTTATTCAGTAATTGAAAATAACTCATGGATAAGCCATAGTATTTTAAGCTAAAAGTATTTTAAATTAAAAATATAGCCCAGCTTGGCTAAGAGAATGTTTAAAAAGTATAGTTTTTATCCCAATAGCTAGATTATCCCCCCTTCCCCCCTTAAAAAGGGGGGGTTGAAGTCCCCCAATTTAGCGGTGAATTGAGGGGTATCTGAAGATTTATGGTATTGTCTGAGACTTTCCAAACATACTCTTAGAGAATGTTTAAAAAGTATAGTTTTTAGCAAAATCATTGGATTATCTCCCCTCCTCCCTTTTTTAAGGTGGTGAAGTGTGCTTATTTAGGAGAGATTTAGGAGAACTAAAAAATTTCGAGTTTGATTAATAGCTTTCCCGCGCATCCTCTAAAACAATCTATTAACTAAATTGTGAATGGACAATTTCGGTAGCTGGCTTGAGAAGAATCTACTACTCGATTCTCAATTATAAGTTTTCCGTTGCTTGTTCTTTTCTCTTGAGCCGAAGTTATTTTAAATACCTGGTTGTCTTTATACCATTTCCACGTGCGAAAACGGTATTGGCTGCACGGACTAATATTAATCATTTCATACAAGTAAGTATTAGATAGTCTTTTGTAAGAAAGCCACAAAAGAATAGTTGAATCATCAACCTCCCAAGCTTTACCTACAATACTCTCAGTATTGAATATCAGCTTTTTATCTTCATATATGCCAGTAAAATGATGTTCTTTCTGTTTCCCATCTGCCCAAGTATAACGATTAATTTGGCTATAAGAATAATCACCCGCTTCCGGAAACTCACAGCTTAAATAGGATTCATGCTCATCAATAATTTTTCCTTTGATGTCAAATACCGTGCAAATACCCTCCCATTCTCCTTGATGACGAAAAAGTACAGGCATTTTTTCTTGTATTTTGGACATGATTAGCTACTAGTTATTAGTTATTAGTTATTAGTTATTAGTTATTAGTTATTAGTTATTAGTTATTAGCTGCTTCCTAGTAACTGGTAATATCATGTTCGATGAAATAGTTATCATATCTGCGAGAGTTGGTAATAGATAATTGGCAATAAACAACTATCAAATCTTTCAAGATATAGTAAGTAGTGAAGCAGAACTTTATATAACAGGTAAGAGGTAACTGGTAACTGTTTACTGTTTACTGATTAAACCACCAGGAATTGTAATTATCGTCAGTCTTAATCAAAAATGCTTTTTTCCGCATAAATCTTGTTAATCCTGATGCACCCATGCGAGAAGCTCCTAAACCGGAAAATTTAAAAGTATTTACCTCTGCTTCTGGTATCATGTTTGTTAAACCTGCATCGTTAATACAAATCGCACCTGCATCAATCTGACGGGCTATTTCTAATGCTTCGTCTAGGGATTCAGAAAAAACTGCGGCACTTAATCCATAGTAAGTATCGTTTGCTAATTCAATAGCTTCTTCTACTGTAGAAAAAGGCATAATTGGCATAATTGGACCAAATGTTTCTTCATTCATTACCTTCATATCATGATTAACTTCGGTCATGACTGTAGGGTGACACCACCAACCGCCATTAATTTCTTCTACTTCACCACCACAATGAATTGTGGCACCCTTATCTACAGCATCTTCTAGATGTTCGTTAATAATTGCAGCTTGTTTTTCAGAAATAATCGGGCCAATTTCTCCACTTTCTAATGTAGGATAAGCAAGGTTTAATTTATGCGCCTTGCCTACAAGCTTGTGATAAAAATCTTCAAAAATTGCTTTAGCTACATAAATTCTCTCGATGGCATGACATGATTGTCCGCTATTATTTGTAGAACCCCATAATAAAGCAGAAGTTGCTAACTCGATATCTGCTGATTCTAAAACAATTGCTGGATCTTTTCCTCCTAATTCTAAATAAGCTGGAATAAAACGACTCGCTGCCGCGATCGCAACTTGTTGTCCCGTCTCGATGTTACCTGTAAAGCATACTAAATCGACATTATCGATCAAAGTTGCTCCTGTTTTACCATTGCCTTCAATAAAAGTTAATATATCCCGCAACTTGGGGATATTATTAATTGCATTCATCAGAGGAGCCATAAATCTTGGCGTAAGTTCGCTAGGTTTAACAATTACCGCGCAACCTGCTAACAGTGCAGGAATTAAGTTAATAGTTGATAGTAATAAAGGAAAATTCCAAGGGCTGATAATCCCAACTAAAGAATAAGGTACTGCCGTTTGCTGTAAATTAATAAACGGTTGGGATGTTCCCTTTTCTGTGTCTTGTAGCAATTTTGAACCTAAGCGACACCATTTTTCAATGCTGCTAAGAAAGCTTTCTACTTCAAATTTGGAACTCGATAATCTACCCGTATCAATTACTAAAGCTTCCGTTAATTTATCCCGCGTTGAATATATAGTATCTTTCAATTCTAATAAAGCATCAATTCTCCCAGCTAAACCCAAATCAAACCAACTTTGCTGCGATCTCCGCAGCCGATTGCATTGCTGTACCAAAAGCTTCTCTGGTGGAGGTACAATCACGTAATCATATTTTCCGGTGCGGGGGTTGCGGATTTCGATTGGCTTAGACATAAGATATTAAGGCATTAGACAGAAAGGGCATTGGGCATTGCTAACTCCGAACTTCTTTTACCCGTTTCCAATTATTAGTTTAAGTTGGGTTGGCTACCATGCCGATTAATGTAGTTAATATAAATCATCAATGCTGCTGTTATTTGACCAGACATTGGCTTCAATTACAACATCTTGTAGCTTCCCTGTTAGTGGCTAGCAGGCAAGATTTAATATTTAGCAATTACAAATTATTCACTCTTGTGTGGGATTCCGCACATTTTTTTTTAGCTCGCGGCTAAGATTTAAATTTTCTTTATTCGATAAAATTGAATTTATTCGATGGATATAGTAAATTTATCAATATCAGTTTAATTTAATCCAACAGGGAATCTTGGCTTAAATTAAAAGAAAAATTAGCGCCTAAATTTCTGCTGAAGAATTTATTAAATTGTCTCCAATGAATTTAGCCGATTAAAAAATATCAAAAACACAATTTGATTGCGCTTTACAAAAATTGCTATTTAATTAATGAACCTATTGAATATATTGAATAGCATTCTCTTTGCAAGAGTTTTAATCCGATAAAAAATCTTTGCCGGTTGAGTAAAGCGTAAGGCGTTAAACAAATATTGTAAAAATTTGATGACTAATCCATCCTCTGAGTCTAGAGATTTTTTTATCATCGGTATTGGAGCTTCTGCTGGAGGAGTACAGGCTTTAGAAGCATTTTTTAGCAATTTACCAGATCATCCTTCTGCTGCTTTTGTAATCATTCAGCATTTGTCTCCTGACTATAAAAGCATGATGGCAGAAATAATTCAAAGGAAAACTCAACTGCCGGTACATGAGATTGTAGATGGAGTCAAAATTGAACCAAGTCATGCTTACGTTTTACCACCAGGTAAACTCGTAATTATCAAAGACGGACAATTACGTTTACAAAAAAGAAATCGTTCTTTTGGTTATCCCGTGAATAAATTTTTTAAATCCGCAGCCCAAGACTGGGGTGAAAAAGTTGTGGGAATTGTGTTGTCGGGAACGGGAAATGATGGTACCGAGGGTTTAAAAGCAATTAGCCAATGGGGGGGAATTGGCTTGGTGCAGTCTCCAGAAACTGCTCAATTTAACTCTATGCCCAGTAGCGCAATTCCTAGCGGTTTAGTCGATGAAATTCTTTCTCCCCAGGATTTAGCCCGTACTGTTTTTGAATTAATTAGCTTTTCACAAAAAAATCCTTCTATCTCACCGCAAGATATTACTTTAATTGATACCGATATATTACAGCAAATATTAAATATCCTTGCCGAAAACGAAGAAATTGATTTTTCGCATTATAAAATTAGTACTCTTGCCAGAAGAATACATCGACGTTGCGCCTTAACTAGCAGCATTAATCTGGAAAACTATACTGCTTTATTAGAAACTTCAGAAGAAGAGCAAAAATTATTACGTCAAGATTTGCTAATCGGTGCTACCTGCTTTTTTAGAGATCGTCCTGCATGGGAATATTTACAACAGCATGTTTTACCGCAAATTACTGCCCAAATAGAGCCGCAGCAACATCTAAGAATTTGGGTATCGGCTTGTGCCACCGGGGAAGAAGCCTACACAATGGCGATGCTGGTAAACGAAGCCGTAGAAAAAAGCGGTAAAACATTACATGTAAAAGTATTTGCTACCGACGTAGATACTAATGCCCTAGAAAATGCAGCCAGAGGTAGCTATCCTGAAAGCATCATTCATGATATTTCTCCTTACCTTTTAGAAAAATATTTTGTCCGTAACGGCGATCGCTATCAAGTAAAGCATTTTTTGCGAGAAATGCTAATTATCGCACCGCACGATTTAACCAAGAATGCTGGTTTTTCTAAAATGCATCTGGTTAGCTGTCGCAACGTATTAATTTACATGCAGCCGCATCTACAGCAGCAAGTATTGCGACTGCTACATTTTGCTATTGCTCCTCAAGGTATCTTATTTGCAGGTAGTTCCGAAACTTTAGGAGATTTAAATGAAGAATTTGTTCCACTCGATTCCAAATGGAAAATTTTTCGCAAAAAAAGAGATATTCCCTTATCTTTAGCACCTTTATCGCGACAACCTATAATTACACCAATCCCTGCCAACGCTAGAACAAAAACCAGACAAAATCAATTCGATCGGGTATTGGGGGAAGTATTTAAGCAATGTTTGGGTGAAAGACAACTAACCTGCGTGCTGGTTAATGGCGAAAATCAAATGGTAAGGGTATTTCATAACTCAGCCCGGTTACTAGATTATCCGCTAGGTGAAGCGATGTTAGATATCACCGAAATTGTTCATCCCGCTTTAAGATTACCTTTATCTACAGCATTACACCGCGCTAAACGCGATAAAAAAGAAGTTTTATATACCGGAATCAAACTCAAACGAGATGAATTAGAAGAAAACGTTAGCTTAAAAGTAGGTTTAGATAGCACAAATATTTCTATTGAGGAATTGTTTATTATTGTATTAGAAATTGAAACCCAATTATCTATAACAAAAACTCCATCACTGCGTTTTGAAATTGATACCGAAGCAGCACAGCAAATCAACGAACTTGAATACGAATTGCAGCAAACTCGGGAAAATCTTCAAGTTACCATCGAAGAACTTGAAACCACCAACGAAGAACAGCAAGCCACTAACGAAGAACTTCTAGCTTCTAATGAAGAATTGCAAAGTACCAACGAAGAACTACAGTCAGTTAACGAAGAATTATATACAATAAATGCCGAATACCAATCAAAAATTCAAGAATTAACTCAACTTAATAACGATATTGATAATTTACTGCGCTCAACCGATATTGGTGTAGTATTTCTAGATTGTCAGCTAAATATTCGTAAATTTACACCCGCAGCAACCCGCGCTATAAATATTAGAGCAAACGATGTTGAACGTCCTTTAGCGCATTTTACCCATAATTTAGATTGTCCTAATTTAATTGAAATTCTCCAACAAGTTGTAGATACCGGAGAAGCAACCGAACATGAAGTCAGTATTTCTCAGAGTTCCGAAAAACTGTTGATGCGAGTCAATTTGTATCTTCGGGAAGATGGTAGAAACGACGGAATAGTGCTGACATTTGTCAATATCAACGAACTCAAAAAAGTACAGCAGCAGCTACATCAAGCTAATGTTTTATTAGAGAATTTATACGTTACAAGTCCCGTAGGTTTGAGTTTACACGACCAAGATTTAAGATATTTACGAGTTAACAAAACTTTAGCCGATATCAACGGTATATCTATTTCCGAGCATATTGGTAAGACAGTGGCGGAAATATCATCTGACTTAGCGCAAGCAATAGAACCAAGTTTAAAAAATGTCAGTGAAACGGGTAGGGCAATTTGCGATGTCGAAATTACGGGTAAAACAATACAGAAACCCGATATAGAAAGATGTTGGACTGCTAGTTATTATCCTGTAAAATTGCTTGATGGTACTCGCGGAGTCGGAACCGTAATTACAGAAATTACCGATAGAAAGCGTACTCAACAAGAATTATTGCGTCAAAATCAAGCCTTAGAAGATGCGATCGCTGTAGCTCAAGCGGCAGATTCAGCCAATCAAGCTAAAAGTGAATTTCTAGCAAATGTCAGCCACGAAATCCGCACGCCGATGAATGCAGTATTAGGAGTCAGTCAATTATTACAGTACACCGAATTAAGTTCCAGACAAAGTGGCTTGTTAATAAAACTCAGAAGTAATGGTGAAAGATTATTAGAAATAATCAACGATGTTCTCGATCTATCCAAAATTGAAGCTAGGGAACTACGGTTAAACCGAAACAACTTTAATATAGATAAATTAGGCGATAACTTACTTCACTTGTTTGCCATTCAAGCAGAAGAAAAAGGCATTCAATTCACAATAAATATTGCACCTGATATGCCAAAAAACTTAATTGGCGATGATTTTCGCTTGCAACAGGTATTGAGTAATTTAATCGGCAACGCCATCAAGTTTACCGATAATGGAGAAGTCTCAGTTCATATCAGTAGCGAAACTCAAGATACTTTTCAAAATTCAGTAAAACTGCATTTTAGAGTTAGCGATACTGGTATCGGTATTGACCCAGAAGTTAAAGAAAATCTGTTTAAACCATTTACCCAAGCCGATGGTTCCACAACCCGTAAATATGGCGGTACGGGATTGGGATTAACTATTTGCAGGCGGATTATAGACTTAATGGGTGGAGAAATCGCCGTCCAAAGTAATCCTGGAGAAGGTGCAACATTTTGGTTTACAGTTAGCTTAGATAGATCGGAAACCGAGGTTGAATCTGACTTACAATCAACCGCCACAATCATCGATTCTTCATCAGCTAAAAACCTCAAAATATTAATAGTAGAAGATTATGTTGATAGTCGCGAAATAGTAGTTTTCATGTTAGAAGAATTGGGATATCAAGCAGAAGCCGTTAGCAACGGAGAACAAGCACTCGATAAATTAGCCGAAAGCGATTTTGATATAGTTTTTATGGACTGCCAAATGCCAGTCATGGACGGTTACGAAGCCACTCGTCAATTGCGTCAACGTGAAGGAGAACAGCGTCATACCTTAATTATCGGCTTAACCGCCAATGCCATGTATGACGATAGGGAAAAATGTTTAAATGCGGGAATGGATAATTATTTAAGTAAGCCAGTGATGATGGAGAATTTAGAGAGAATTATTAATAATTATCAATGAACAATTGCAATTTAAAAGTCAAAAGTTCTCTTTGATAATTGAATTTAAGTAGGTAGGCATAATTAAATATAAGATAAAACCTCACCACGCCACTTGCTATAAGTCGGGGAACCCGCCCAACGCAGTGGCTTCTCAATCCCTCTCCTTAGTAAGGAGAGGGAAGCCGGAGGCAGGGTGAGGTTTTATATTTAATTTGATCCACTTACTTACTGTAAGCAACCAAACCTGTTACGAGAAGTATAAATAAATATTTAAGTGCAGTTTAAATTACTTGTATCCTTAATATTAAATATCTAACATATACAATAAATCGCCCAGTATAGTGCCAACTGTAGAGAAGTGTCAGAAGTTTTTTGACAATTACCAATTATATCAAGTCCGGCTAATTACTTACGATATAACCCTAGTTAAAAGATGGCGGTTATTATCTACTACTCATTACTCATTACTCATTACTCATTACTCATTACTTATACCATTTCTTTATAAAGATGCGCCTAATTTAGCCCGCGTAGGCGGGCTTAGTTTCAGTAGCCCCAGCCTTCCAGGCTGTTAGCGGAGCGTGTCCGTAAGGACATGGGCGATTAAGCGCAGCCTCATACAGAATTGGTATTAGCCCTCACAGATATGATAACTGTTTAACCGGACATGATATTACCTATACTTATAGATGTGATTGAAGTTTAAGCTCACATCATATCTGTCAACATGAGAACCTTAAGAAGTTAAATAAATGAGTGAGTTGGATGATGAATAACTTTTCTTGGACGAAACAATGGTATCCAATAACCCCCGTAAGCTATTTGGAACTTTTAAAACCGACACCAATTACTTTACTTGGGAAAAAGCTAGTTATTTGGAGAGATAAACATCAACAATGGATAGTCATGGATGATGCTTGCCCTCATAAATTAGCGCAGTTATCTTTAGGAAGTATTAATGAAGATGGAAACCTGATGTGTCGTCATCATGGTTGGTGTTTTGATGGCATGGGAAAATGTACAAATATTCCCATGTTGAGCGATGAAAAAGCTTTAGAAACTGCTTGTAATAGCGAAAAATCAAAAGTAACTACTTATCCCACTCAAGAGTTACAAGGATTGCTTTGGGTGTGGGCAGATAATAGCTCTACAGCTTTTGAAGATTGTACTTTAAAGCAGCCAGCAACTATACCCGAATACAAGCTTGATACTTCATCAAATGATTGGTTCATGTCAGAAGTTCCGGTTGGCTATACTGTCTCAGTTGAGAGTACTTTTGACCCTTCCCACGCCCAATTTTTGCATGAAGGTATTGCTGGATTTTCTCCAGCAAGAGCTATAGCAATGAAAGAATTTGAAGCTGTTGGAGGGATATCTGCCGAAGATGGTTTTACTTTAAAGCATTCTGGTTATAATATCTTTAATAAAGATATGGATGCTACGCGAAATTTTCATCCACCCTGTTCTAATACAACAATTTACGAATATCCGAACGGTAAGTCAGCTTTATTTCATCTGTATTTTGTTCCCATTAAACCAGGTTATTGTAGACATATTGGGAAGTTTATTTCTGATGCAATTCCTCCACAGAAGGGTAACTTTTGGATGGAATTATTACCAAAATATTTACAAACAGGCTTAAAACACTCTGCCAGCTATAAGCTAGCTAACCAAGATTTATCAATGATGCATTCCCAAGCTGTCAACGAATCTATGGGAGATAAAATATGGCAAAAATCTTATTTTATGCCTTCACTTGCAGATACAGGGATTGTGACTTTTCGCAAATGGTTAGATGAATTTGCTGGCGGTAAACCTGAATGGCAGCAAGTAAAGGAAACACCTTTTCAAGAATTGAGTGACGAAAAATTATACGACATATGGCATAGACATACGAAGCATTGTCCTAGCTGTCGGCAATCTTTAGTTTTTATAGATAAAGTCAAAGATTTATGTCAAAGTTTAACAGCAGCTTTAGTAATTTTAGCTCTGGTGTTAATAATTATCAATTTACCATTAAAAATAATTTTTATCCCAGTTTTACTCAGTATCTTGAGCTTAATTTGTTTCTATAGATTAAACTCGATTCGAGAACGCTTTCTTAATAGTATTCCAACAAAAGGCTTACCCGCAGTTAAATTATATTAGCAATATTAGCTTTCAAAAATTTATTCCATTTTCTCTAACCAAAAATCTCATGAATAGAATATTGTACTATCACCAGCAATCAAACTTTTCTCGCAAAATTCGCATTCTGCTAGCAGAAAAAAACCTAGATTACGAACTAAAAGAAGTTAATTTAATGGATAAATCTGCTGAATTTTTAAGCATATCTCCCATTGGAAAAGTGCCCGTATTTGTCGAGCAAGATGGTACCGTAATTTGGGATTCTACATTAATTGCAGAATATATAGATGAAACTTATCCAGAACCTAGTTTTTACCCTAGCAATCCTGGAGAAAAGCTAAAGTGTAGAAAATGGGAAGAATTAGCAGATAATTTAGGCGATAATATTATCAATTTGTGGATACTAAATTTTAAAAATAATCAAGTGCCAAATCCTTATCGAACTAGATTAGAAAATTCAATTCATCGTCTGGCAACAGTTTTTGAGCAACAATTAACTCAAACTAAATACTTATCAGGAAATGATACGTGGAACGCAGCAGATATAGCTGCATTATGTTCCTTCGGTTATTATAGCTTTCGCTTAAATGAAGATTGGCTTGTAGAGTATCCCAAAATTGCTAATTGGTTTAATCTATTGCACGAGCGCGAATCTGTAAAGTCAACTATTCCCCTACCGTTAAATAAGGGATAATCCAAATTCGAGCCAAAATTATCTTTAATCAATATTAGGAATGGGTTTTCTCGTTTATGTTTAATCCTGGGTTACGACAGGAAGAAGATTTTCCTGTCTAGCCCAACCTAGTGCTCAACAATGCCCTGTGGCTTATTTATTTTTTCTTAACCGGAATTTCCACTACAAACTCGGCTCCTCTACCAGGTGTTGAATGAAAATATAGCTTACCTCCATGCTTTTCGGTGATAATTTGATAGCTAATTGAAAGTCCCAAACCCGTACCTTTTCCTACTGGTTTAGTAGTAAAAAATGGGTTAAATATTTGGTCTTGAATTTCTGTCGGTATACCGGGACCATTATCTGCAATTGCAACAGTTATCCAATCTTTATCGATAGCTGATGTTGATATATTGATAATGCTGGGATTAGTTTTTACATCTTGGGGTGTACGCTGCTTGTTATATTCTTCTAAAGCATCTATAGCATTTGTAAGTAAATTCATAAATACTTGATTTAATGGTCCTGGATAACAATTTACTTTTGGTAGTACTTCGTAATCTTTAACGATTTTTATCTGTACCGTATTCAATTCTGGCTTGAGTCGATTTTGGAGAATCATTAAAGTACTATCAATACCGTCATGAACATCAACTTCTTTGACCTCAGCTTCATCCAGACGTGAAAAATTGCGTAAAGACAAAACAATTTCGCGGATTCTATCAGTTCCTACCTGCATTGATTGAAATAAGTTGGGAATATCTTCAAATAAGAATTCAATCTCTGCTTCTTTTAAATATTCTTGAATTTCGGATGCTGGTTGGGGATAATTTTCCTGATAAAGCTTCAAGCATTTAATTAATTCTTTAGTATATTGGTCGGCGTGTTGTAAATTGCCGTGAATAAAACCAACTGGGTTATTAATTTCGTGAGCAATACCAGCGACTAACTGCCCTAAAGAAGCCATTTTCTCAGATTGAATCATTTGAATCTGAGCCTTTTGTAAGTCTTTCAAAGTTTGAGTTAGCTGTTCGGCTTGTTCGCGGGTTTTTCCTAATAAATTTGCTTGCCTCAAAGCCACGCTTAACTGGGCTGCAACCTGTGTCGCAAATTTAATTTCCTCGTCTTTCCAATTGCGATAACGACTGCATTGATGAACGCATAAAAGCCCCCATAATTTTGTACCTTGCATCAACGGAATGAGAATATATGCTTTGATTTGTAAGTTTTCTAAGCTTTCTATATAGCAATTATCGTAACCAGCTTTGTAAATATTAGGAATAGTAAGAACTTTTCCTTGAGTATACTCAGGAACGTAATTTTCACCAAAACAGTAGTCTTCAAATAAAGTACCGTTAGCCGGTTTAAATTCACTTAATACATCTTCTGCAATAAATTTACCTTTTTGATATTTATCGCTTTCGTTAAAACGAAAAACAGCAACTCTATCGGCTCTAATACTGCGTCTAATTTCTTGAGCGGTTGTTTTAAAAATAGTTTCTAAATCGAGAGATTCCCGAATCTTGGCAACTACATCAAATAAAATTTGCTGCTGTTGTGCATATTGACGTTGTTCGTCAGCCCGAGATTGAGTCTGTGAAAGTAAATCCGCACTTTGAATTGCTACCCCTAATTGATTGGCAACTTGAGCTAAAAACTCTACTTCCAAGTTTTGCCACTGACGCGGTGCCGTATGTTGATAAGCTGCTAATAAACCCCATAACTTTTGTCCGACAAAAATCGGAGTTAAAGCATAAGCACGGATTTTGAACTGTTCTAAAATATCTAAATGACAGCGTACATGCCCAGCTTGATAAATATCGTTAACCGCAAAACTTTCGTTGTGACGATACCTGCCGCCTTTAGTTTCTTGTAAATGAGTATCTTGCCAATACAAATCTTTTCCAAAAGGATTGACATTAGCCCAACTAACTTCCCGAATACCAAAATTGCTGACAAATTCGCCACTCCAATCAGCATTAAACCGATAAACACCAACTCTTTCCACTTGCAGCAGTTTACAAACTTCCTGACAGGTGGTTTCTAAAATTAAATCGGTATTAGAAAAAGAGCGAATTTTTGTGACGACATCCGTTAAAGTCCGCTGTCGTGCAATGGATTTTTCTAGGGCGATCGCCTGTTGTTTTGACTGCTGCAAAAATTCCGCTTGTTGAATTGCAACCCCAAGCTGCCCGCCTACCTGAGACAAAAATTCTACTTCATAATCAAGCCATTGGCGTGGCGAGGAATGCTGATAAGCTGCCAACAAACCCCATAATTTCGGACCAATAAAAATTGGTACTAGAGCATAAGCCCGAATTTTAAATTGTTCTAAAATATCTAGATGACAGCGAGCATGTCCCGCTTCGTAAATATCATTAACCGCAAAGCTTTCATTATTACGGTAACGTCCACCTTTAGTTTCTTGTAAATGAGTATCTTGCCAAACTAAATTCTTACCAAAAGGATTGGTAGTTCCCCATTCAGATTCCACCGTACCAAAATGGCTAATAAATTCACCACTCCAGTCTTGATTAAATTGAAAAATCGCCGCTCTTTCCAAATTTAGCAGCTTGCAAAGTTCTTTACAGGTGGTATCAAAGATAAATTGAGTATCCAAAGATGAGCGAATATTACCTACTACTTCCATCAAAGCGCGCTGACGTACAACAGAATTTTGTAATTCTCTAGTTTGTTGCTCTCCCCGTGCGAAAGTTTCAGCCTGCTGCATGGCTATTCCTAAATGGCTACCAGCTTGATGTAAAAATTCGACTTCATCAGCTAACCAATGACGGGGTTGAGAATGTTGGTAGGCAGCTAACAAACCCCATATTTTAGTACCGACAAAAATAGGTGTAATAGCATAAGCGCGAATCTGAAATTGTTCGAGTGCTTCTATATGACAGCGAGAATGCCCCCCAGCGTAAATGTCTTCTACAGCATAAGGTTCATTTTTTATATACCTTCCACCCTTAGTTTCTTGTAAATGGGTATCTTCCCAAACCAAGTTTTTTCCAAAAGTGCGAATATCATTCCAAGGAGTGCGTGCAAACCCGAAATTATCAACAAAGCTTCCACTCCAGTCTTCGTTAAATTTATAAATTGCAACTCTTTCAATACCTAAAAGCCAGCAAATATCTTGACTAGTATCGGAACAAAGAGATTCTAAATTTACCGATACACGTATTCTACTGAGAATGCGGTTAAGCAACTTTTGATACTGCCTATTGCGCTCCAACTGCTGTTGGCATTCTCCAGCAGATATATATGTTGAATGGTGGATGCTTTCTGTCATGGAAATTATTAAAACTATATTGATTTATCAAAGTTAAGTTTATTGTTCCCAGATCAGCATCGAATTTATAAACTATTACCAATTTCGTAATTGTGATTTCGCTATTAATTAATTCTTCTAAAAAGTAAATTTACTTAAGTAAAACCCAGCAATTTAATATTGCCTAAATACCAAGCTTATTTATAAATTAATTTTTTTCTCTAGCTTGAAAAGTTACTCTTGGACTCTTGGGCAGCCAGTCTGTTGCGCGGGTTTCTTGCGTTGTTGTAACTGGCGTGGAAACCCCCAAAACCGCACTTTCCACTATTTCCTAATGCTTAATAGGAATTTCAATCACAAATTTCGTTCCTTCCGAAGGAGTAGAATCAAAAGATAATTTTCCACCATGTTTATCTGTAACAATTTCATAGCTAATGGACAAACCCAAACCCGTACCTTTTCCTACTTGTTTAGTTGTGAAAAATGGGTCAAATACTTTTCCATGTATTTCAGGAGGAATGCCGCAAGCATTATCAGCAATAATGATTTTTATATAATTATTATCAACTTGATGAGTAGAAATCATAATTTTATTTTGCTTCTGTTTTTGATTATCTGGCTTTTCTTCAAAAGCATCGATAGCATTAGCAATAATATTCATAAATACCTGATTTAGCTGACTGGGATAGCATTCCACATTAGGAATATGAGCATATTCTTTAATAACTTGGATTTCAGAATGTTCTACATTTGCTTTTAATTGATTCCCTAAAATCATCAAAGTACTATCAATACCTTCATGAATATCAACTCGTTTAAATTCAGCTTCATCCAGACGAGAAAAATTACGCAGCGATAAAACGATTTTATAAATACGCTCGGTTCCTACCTGCATTGAATCGAGTAATTTTATAAAATCTTCTTTAATAAAATCTAATTCTATTTCTTCTATTTTCTCTTCAATTTTGGGAAGAGGTTGAGAATATTCTTGCTGGTAAAGTTCTAATAATTCGATAAAATCGCGAGCATATTCTCTTGCAGGAACAAGATTACTATAAACAAAGCTAACTGGATTATTGATTTCGTGAGCAACTCCCGCTACCATTTGTCCCAACCCAGACATTTTCTCCGTATGAATCATCTGAGCTTGAGTTCGCTGAAGTTCTAATAAAGTTTCTTCTAAATGCTGAGTTTGCAAACTTAACTTTGTTTCTATCTGTTTTCTTTCAATAATTTCTGTTTCTAAAGCTATATTTAATGCTTCCAACTTTGGAACATTAGGAATTGCAACTAACTTTGGGGTTAACCAAAAAAGTAAAATCGCTGTACCTAAAGAAATTGCCGCAGTCGAAGCCTTCAACCAACCAGAAACCCAATAATTCGGATGCCATAAAGTCCAAACTTCCGCTAAATGTGTAAATCCACACAAAATAATGAAAGCACCAAAACAAAGAAATATCCAATCAAAAGGGACATCATCTCGTTTATTAACTATATAAACAAGCATCATAGGAATTAAAAAATAAGCAACTGTAATCAAAGAATCTGAAATTAGATGCAGAGAAACTAACCCAGTTTTCCATAAATAACAATGTCCGTGAGGAATAAATATAGTAGATAGCATTTTGATAAAGGTGATTTACATTAATCAGAATATATTTTCACCAGTCTAGTACAACACGGCGTAAATAAACCAACCATTAAAAATGGCTGAAAAGCTTAGAAAATCAAACTTCTTACTTCTTACTTCTTACTTCTTACTTCTTACTTCCGCGAAGCGGTACTAGCTTTATAAATTTTGAAAAAGTAGAGGGAAATTATACCTATGCTTGGCATAAGCAGAGGGCAAAGACATTTTAAAGGTAGCGAGTAATTAGTAGGAATGAAAGTTAAACAACACAGAGATAATAATAATGTTGCTTTCTAATTTCAACTTGTTAATTTCAACTGCTCACTGCTCGCTTTTAGCAGTTTTCATCGCAAAATTTACCAACCAAGGACCAAAAGCGATAATAATCAACATTCGCGTTAACTGCATTGCTAATACTAAACCCGTGTCACCACCCAACTGCATTACAGTCGCAACCATCGCTTCTAATCCCCCTGGAGTAAATCCTAATAAAGAAGTAATGATGTCAACATGGGTAAATGCATGAAACTCGTAACCTACACCAAGACACAAAAGAATCAACGAAATTACTAAAACGATTTCGATTAATACCGCTTTTAAAAGCTTAGTTGCGGTTTTAATATCGAATTTAACTCCAATCGAAAGCCCTACACATAACAATCCCGTAGCAAATAACCATCGAGGAACAACTAAATCGTAGGGGCAACTCCAAAATACTGCTAAACCAATTAAAAAAGTACCTAAAAACCCAGAGGCAGGTAAACCCAGACGATTTCCACCCCAAACTCCCACAAAACAGCATCCAGCCAATACGATTAAATTCAACCACAAGGGAATCGCAGAATTATTTGTTGCTGTCGCTGTTGTTGCGATCGCGGTTGATATAGAATCATTCAAATCGACTGGAAAGAAAAAACCGGCAGCACTCGGTATCAGCAGTACTACTAATAATAAACGTAAATATTGAAACACCGCGACAGCCACAGCATCTGCTCCCATTTCTTCAGCGATGGGGACAATACTAGAAGCAGCACCAGGAATAAACGCCACTAAGCCCGTAACCCGATCTATACCAGACCAGCGAGATAATAGATATCCGTGAAATAAGCTTAAAATCCCAGAAATAAATACGCATAACAGCAGAGGTACTGCGTAAGTAGCAGCAACATTTATAGTGTCCCAAGAAAAACGTGCGGCAGTAGCAAGGGCAATAAAAGCTTTACCTAAAGTAATGAAAAATTTTGGCAATGGCTGGGGATTACCTTGAATAGTCGAATAGATAATTCCCCCAATCATCGAACCTAAAAGCCAACCTACAGGAATTTGCAACAATTTAAATATAAAACCGACAAAAATTCCTAAAGCTAGTTGAGAGGCTATTGTTGTTATTTGAGGGATATAGGAAACTAACTGCTGCTGCCATTGCTCAGAATCATATTTTTGTAAAAATCGAATTTTATAAATCACGAAGCTATTTATTAAGATAAATATTGACAATAAGAATTAAATCATTAATTCCCATCCCAGTTTATCTTGCTTTGTGAGTAGATTCGATTGATAAATTGCGCTCCCCCTATTTGTAGACTCGGGCTTATCATCTTTTATCCGAGCGCCCCTGTCACAAGATGGGCGATGTTAATTATTTATTTTCTCATAAAAAATCTGTGGTTTTAGATGTCAATATTTATTACTCTTGGGGGTTACATCTAATTAAATTTTCTCGTTCGCCTTTGTTAATTATTATTTTCATGAATCAAACCGGATTCCGATTAATTTCAAAAATTAATTGCAAAAACTTAAATTACCTTCACTAAAAAACGCTCCATCAGAAACCCACCCTTCTACAGGAGAACTTAAACTAACCCAACTGCGATTTTGTTGATAGCTAATTGTTGCCGGATGATAGCTAGGTTTCACAGTTTTACCATTAGCAATTACTCTTAAAAGTGTTGACTGTTTTGTTGGCTCAGACATAATTAGTACACCACCAGCAGGAGATTTAACGCGCAGACAATCAACAAATCCCGCACTACTTTTAATAGCAGTATTAGTATGAGTATGCAAAAAACGCTTTCCATTCCAGCAAGCGTATTCAACCTTGCCGGTACCAATACGATTTACCCGATTGCTTAGTCTAAACCAATATTCGATTTGAGATTCTGGCAGCCCAGAAGATGTTTTGCAAGCGTTTTCAAATTCTAAATATCCTCCCAATTCTATATTCGAGAAGCCAGAATCAAAATCTGCATATTTAGCTTTATCTTGTTCTAACCATAAACTCCAGCCCGGTTCTGGTTTATTCTCGATACCGTTAGGATTGTCGGCTTCAGCACGTAGCGGAAAACACAATAATAAAAGTATAATCCCAGCAATAAAACTCAAAATTGGATTTGAGAATTTATACTTATTGATATCCACTTGTTTGTAATTTAACTAAGTACTCGATTTACATTAAACATAAACGCAGGTTATATTTTTTGCCAGTATCCGACAACGAAATTATTAATTTAACCTACACTTAACAAAGGCGACTCAATATTCTTTCTTCTCATCAGCTATACACCAAAAGTGTGCTAGTTAGTAACCGCGATCAAAAATAGGTACAAGCTCATGTATGGAGCAAAAAAGCGGTATCTTAAAATTAGGCTTTTGGGGAAAATAATTCATGAAAGATAAACAAGTCTTGCTCACTGGAGCTACCGGTGGGCTGGGTGTAGGTGTGACACCGATAGTTTTGGCTCAAGGTGCTTTCGTTACAATCCCTTACCGCAAACCTGAAGATGTAGAAAATTTAAAGCAAATTATTCCGCCATCCGATTTAAATAGAGTGAAATTTGTTTCTGCGGATTTAAAGTCCGAATCTTCTGTAAAAAACATTGTTGATTCGATGGTGAAGGTAGACGTTTTAATTCATCTAGTAGGTGGTTTTTCCATGGGAAAAACAGATGAGTATAGTTTTGAAGATTGGAAAAATGATTTTGATTTAAATTTAAATACTACTTTTCTAACTTGTAAGTATTGTTTGATCAAGATGCTACAAAATAACTACGGTCGTATTGTTACAATAGGTTCTCGTGGTGCTGTAGAACCTGTAGGTGGCTTAGCTGCTTACTGTGCCTCAAAAGCTGGGGTTGTAGCTTTAACTAAAGCTATTGCCGATGAAACTAAAGGTACTAATATTACCGCAAACAGCGTCCTCCCTAGCGTAATTGATACCGAAGCTAATCGGAAAGCGATGGGCACTGAAGATAGCGATAAATGGGTAAAACCAAAATCTCTAGCTGAAGCCATCTGTTTTCTAGCTGACGAAACCGCACAAGATATTCGAGGAGCAGCAATTCCTGTTTACGGTAATATTTAAAAGAATACTTGGTATATCTACTACTTGTAAATCCAGCGCGAACAAGCAAAAAGCTAATTATTGCGATCGGGAATATGAAATATCGCAGCCAAATTTCAATTTTAGTTTCTAAGATAAATGTTTGAGTAGATCGCGTACATATAAAATTATCAGTGGTGCCTACATTTAACTGACAAGGTTAAGAGTAGGAAGACAGGATTAACAAAAAATTAAATTTAAATTACTGTTTCTCCTTTAATTTTTTTCTTCTTTCTCCTTTTTACTTACTTTAAAGCGCCACAATGAAATATCATGTGTTAGAGAAAATTTTTAATAAACATAATACACCACGCAAATTTGAAAGCTTGGAGTTAAATAGTAGTTTTTCTATTTTACGTGTATCTAAGCATGTACGGTATTTTGCTTATTATCCTCAAGAAGTCATTTTGGAAAGAGATGTCCGTTTAGGTTTCCCAGAATTTGTGGGACTTGAAAATGTGATGACATCTATATTAGAGGAAAAACAGGAACTATTTGAGTTAGAAGGTGTCCACCGCTTCAATGAAGAAAAAGGTGATTTTTATATAGATATATATATTGTCAGCGAACCGACTGAAAATCGGTTAATAATTTTGTTTGAAGATGTCACGAATCGGATGCTTCTAGAGCAGAAATTGAATCAAAGAGTGAATGAAACTAATTTACTTTCAAGTACTTTAGTTGCTTATAAGAATTATATGGATAAGGTAATCGCTTCAATGGCAGATGCCTTGATTGTGACAACTAAATCCGGACAAATTAAAAGAGTCAATAAAGCAACAGTAGAATTATTAGGTTATACAGAAGAAGAAATAATTGATAAACAAATTTCTCTAATTATCGATGATAACAAGTTGTTACAAAAAGCGATTCAACAACGTTCTTTATATAAACAATATTTTCAGAATGTAGAAGTTGTTTGTCGAACTAAATCAAAAGAAAGAAAATTGATTGCTTTCTCTTGTTCGGTGATTAGCAAGAAAATTAATGGAGTAGAAGATATTGTTTATATTGGTAGAGATATTACTGCAAAAAAGCGCCGTCAGCAGCGTAAAAGCGCCCAATATACAATTACAAATATATTATCCGAATCAGTTACAGTCAAACAAGCTATACCGCAAATTTTACAAGCAATTTGTGAAAGTTTGGGATGGGATGTAGGAGAATTATGGACTCCCAATCAATACCTTAGTGTCAAACAGAAAAATGTAAGTAATCCAGTCTTAAGATGTGTAGAAATGTGGTCTTCTCGTAGGGTGGAAGTGCGAGCATTTGAAGCGATTACTTGGTTAACAACTTTAAGCCCTGGAGTTGGATTAGCAGGTAAAGTTTGGGAAAGTCTTGCTCCGGTATGGTGTGAAGACATAGCTAATGATGATATTTGCCCGCGATTCAATCGAGTAGAAGAAACAGAATTACATGCGGCTTTCGGGTTTCCCATTATTAACGAGAATAGAATTTTGGGAGTGATGATTTTCTTTAGCCGAGAAGTATTATTTAGAGATGAGGATTTGCTGCAAATGATGGTTTCTATTGGCAGTCAAATCGCGCAATTTTTGCAAAGAAAACAAGCCGAATCAGCACTTTTAGAAAGTGAAGAAAGATACCGCGATCTATTTGAAAATGCCAACGATTTAATTCAATCGGTTAATCCTTACGGAAGATTTTTGTATACCAATCGTGCTTGGGAAGAAACTTTGGGATATAGCAAGTCCGATCTCGATGGTATAACCGTATTTGACATTGTACATCCGGATTTTAGAATACGCTGCCGAGATGTTTTTTATCGAGTCATGTCAAGCGGTAAGTTTGAGCAACTTCAAGCCGCATTTATGACTAAAAACGGTCAAACTATCTTTTTAGAAGGAAACCTTAACTGTAAATTTGTCGAAGGAAAACCCGCCGCGACACGGGCTATTTTTCGAGACGTTACCGCTAGAATCTCCGCAGAAAAGGCATTACGCCACCAGCAAGAGCAAACAGAAAAATTGTTGCTTAATATTCTACCAGTCAGCATCGCCAATCGTTTGAAACAGGAGCCTGGTACTATCGCCGAGCATTTTGAAGATGTAACGGTGATGTTTGCAGATATTGTCGGTTTTACTCAAATTGCAGCTTCGGTGACTGCTAAAACTTTGGTAAACTTATTAAATCAAATTTTTTCGTTATTTGACCGTCTTTCGCTGAAATATGACTTAGAAAAGATAAAAACCATAGGTGATGCCTATATGGTTGTCGGTGGTTTGCCTACGCGAAATTCAAATCATCCCCAAGCGATTGCTGCAATGGCATTAGAGATGCAAAATGCTATTGAAACCTTTAACAAAAGAAATAATTTAAACTTAAGTATTCGCATTGGGATTCATACTGGTTCCGTAGTCGCTGGAGTTATTGGACTGCAAAAATTTTCATACGATTTATGGGGAAATACTGTGAATATTGCCAGCCGGATGGAATCTCATGGTTTACCTGGAAAAATTCAAGTAACTGAAGATACTTGTAAGAGATTGCAACACAAATTTATTTTAGAAAAACGGGGAGAAATTTTAGTCAAAGGAAAAGGTTTAATGACTACTTACTTATTGATGGGGAGTAGGGAAGTAGGGAATAGGGAATAGGCAATAGGGCATGGGGGATAGGTTTACAAATGTAAATTTAAATTTAAATTCCGCAGCAATCGCAGCATCTGTATATCAAAATAAAATTAATTTAATTTTGTTTAATTAAGATAATTAATAAAATTACAAATAATCGCTCAACAGTATTCTTAATTACCGATTACCAATTACCAATTACCAATTACCAATTACCCATTCCCATATTATGACAACACAAACAGCATCGATACCAGAAATCTATCAAGGTCAATTTGGCGAATTTACAATTACTAAAGATGACCGATCGGGCGTAGTTATCTACCGTGCAGGTTTGGCGATCGCCGCACTCTGCTTTGCTATCGGTACGGGTTTGGTATTATTCAGCAATAATCCCAATTTACAACTCATAACATTTTTGTATGCTGGTTTTAGTCTTGCTCTGGGAGTGAGCTTGTTAACCATTCATATCTATATGGTAGAGTTGCATCGAGCATTACAAGTTTTTTGGGCAATTGGCAGTATTTCCGCGATTGTTTTTGCTTTCTCTAACAAGCAAACTTTAGCAGAAACAATTTACAATTATCCCCTTACTATATTCGGAATTGGTTTTACCTTCGCAGCCTTGACGGGTATTTATTTTAAAGAAGCTTTTTGTTTCAACCGTTTAGAAACTAAACTGCTAACCCCGATAGTTCCACTGCTGCTTTTAGGACATATGACCAAAATTCTTCCTGTAGAAGTAGAAAAAGGTTTATTAGCAGTTTGGGCAGTATTTTTTATAATCTTCGCAATCCGTAAAGCTATACAGGCAATTCCTCCTGATATTGGAGACAAATCTGTATTTGAATATCTAAAAAATCAAAAGAAAATAGGGCATAGGGCATAGGGCATAGGGCATTGCGAAGAAGGGGAGATTCTTAAAGTAGCAAGTTATGAGTAGTGAGTAGAAAATCAACGGTTGAACGCACAGCGCGACAGTCCCTAATCTCAGCGAAGCGGATTAGGGAAGGATAGCGCGTCAGGGTGTTGCTTGGTTTTGGATATATTTCTTTAAAACATCAATTGGCGCACCACCGCAAGATGCCACGTAATAGGAGTTCGACCAAAAAGAAACCTTACCCCAGTAATATTTTTTCACTTCTTCAGGAAATTCTTTTTTTAGCATACGGGCAGTAGAGCTTTTTAAACTTCCTACCACAGCAGCAATTGAGTTTTTAGGATGGAAGTTTAGCAGTATATGGATATGGTCTGCTTCGCCGTTAAACTCAATTAATTCACAACTCATCTTTTCTGACACTTGCTTGACCATTTCTTTGAGGCGGTCAAGCATTTTAGTATCTAACACTTTACGTCGATAATGAGTCACAAATACAAAGTGCAATCGCACACTAAAAACGCTATGAGAACTTTTTCTAGCTTTCATGTTGACAGGGTATAATCGTTAATATAACAGATAGGTCGAGTTGTTATGGCTACCAAAAGAATTACTTTTAGACTTTATCCGTCAAAGACGCAAAACGATAAGATGCACTACTGGCGTAGATTGCATAAAGACTTGTATAACGCTTGTATCGAACATCGTAAAATTTCTTATAAGAAGTTTGGCAAACCAATTAGTTATTATGACCAACAAAATTGCTTGCCTGATTTTAAAGAAGAGTGGGGAGAGTACAAAGAACTTGGTAGCCATGCATTACAAGACACTATCAAGCGTGTTGATTTTGCATTCAAATGGTTTTTTAAACTTAAGTCTGGGTATCCAAAATTCAAAGCTAGCCGTAGATATAAAGGATGGACTTATCCTTGTAAATCGGGCTGGAAAGCTTGTACTAATGGCAAGAATGGTTATTTAAAAATATCCAATCTAGGTAACATCAAAGTGCGCGGTCAAGCGCGTGATTGGGGAACACCAAAAACTTGCACAATTATGTTTAAACAAGGTAAATGGTACGCCTCAATTACTGTAGATTGTATTCCAACTAGACCGACTACCGATACAGGTGCTATTGGTTTGGACTTTGGTACTCACCATGCAATTGCTGATTCTAACGGTGGGGTAATCGATAATCCTAGATTTGTTAAAACTGCTCAAGTCAAAATCAATAAAATTGCTAAAACTAGTCGTCGTAAACGTCCACCTAATTTCAGAAGGAAGGTTAAAGCCTCACGACGTTGGAAAAAAGCCAATAAAGCTGTAGCCAAAATACAATCTAAAGTTGCTCGTCAAAGGCAAGACTGGCAGCATAAAGTTTCTACACAAATAGTTAGCTGTAATAGCTTGGTAGCGACTGAGAAGTTAAACCTTAAAGGGATGACTCGTAAATCAAAAGGTAAAAATAAACGTCAAAAATCAGGACTCAATCGGTCACTTCTTGATGTTGGAATCGGTAATTTAAAAGATTTAATAAAATATAAAGTTACCGAGGCTGGAGGATTTTACATTGAGGTTCCAACCAAAAAAGTAAAACCTTCTCAAACTTGCCCTAACTGCGGTCATCAAAAAAAGAAAACGTTAGCACAAAGAGAACACTATTGTGAGAAATGCGGTTACCGATGCGACAGAGATGTAGCCGCAGCAATGGTAATGCTTAATCATGCAAGGGGTATGGAATGTGCCTCTACAGACTCAGATGAGTTGACCTCTACTTGGTGCGGAAGCTTCAAGCAAGTTGCTCAAGTGAAGAGTCAGAAACGTGTATCTCAGCGATAGCGGATACACGTAGTTCATTAACCAACATTATCAAAACACAGAGAAGTCAGTGTGCTTATTACTTGCTAGTTGCGACTTAATCCTTAAACCTTAACTCCCCATGCCCCATGCCCCATGCCCAATCCTCATCCAACTTTTGGGAATACTAAACCAGTAGGGATGAGGATAAAACATTGACGCAAGAACGTGCGTACTGGTTAGCTTGGTCGCGAGTTTCGGGAATTGGACCGGTACTATTGCAAAGATTAAACCAACATTTTGGTTCGCCGAAAACCTCTTGGGAAGCAAATTCTTCTGATTTAGGAGAAGTTGAAGGTTTTGGTTTACAAACTTTACAAAAAGTAACTAAACAACGCTCTCAAATAAATCCAGAAAAATTACTAGAACAGCACGAACAAGAAAATCCTAATTTCTGGACTCCAGCAGATGCAGAATATCCCCGTTTATTATTAGAAATCCCCAGCCCACCACCCGTACTTTACTATCATGGCAAGGTGGAGTTATCAGAAAATTTGGCGCAAAAACCCCTCGTTGCCATAGTTGGAACGCGACAACCTACAGAATACGGTGTCCGTTGGACTCGTCGCATTAGCGCTGCTTTAGTACAAAATGGTTTTACAGTAGTTTCTGGTTTAGCTGAAGGAATCGATACCGCTTCACATGCGGCTGCAATCAAGGCCGGTGGACGCACCATTGCAGCTTTAGGCACGGGTGTTGATATGGTGTATCCCGCAAAAAATCGCAAATTATACGAACAGATTTTAAATCAAGGTTTTGTTGTCAGCGAATATCCCACAAAAACTCAACCCCATAGAACTCACTTTCCTCGACGCAATCGAATTATTGCAGGTTTATCTCGTGCTGTATTGGTGATGGAAGCACCTCAAAAATCCGGTGCGTTAATTACCGCCGACTATGCAAACGAATTTGGTAGAGATGTTTACGCATTACCGGGAAGACTCGATGATTTTTCTTCTCAGGGATGCTTAAAATTAGTTTCTCAAGGCGCTACTCCCATTCTTAAGGAATTAGATGACTTATTAAAAATGTTGGGTGCGATTCCTCAAGTGAATAATGTGAGCAATTTTACATCTGAACCAGAAAAGCCTTTACCAGATTTACCCCCCGAATTGCATCAGGTAATGAAAGCAATTTCCTCGGAATCTTTGCCTTTTGATTTTATAATTCAACAAACCCAAATGCCAGCAGCAGAAGTATCTAGCGCTTTATTACAGTTAGAATTAATGGGTTTGGTTTCGCAGCTTCCAGGAATGCGATATCAAAGAAATTAATATCTTGTAAGTTCTGATTTACAGTTCGTTCAGCAAATTCTTATCTGATTCTCAGTAATATTTCATCTGCCTAGATTTTCATTGCTATTACTGAATATATTCAAGGTGATAGTAAAAAATGGCACGTAAAGAGATAACAGTCACTATTGAAAATCTCGCACCACAGCAAGGAACTTTCCTTACTCCTTTTTGGGTTGGTTTCCACAACGGCAATTTCGATACATATGACCGGGGCAGACCTGCATCTCCAGGTTTGGAAAGTCTTGCCGAAGATGGTAGTACGACTTTAATTTCTCAAGAGTTTCTTCAAAGTGGGGATGGTACGGTTGATGGTAGGATTCTAGGTCCTGAAGGAGATGCAGCAGGTCCAATTGACCCTGGTGAAGTTGCGACTGCTACTTTTACTCTGGACAGCGATGACTTAAATAGCCAGTTTTTTTCCTATGCTTCAATGATTCTTCCTTCCAATGATGCATTTGTCGCTAACGGAAATCCTGAAGCGATTCAGATTTTTGATGAAGAGGGAAATTTTATTGGAGCAGACTTTATTATTGCGGGTAAGCAGGTATTAGATGCTGGTACGGAAGTTAACGATGAAGCAGAAAATAGTACTGCTTTTTTTGGTCAAAGTAGCCCTGATACTGGGATTGACCAAAATGGAGTCGTACAGCTACACCCTGGCTTTGTGACTGGTGGAAGAATTTTGAGCGAAGACGGGAGTTCTCCCTTAGCTCTTACAGCTTTTACTAATGGCGATTTTACCTCTCCAGATTATCAGGTTGCTCGTATTACTATCTCTACCGAAGACAAGCCCCTTCCAATTGCAGATCCAGTTAGAATTACTTCCAATTTAGATGGTTCTCAAGAAGTTACCGCTGGGGATTCAGATGCTCAAGGAACTTCTGTTCTCACTCTTAATGACACTGGAGATAGTCTAGAGTATAGTTTGACCGTCTCTGGGTTAGATTTTGGAGCCAATGGTTTAGTCGCAGGTGGAGCGCAAACTCCTGACGATACCAGCGATGATGTTACTAGACTTCACATTCACAACGCATCACGGGGAGAAAATGGAGGAGTTGTCTTTAGTTTATTTGATACCGTTGCTCCAGAACTTGGTAATCAGCTAAACATCCAAGGAAATCAAGACGAAGATTTAAATGTAACTCTCAACGAAAATGGTTCGGTCACTTTAGCGGGGATTTGGGAAGAGACGGATTCTGCTAATGATGATTTAAGTGAATTAGTCGCTGAAATTCGCGATACTCAAGAAAGCGAAGATTTAGATTTATACTTTAACGTTCATACTGAAGAATTTCCTGGTGGTGCAATTCGCGGTCAGCTAGTTGTTGGTGATGAAAATAACAATACACCTCCAGCACCCGATTTAGTGGAAGTGACTGTAACTGTTGAAAACCTAGCTCCCGATAATGGAACATTGTTAACACCGTTATGGGTTGGTTTTCATGATGGGACTTTTGATACTTATGACAGTGGTAGACCCGCATCTGCTGGTTTGGAAAGCTTAGCAGAAGATGGAAATACCAGTCTTATTTCTCGCGAGTTTATTAGTAGCGGTGCTGGTTTAGTAGATGGCACAATTACCGCTCCTGGAGGAGCAACACCAGGTCCAATTGATATCGGTGAAACTACCAGTCTTACTTTTACTGTAGACCGTTCTTTAGCAAGCAGCCGTTTTCTTAATTATGCTGCGATGCTTCTTCCGTCTAACGATGCTTTTATTGCCAATGGGAATCCTGAAGCATTCGAGATTTTTGATCAAAATGGTAATTTCTTGGGCGCTGATTTTGTTGTCAGAGGAAATCAAGTTTTAGATGCAGGAACCGAAGTCAATGACGAAGCAGAAGACAGTACTGCGTTTTTTGGTCAAAGTACCCCAAATACTGGAACTGACGAAAATGGTGTAGTTGAACTTCATCAAGGTTTTCAAGCAGACGGACGAATTTTAAGCGAACCCAGATTTGCGAATGCTGATTTTACTGCTGATGGTTATGAAGTTGCCCGGATTACGGTTACAACTAACGATCTACCACAGACTCCTCTAGGTGCTGCTTTTCAAGATAACGGGCAGGGAGAAGCGCTGCTTGACTTTAGATCGATAGGTAATCAACAAGTAACGGCTAATTTATTAGAAGTTACCAGCGAAGCAGCTTTTAATAATCTAGTTGGTTTCTACATTATTGAAGATACTCAGGGAACCGTGTTGGATGAGTTTGGTAACGCTTTAAGCCCCGGTGATGAAGGTTATGCTGAAGCTGCTGTCGCAAGAAGAGCTTTTGAATTAAATCGTAACACCACCGAAGCTCAACAGTTTGCCGGAGGAGAATTATTAGCTCCGTTTATTATCGCCAATGGAACAGCAGAAGAATTTCTGTCTCAAAACCCCAGCAATCAAGGAGGAGACGATCCACTTGCTTACTTTTCATTCCTGGGAGCAAACCCCGATGGAGTAGAGCATATTCGCTTAGTAGATAACAATACTTTCGGTTTTGAAGATTTATTTGGTGGCGGCGATAATGACTTCGATGATTTATTTTTCCGAGCTGAATTTGAAGTTGCTTAATTAGCAAACAATATCATAGGGGAAAGGGGATAGGAGTATTAAGTGCTTCTTTTCCTTCCTAATTAAATCTCTCTACTTCTTATCTTTCCGCATTCATCAAATCTTGCGCCATTCTCAACAACCGCCTAGGAATAAATTCCCAGGCTCAAAAACAAAGTCGTCTAAAGACGACTAGGTAATGCTTTTAGTGCGTTTCAACGTACTTTGTATATCAGCCTTGAAATTGATTTCTCTGTGAGAAAGCCTCCGGCTTACAAGGCGGGTATTTGGGATTAACGACAATGATGCAAGATTTGAGGTTCTTTACGTCTCTGAGATTTTTTTAACTCTAAATTTACTCCGATAATAAATAAGTGAGTATTTGCTTATTTATTATTGGAATTGTATATTTCTAAAATAAGTAAGTGCTTACTTGTATAAATTAAATACAAAATGAATATACACTCCAAATCAATATTCTGATTCTGATGCTTCAATAACCTTGGGTGAAGCAATTCAAAAACTTCGTACCTTAGAGCATGAAGACGACATGACAAATCAAATGTCAGCAGAAATAACGCAACTATTAGAACAGCATGATGCAGTACATGTCATATTTGGCGTTGCTGATTAAAAGTATGATTTGCCCCCAACCCCCAATCCTAGGGGGAGATAAATCATTCCCAACTTAAGGAAAAGCCATTAGTACAAATTCCCATTTAAAAATTATCTTTCATCCCCCGCAAACGCCCGAAAGTTTCCACCGCATCGCTACTGTTGACAGCCGATTGTAATGCAGGCTCTTCCCATCTGAGAAAGGGATTGGTATGTTTTTCAATTCCCAACAAAGAGGGAACGGTAGCTTGATTTCGGTTGCGATATGCTTTAACTTCCTCAAATCGCTTTTGAAGTTCGGGGTTTTCACCATCTACTGCAATGGCGAATTTTAAATTCTTTAAAGTATACTCGTGAGCGCACCAAACCCGCGTATTATCCGGTAAAACACGGATTTTACTCAGTGAATTTACCATTTGTGCTGGTGTACCTTCAAAGAGCCTACCGCAACCACCAGCGAATAAAGTGTCTCCACAGAATAGTTCTCCCGTTTCTCCGTGATTCTCGGGAGGAAAATAGTAAGCTATGTGAGCGCGGGTATGTCCGGGAACGAATAAAACCTCACCAGTGCGATTAGAAAAAGAAACGCGATCGCCATCTTCTAGAAAAACTTGTTGTCCGGGAATTCTGCCTTTATCGCAGCTTCCACCATAAACTGTGAGTTGGGGAAATTTCTCTATTAATTTTTGATTACCACCTACATGATCGTAATGATGATGGGTATTAAAAATAGCGATTAATTCAGCATTGAGTTCTCTGAGTTTTGCTAAAACAGGTTCCGCTTGGGCTGGATCGACTACAGCAGCAATATTTTGTTTATTGTCGTAAAGCAAAAATATATAATTATCTGAAAGTGCCGGTAAGCGAAACACCTGCATAATTTAGCCTTCCTAATCTATATTTGTTCAACCCAGAACCAGTTTAGCGAAATTGACTATGGATCGTAAAAAGAACCGGCTTTCTTTTGCTAAAACGCATATATTTAAGTTTCTATATTAACATTGACAAATTCAATCCAAACCGTAATAGTACTTACTCATAGATATAATTATTTAGGTTTCTCTATAACTATCAGTAAATTCGCTCTAGGATAACTAGTAGATACAGAGTTAGACTATGACTCGTGTTTTTATACAATAAACATTGAGTAAATGCCGTTTTATAAGAAGATTTAAAACATCACTTAAATAGGCATCGGGGTTTCTACTAATATTTTTTATTGTCAATTAGCAGAACTTAATTGTTGTGGGGAAGTATGCAAAGCAAAAAACAACTAAAAGTTTCTATAGTTGTTAGCGATCTATCAGCCTCTGGAGAAGGTCGATGGGGAGGTGGTGGAGTACGTTGTTTTTTACTTGCACAAGCACTGCAAAAGCTTGAATACCAAGTGGAAATTTTAGGATTTGTGTTCGGCAATCAAGCAGCGGTAATTCCCCAATCTGAAATTAAAATTACGACATTTAAGGGTTATAATTATCCAGGATTTATCTCCAGTGCTTCTCAGCTTTTAAAAAAATTAGATGGCGATATAATTTATGCAATGAGACCTAAACCTACTACTTTGGGGTTGTCGTTGATAAAAAGAATGAATTCTCGGAAGCCAATAATTTTAGATATTGATGATTGGGAATTAAGTTGGTTTGGTGGGGAAAAATGGAAGTATCGTCCTTCTTTAAAGCAATTTGGTAGAGATGTTTTGAAGTCCGAAGGTGTGCTGAGATATCCAGACCATCCACTTTATTTAAAATGGTTAGAAAATATGTCCCATAAAGCGGATGTAATTACTATTCATACTGAATTTTTGAGAAAACGCTTCGGTGGGATATTCGTACCAAATGGAAAAGATACATCACTTTTCAATCCCGAGCTTTATAACTCTCAAGAAAGTAAAAAGAGATATGGATTTTCCGACTATAAAATTTTAATGTTCCCCGGTGCCCCAAGACCCTACAAAGGAGTAGAAGATGTTTTAATGGCTTTGGATAAGCTAAATGATTCTACTATAAAGCTAGTTATTGTTGGTGGTAGTCCTTATGATAATTATGATGCTCAGTTAATTGAAAAATGGGGACGTTGGATAATTCAATTACCAAAACAGTCAGCCGATAAAATGCCAGAAATTGTTGCGGGTGCAGATGTAATCGTTGTTCCTCAACGAAACACTCCTGCCGCTTTAGCCCAATTTCCTTTAAAATTAACAGATGGAATGTCTATGGCAAAGCCAATTTTGGCAACAAGAGTAGGAGATATTCCAGAAATTTTAGCAGACACCGGTTATATTGTAGATTCAAGTAATCCCGAGGACATTGCGAACACAATAGAATATATTTTCCAGAATTTTGAATCAGCTATTGAAAAAGGTAAAAGAGCTAGAGAAAGATGCATTGAAAATTATAGTATAGACGCGATGGCATCGACTTTATCTAAAGTTATTTCTCGTTTATAAGCTATATTTTTGAGTTATAAACTATTTCTTTAAAAGACATTTAAATGATTGTTGTCTCATCTCAAGTTATAAAATTTAAGTAAAAAGCTTCATGTCTACGAAAAAGCTAATTTATCGATTTGCTAAACCCTATCCAGGCTGGATTATCCTCACAGTTGTTTTGGGCTTTTCAGGAGCTTTATTTAATGGGGTTAGTGCTACATTAATTGTGCCAGTAATTCTCAGAATTGTAGGTCAAGAAGTAGATTTAGAGGGTGCCCCTGTACTTCTTAAAGCCATTATGTATCCATTCGATAATGTTCCAGAGAACTATCGTTTATTATTGATGGCGTTAGGTATTATACTAACTATTTTATTAAAAAATGCAGCTAATTATGCGAGTAGTTTGACATCTAGTACTTTAACCCGTCGTTTAACTTCAGATATTCGCCAAGCTGGTGTCAAGCTGTTATTAGAAGTTGATATTGATTATTATTCCAAGATGAAAGTCGGTGATTTAATCAACCGTCTAGGAGTAGAAAGTGGTCGCGCAGCTTCTGCAATACGCAACATCACAAAACTAATAATTCTGGGAATTACTATTTTTGTTTTTGCTGGCATATTAATGTTGCTTTCTTGGCAGTTAACGATTGCAGCAGTCCTATTATTATCTTTAGTGATGGTAGTAAATCAGTATGCAATTATCCGTTCTAAAAAATTTGGTAAGGAATTAAGCGAAATATCTAAAGGATATTCCATCGCGATGCTAGAAACTCTAAATGGTATACGTTTAGTAAAATCCACTGGTAACGAAAACAAAGAATTTCGACGCATTAAGGAATTAATTCTAAATCGAGAAAAAGCAGATTTTAAATCTCAGGCTAACTCCGAATTAATTGCACCGCTTAGTGAAGTAATGGGTATCTCAGCTTTATTAGGTATTGTTTTTATCAGTCGTTCTATTTTTAGCGACCAGATATCTTCGCTTTCAGCAGTACTACTAACATATTTATTACTTCTTTTAAGAACGCTGCCATTATTGTCTCAGTTAAATACGGTACGTAGTAATTTTGCCAATACATCTGCTAGCGTTAGTGTAATTGCAGATTTTTTAGACATCCAAAACAAACCGTTTATGGGTAGCGGTGATATTAATTTTACAAATTTAGATAAAGGAATACATTTCAATTCAATTTCCTTTAGCTATCCCAATCACGACAAATTAATTCTTCAAGATGTCGATTTATATTTACCTCGGGGCACTACCCTAGCTTTAGTAGGTGGATCGGGTGCGGGTAAATCAACTTTAGCCGACCTTTTACCAAGATTTTACGACCCCAATTCCGGTAAAATCGCTATTGACGATACAGATTTAAAAGAATTCAATTTACAATCGCTGCGACAAGCAATGGGAATCGTTTCCCAAGACACTTTCCTTTTCAATGATTCGGTAAGAAACAACATTGCTTATGGAAAACCCGAAGCTGATGATGAAGAAGTGATTTCCGCAGCCAAACGTGCTAATGCTTACGAATTTATTATTAAACTGCCTCAAGGTTTTGAAACCACAATCGGCGATCGCGGTGTAATGTTGTCTGGAGGACAAAGGCAAAGATTAGCAATAGCAAGAGCTTTGTTGCAAAATCCCGAAATTTTGATACTGGATGAAGCCACTTCTGCATTAGATACTGTTTCCGAGCGTTTAGTACAAGAAGCTATCGATGATTTGAGCCGAGATAGAACTACATTGGTAGTCGCTCACCGTCTTTCTACGGTACAAAAAGCCGACCAAATAGCGGTTTTAGAGCAAGGAAGGGTAGTAGAAGTGGGAACCCATAAAGAACTGTTGCAAAAGGGCGGCTACTACAAAAGGCTTTATTCGATGCAGTTTGGTTCCCAAGGAGAAACAGAAAATAATCGTCAGCAAAGTTTGGTGAAAGTATCTTACGAAATGCGGACTCGACTCAACTCTATGATTGGTTATCTGCTTTTATTAATCGATAATTCCCCAGAGAATTCTCAAGAAAAGCATCAATTATTAGAAGAATCTTATAAATCAGCTTGGAAAATTTTGAGCTTTGTTGATGTTTTTGAGGATATTTTCAGCTTACAAAAAAACTGGCAATTAGTTTCAACAGCAGGAGAAAGTCACGACGAAATAACTCCAGAAAATAACTTAAAAGAGATTTCTAAAGATTTCCGCAAAAATACAGAATCAATAATGACTTCGCTCAACTTATTAATTAAACAAGAAGAAGATAAGACTCAATCGGAAGATGAAATAGTTTCTCAAGCTTATCAATCAGCTTTGCACTTACTCAATGAACTAAAGCACTTTGAAGACAATATTAAAGCTTAAAAGTAGCTATCATCAATAAATGGATAATATAGAATCATCAATTTATTTATATGAAAAATAATAATTCAAAAAAACACTATATTTATTTTATTAAAGAAGAAATCCCGAAACCAGAGGCTCATTTAGTCCAGTCTACTAATGCAGCAAATGCTGTTGCTAACTTGGGTTACTCTACAGTATTGGTATATCCTTCCAAAGGAAAGGAAGCTTTAAACCCGATTGATTTAATCAGTCCCTTTCGACCTAGAAAAACACCCGATAAACTCAAAAAATATTATAACCTGCACGATAAGCTGAAAGTTTCTCCTTTACCGATGCCTTTTCCCATCGACTATGTAAAAAGTAAATTCACTAGCTCAAATACTATTGCCTCAAAATATTATTTTCCTTTCCATATTCTTCCTAAAACTAAAATTGTTCACAGTCGAGACTGGAATTTTATCGAAGCTGCGGTAAAAAATGGTGTTCCTGCAATTTACGAACATCACCACCACGAAGACAAACCGTTTGCACAAGCAATAGTCAACAATCCATTATTTCAAATTGCCGTAACTGTAGGCGATACGGTGCGTCAAAGCATGATTGCAAATGGAATGCCACCAGAAAAAGTAATTAAACTGCATAATGGTTATAATCGCTTGTTTATGGAAAGACATTCTCAAGCAGCTAAGGAATGGCGAAATCAGTTACTACAAAATGGCAGAGAAAAATTAATAGTTTATTCCGGCGCATTAGAACAATTTAAAGGCATCGATATTTTAATCGATGTGGCTAAGCAGTTACCTCAGGTTCAATTTGTATGTGCTGGAGGCAAGGAAAAGCAGGTAAAACATTATCAGCAATTAGCCCAAGAGAAAGGAGTTGATAATATTACCTTTCTCGGCTTTATCTTGCAACAAGAATTAGCATCATTATTACAAGCTGCCGATATCTTAGCTCATCCTCACTGCTCTGGAAAAGCTGCAACTTTTACGTCTCCTCTGAAGCTATTTGACTACTTTGCTTCTGGAACACCTATCGTATCTACAAAAATTCCTTCTTTAACCGAGTTTGAGAATACAAAGGCGATCGCCGCTTGGTGCGAACCTGATAGTTCCAGTGAATTTAGAGCATCAATAGCGCAAGTTTTGGAAACCCATCCCCGAAAAATCGAAGGTTATTCTAATAGTATCGATTTCGTCAAGCAGTTTTCTTGGGAAAATCGAGCCGCGAAAATCCTCAGTTATGTTGATGAATCTCTGAAACCAGTTATCAGTGAACAGTGAACAGTAAACAGTTAAAAGTTATGAGTTAGGACTTAAGAGTTGAGAGTTATAAAAATTCTATTCCCTATTCCCTACTCCCTAATTAATACAAATAATCATATGACTACAAATAAAATTAAAATTGGCATGATGAGCAGCTATAGCGCTTTGGATAACGCAAGCGATTGGTTGTGGCAACAAACTCCCGAACATTTTGGCATTTGGGATAATATTCAACTAGTTTCGACAGATCCAAAACCGGATTTTCTGTTGATGTATAATTACACGAGTTTCCCCAAACCACCGCAGAAACATTTATTATTCTGGAAGAACAGAAAGCGACAAAATCATTACGAAAAAGTACAAAAAACCTTCAAGGAAAAGCTTCGAGGAATGCCTAAAGACAAGGTAATTTATTTGTTGCGAGAACCACCTTTAGAAGAAGTTGTTGAAAAGAACAAAAAATTTTATCAAGCAGCCCAAAACTATTGTAGCTATGTTTCAGGGCCTGATGATTATGCACCCAATCCCGATTATATGCCCGCAATTTGGTATTACTCTAACTCATTTCGAGAGTTAAATGAAATGCCGCCACCGATTAAAGCGAAACCTCTAAGTTGGGTTACATCCGGTATCAATCGTACCGAGAATCATCGCAAGCGTTTAGCATTTTTAAAGATGCTACGTGATAGTGAATTAGAACTTGATTTGTACGGACGCGGTTTACCTGATTGGGCGCAAGGAGGCGGAGAACTTGGTAATAAATGGTATGGTATGGCACCTTACTATTACAACTTATCAGTCGAGAACTATATCGATAATGATTGGTATGTAAGCGAAAAACTTTGGGATTCTCTACTCGCTTGGTGTTTACCTATTTATTATGGTGGTCCTGCTGCTGATAAATTATTACCTCCCGGTAGCTTTTTAAGATTACCAAGTATGGATGAAAAAGGATTGGCTTATATAAAAGAAGTCACATCTACACCAGATGCTTGGTATGAAGCGAAAGAGGCAATTGCCGAAGCCAGACAAATTATTTTACACAAGCTTAATTTGGTATCGTGGCTCTCAAATTATGTAAAGAAATTTTCCTAATAATCAACAGTAGTTTGAGAGGTTAAGGAGGCTTGAATGACTGAAGGTATTTACATACTTGCTAATGATATAGTTTATGACCAATTAGTAGCTTTACTCAATTCTATTGAAGCAAATATTGGTAATAAGTATGCTGTTTCTATTATTCCCTATGATGACCGTTTAGAAAGAGTCAGAGAGGAAATAAAACATAGAAGTAATGTTGAAATATTTGCAGATACTTCTGCAATTAAGCTTTGGGAAGAATTTTCTGCCCAAATATGGAAAGCACATCCGGATGCCTATAAAATTTGGCAAGAACAAGGTATTCCGGGAGTTTATCGCTTGGGGATGCATCGCAGATTTTGCGGTTTTGATGGTGCTTTTGATAAATTTATCTATTTGGATGCCGATATTCTAGTATTAAATTCACTAGATTATATATTTGAGCAACTAAATCAAAATGACTTCGTAGTGTATGATTTTCAGCATAAGGACTTGAATCACGTATACAACGCTAATTCCAATCAATTACGAGATGTTTTTCCTCAATCTCGACTCGATAGCGAAATATTCTGTGCTGGTTTTTATGCTGCCAATAAAGGTTTATTTGACGCAGAAAAACGGAAATATTTATTATCAAAATTACAGGCTGGGGAAGCAGAAATATTATACAAAAATGCTCCCGACCAAACAATCCTTAACTATATGGTGATGCGGTCGGAAATACCTAGCTATAATTTTTCCAATCATTTACCTGAAAGCCAAATAACCGGATGTTGCGTTACATCTCCTCATTTTGACGAACGAGATAATCTGGTATATGACAAAGGGAACCGTTTAACTTATTTGCACTATATAGGCTTATCTTCCAAACTATTTAGCCGCGTTTGTAGTGGAGAAAATATTGATTTCCCTTACCGCGAAACTTTTCTGCATTATCGCTATCTCCACGAACCAGACAAGCGACCAAAATTCACCACTAAGCCAAAAGCTTACAACGCACCCCCAAGTCTAACCAAACGATTTTTAAAAAAATTAGGATTAAAAGTTGGAGCATAACTCATGACTAAAGGTATTTATATCATCGCTAATGATAAAGTGACAGATCACGCTATTGCTTTACTCAATAGCATTCGTCTCCACGACAAAGAAACTCCTATTGTGATGATTCCCTATGATGATAATTATCACAAAATAGCTGACACTCTCGGCAAATATTATGGAGTAGGAGTTTACGAGGATTTAGAATTTATTGACCGCTTATCTAATAAATTATACGAAACCTTCGGCGGTAAATTCTTTGCTCGTCCTAACCAATTCCGCAAGCAAGCTTGTTGGTTTGGTCCTTTTGATGAGTTTTTGTATATAGATACAGATATTGTTGTTTTTGAAAAAATTATTGATAATCTCAATTATTTAAAAGAGACTGACTTCATTTGCTGCGACTATCAACATAGTGGTGGAATTAAAAACGTATTCAGCCCCACAGTTTTAGAAAAAAAAGTATTTACCGAAAGCGAAGTTAAAGATATATTCAATGGTGGGTTTTGGGGTTCCAAGAAAAACCTCATATCCGAACAAGATTTATACGAAACCTTTGCAGAATGTGCGGAGCATCCAGAATATTTCGATTTCTCCGAAAAAACATCCGATCAACCAATTATCAACTATATGTTGCTCAAACGCATTCCCAAGCGTTTCAATATAGTCAATAGAGAAGGAAAAGCACCGGGAAACTGGGGAGGAACTTCTCACTTTTTACATGAAGGACATAAATTAATCGATCCAAAAGTCAATCAACCTTTACAGTACCTGCATTGGGCTGGTATTCGCATCGAACCAGGTTGTCCTTACTGGGAGATTTGGGAACATTACCGCAACTTGAACCCACAATTACCACCACCTGTGTTTCCAGAAAAGCCCAAACCAACCTCTTGGCAAAAAACTATGAATGAAGCAAAAAGTTTTCTTCGTTCGTTGAAGAAGTAAATTTTAAATCGCTAAAAAATTAAAACTATTCGGGGTTAGATAAATTATCTAATCCCTTTTTGTGAGGTAGACAAAATGCGGTGTGGATTCTCCTCCCACTTTATTGTCGTTGTGTTACGGCTTCGGTATGTTGCGGTTAAAGATTATTTTTAGGGTGTATTGTCGCCGAGTGCAACGCACTATACTATCCACAAAATGGGTACGTTAGGCTAAATGCATCACGCACCCTACTGTTCAAAAATAGCGAAGACAGTGCAACTTTATTAACGATAGTAAAAATTATAATTACTCAAGATTGTAGTTACTCTAAGACGCACAAAGTGATATAGATACTCAACATATTTATTCACCTTCTTAACTATCTTCTTAAAAATCGGATTTCGAGGATTTTCGATTTTCTTCTGGGTTTCAAAATATTTTAACTTATCCTTTGAACTAGTTTGCCCTTTGGAAATCCGAATTTTTTCGATTCTATCATCAAAAAAATCTACACCTTCCATGACATCATGTCTGACTCTTAAATTGGCTTTAGTCGCTGCTAATCCCATTGCATACGCAGGATGCTTATGGAGTCCATTTACTTCTGCATAAATTGCAATTTTTTCCCAATTTTGCAAAAATTCTTCTTCTTTACCAGAATCTCTAGTGACAACAAATAGAAACTCATTTATCCATGTAACATCTTCTTTTTCAATATCAATATTCAGCTTATTAGCCATTTTTTTGAAAAGTTCAAACTTTTTCAAAGCACTTACTGAAGGTGTATCGGTTTTGTTTATTCTTTCTTGAAAATGCTTTATCATACCAGTACAGCTTCTAGCTGTAATTCCTGGTAGCCATTCACGATTTGGTATTGGGGCACAGATTCTTACATCTGAATCAATGTACATACAGGATTTAAACATTGATAATGCCTTCTGAATTGCAAATCTGCGTTCGTGGTAATGCAATATTCCTTGTCTTTTATGCCCGAATGCTAAGACGTTACTGTAGTTTTCAAACTCTTGTGGTTTATCCGTATAAATTATAAAAGGAATTTCTGGTGCATATTTAGCTAAATCTTGGACTAGGTTTTTTGCTAAAGCACGATATATACTGCCAGCGACATAAGTACAAATACAGAACTCTTTTTGTTTTAAATTCATTATTCAAAAATCATATTTTAGGGATGCACAAACAGATAAGTAGGTGGGTGAGAAAACTTATAACTATGTAATTGCGAGCGAAATCTAATGTAGCGAAGTATTCACCCGTTCCCCCTTCACCCAAAGTGCGGCTTAAGGCTTCTCGAAGATTAGGGTGTGGATCATCGCAATTATTTTGGCTAATTTAGATTTAGTTACATAGTCGGTTTTATTTGTACCTACCTACTTTATTATTTTTTAATAAGTTTGGCATAAATTACATGTAATTCGACCACTGTAAAATTACTTATTTTTAAAGTTGACTAATTATTAAATATCAATACAATCAGGAATAGCCGCAATTGTCATAAGGCTTTGGTTGGTGCGTGACAGGAAAACCTTATTATTGCCTTAGAAATCAAGCTAACTGTCACAGCACCCTACAAGCAAAATGTGCCAGTTGCGGCCATTCCTAACAATAAAAAATATCAATAAAAATATTCGCCGCTTATAAATTGCTTTGTTCTACAAAAGAATTTACAAACAGCGAATAGTTAGTTTTAAATTTATGATTTTAGTTAAAAGAATCTAAATCTAAAGATTGAAATCCTCTACTTTCAGCATAAGTCATCATGCTTCCTAATTGAAAAGCAGTTAATATGCAAGTTAAAAGAGTAATTGGTACACCAACGGCACAAGCAAGCCAATTAGGAAAACCAAATATTGCTAACCCCGAGCAAAGAAATAAACCAATGCCTATTGTGATACCAATAAATGGCACTATTAATTGTTTATTAGAAAAACGAGGGGCAGAATCTTCAGCACCTTTTTTTCGCCATGTTTTGGATATCGCCTTTAGAGTTCCGTCTAATGCTGCACCGGAAGTAACGGCTATAAAAAATCCCAAAGCTAAAATTAAGTACGGCGGTTCTGAAGGATAATAATACATGAAAACTCCTAATTTATATGCTGGTTGCTAAGAGGTTATTTGATAAGTATTGCATTTTACTTGAGTTTTCGGAAATCTAACTCCTTAAACCTCCCTCCTCGTAGAAGAGAGGTTTAAAGAGAAATTCCAGCTATTTTTCAGGTGTTGTTCACAGAACTTGAAGTGGTAAATGGCGGTAAGATTGCCGCAACTCTCTCTCTGGAAAACTGAGTGAAAACTCCAAAAGCAGCACTCAACAAACGAGTTGGATTTAAATCATCCTTGACTAAATTCCACAAACGCTGTACTTCTTCAGCATGTAAGCGATCGTCTTCTGTGAGTGCAATTATCAACTGTTGTTGAAGAAATTGACCTTCATCGCTGAGCAAATACTGCAAACCCATTTGCGCTGTGGGTAATAAATCAAAATTGTTGTCAGTACGCGCGATCGCAATCATATTTTCCAAGCGTTCCCACTGGAATGTACCATCCTTAAACAGTACGTTGATTAATCTTCGTCGCAGTTGAGCCGATTCACCGGTGAGCAATCGTCGTGCTACGTAAGGATACGCAACTTCGACAATCTTAAAGTTCGGATTTAACGATAGCGCGATACCTTCTTGAGTCACCAAGGAGCGAATAATTAAAGCAAATTTGGCTGGAACTCGAAAAGGAAATTCGTACATGAGTTTGGAAAACTCATCCGTTATGGTCTTGAAATTAAATTCCCCGACGTTGCGATTAATTGCATCTCCAAGCAATGCTTCCAAAGCAGGTACAATCGGACGAATATCTGTATCTGGTGTCAAGAAACCCAACTTGACATAATCACCAGCTAAATCGGTATAGTCTTTGTTTATCAGGTGAACCACCGCATCTACAAGAGTTTCCTTGGTGGTTTCCGATAGCTGATCCATCATACCGAAATCGATATAGCCCATCCTACCGTCAGGCATCGCAAACAAATTTCCTGGATGGGGGTCAGCGTGAAAGAAACCATATTCTAATAACTGCTGTAAACCTGTAGTTACAGCTATTTGAATAATTTCTTGCGGATCTATACCTGCTGCAATGATACTCTCAGTATCGGTCAGCTTAAATCCGTTCAGCCATTCTAAAGTTAAAACGCGAGTTGAAGTATATCGCCAATATATAGCTGGAACCTTTACATCAGGGCTGTTACGAAAGTTAGTAGCGAACCTTTCAGCGTTACGACCTTCGTTGAGATAATCAATCTCCTCAAATAATTTGGTACCGAACTCATCTACGATTAATGTCAAATCGTGTCCCAAATTCAAAGGCAACCAAGGAGATAACCAGCTAGCAGCCCAGCGCATTAAATACAAGTCAAGGGAAAGTATCGGACGTAAATTTGGTCGCTGTACCTTGACTGCAACTTCTTCACCCGTGTGCAAACGACCCCGATAAACTTGACCCAGACTCGCAGCAGCAACTGGAACGGGGGAAAGTTCGCTGAACATTTCTTTGACGGGATGACCTAATTCGCTTTGAATTTGTCTCAAAGCAATAGCGTTGTCAAAGGGTGGCAGTTGGTCTTGTAATTTGATCAGTTCTTCTAAGAAATCTTTACGGATTAAATCGGGTCGAGTTGATAGGGCTTGACCAACTTTAATAAACGTCGGCCCCAGACGTACAAGTATTTTTCGTAGCTGAACCGCTCGTTTCAATTTATTACGTTCGGCTACTCCCATAAAATCATCCCACTTCAAACCGAAAATAAACCAGATGAAGTTCAAGACGATTGTGCTTGCACGTACCCAACCCAGCCAAGGGCGCAGGCGATAGAATCGCGCTATTTGACGTGCATCGTACTTACGATTGTTTTGTGTGAGGGTTTGTGAATTCACTTCCCTTTGTTACCTCTTTACCTATAAAAATTGGAATCAAACTCAATGTTTAAAAAAACCTTACGGGTACTCATCAGTTAAACAAACTTTTTAGTGATGTTTTCCCGCTCAACTTTGCACTTTTTAGCCAAAGTTTATTAAAAGTTACTTTTTATCTTTTATTATTTTATATTACTACATAAAAGTATAAATACTTAGCGAAACAATCAAAGTACCGATAATACTTAAGTAGTCAACAACTTTAAAGTACTAATTACTACTTACTTCACACTTCAAAATGCAAAACTAATTTTTGTCTATAATCCTTTTGAGATTGTCTTCTCAAATCTTTCGAGACAATTCAATTCAATTATAACTAAGTGCTATTTGCTACTTAATGTCTTTCAAAATTCAATCAAAAATCAATAAATAACTTAAAAGCATTTTAATTAACCTTTTCTCGCTAATTAAGTTGAGGAAAGAGCGTTTAGCATTGAGATTGCAGCATTTTTAACTGAAAGTCGAGGATTAAGAGGCGAGCCGTAAACAAGCCTATTTGCAGGCTTTGCGGCTCTTGCTACAATATTCGTAATCATAATTGTATCTATTGACTTATGCAGCCAGCAAAGGCATCTTTACTTTTAAATTATGCTTTGGATTGCGAACCAGGCAAAGTTAATAAATACATATAATCTATAATTTTTATAAAGTTATTTTTGCTATAAATTAAGCAATTGCAACTCAAGAAAGCTAATGATTGTCGTTTATAACTTGGGGAATTAGACATATCATGGCGATAGCTATTCAGATAAATAATTTATAATTTCTTAACTATTTGTCATAAGAATGCAAATTAGAGCTTAATTTCACGAGGATGAAAAACCTTTCATTTTTAAGAAGTCTATTCTGGCTGCGTATTATAGTAGTTTTCCTGATTGCCGTAATTATGGCTATCTCTTGGGATTGTGGCAGTACTTTTGGGAAAGCTCCTAAAAGGGATAAATTTTTGCAACCCTTTTTATCTACATCTATTTGGAATATGCCCATAGGTGATAATGCACGTTACGTTAAGGCAAATATAGGTAAAGCCAAACAAGCAGCAGCAGACGAAGAATATTTTTTTGAGTTGAAAGATAAATATCCCTATCGTCGAGTTTACGCTCCTGGAGCTTGGGGGGAAGGAAGATGTACGGGTACGAAATATATGAACATTGCCATCCCAATTCCGGATAACTTAATTATTCCGGATGCGACAAAAGAACCGCATCATACACCAAACAACGCTTCAGCCTTCTTAATGCCAGACGGCAGAACATTAGTTCAGCTTTCACCATTAGCTCGCTGTCAAAAAAAAGGTTCGTTATACGGTTGGCGATATGACAACGTAGATATTTATGGAGAAGGAATAGGGGGGGCACACTTTGGCTCTGGATTATCTTCAATTGGTGGTTCAATTCGTAAAGGCGAACTAACGAACAACAAACCAATTCCTCATGCTTTGAAAGTTGTAATTTGGGCGAAAAAATATTTACATTACGATAATAAAATACGCGGTTATCGCTGGCCAGCAAGTCGTGCTGATGACTATGCAGCGAAAGAATATGGTGGGAAAAATCATGCTTTTGTGCAGGGTTCGTTACTAGCGATTCCGCCAAAAATTACTAAGAAAAGTCTTAAATTACAAACACCAGCAGGTAAAAAGTTATTTGATGCTTTGCAAAATTACGGTGCTTACGTTGTGGAAGACTCACATGAAGACACTCACTACTTCGCAGTAGAAAAAGGAGTTCCCGATGAGTTTCGTAAAAAATACGGTTATGACTTCGAGACAAGAGGCGGCAAATTTTACGATGATTATATGAAATTGTTTCAAGCATTACACATCGTTGACAACAATAGCCCCAATAGTATTGGTGGTGGCGGAAAATCTCGTGTAAAGCTTGCTCCACCGATTGGGAATTGATAGTTTGTGGTTTAAGGGAACGCTCAGCTTGTCCAAAGGGCATAGGCGCATATAAAATCCTCGATCAACTATAAATATTATTCGTGCGTCTAACCCAACCTACAACTACAACTGAACTGTTTCAGTATATTTCTCATGTAATGTATTATTTACAAAAGAGTATCTAAGTAATTTTCCTTTTTTTGTTCTCAACATCAAGAAATTGCGAATTGTCACTTTTGAGGATGACATTTCTTCGTAAGTGGAAATACTATATAAATATGGTTGAGCCAAGAAAAACAAGCAGAGATTCAACCAACTCTAAGTAAACACCCCATTTTAAAGGAGATGAGTTAAATAAAACAATAGAAATTTTACATCAGTAATTTTAAATAAGTATTTACAATTTTAATTTTTGATTTCCTTCTCTTTTTTATTTTGAGTAGATGAGTAACTAATTACAGCAATTAGAGACTCTCATCTACTCTTTTTTTTTGTTTTATTAATGATTAAATAGCCTTTGTCGATTGGGTTAATAAACCTGAATAATCGATTTCATATCCTGCTGTATCCGTTCGAGTTCACTACGCTTTTGAGAAATCCATGCTTTATCGGCAAGAAGTTGTTCTATAGTTTCTTGATGAGCGTTTTCTTGCTGTTCTAAAAGGTTTTCGTAGAGTGAAATAGCTTGAGCGATTTGTGTAGATGCCATTTCAACTCTTTCACCAAATAGTGAAATAATCATTTCAATTAGTTTTTCAAAGATATCATCTATAGAATCATTAAATTTTTCAAAACCTAGTTCAATTACCTTTTCTTTTACACTCTCTTCCAGCATTCCTGCTCCGAACAACCCAGCGCCAAGACCGGCGATTATGGCTAGTACTGGTCCAGCAATAAAAACTACAGGAACTAATGCGGCTCCAACACCAATTGCCCCGAAACCGCCCCAAAAACCATTATATGAAATGGAAATTAAATCATTTTGATTATTATCTAAAAGGGTTAAATCATCAGACTCTTGTTCTTGCAAGGTTTTCAATGTTTTAAATTCATGATTAAGTTTTTCCAACTCGAATTGTATTGTGATATCTAAAGATTCTAAAGGTTTTTGCAATATATTTTCTTTTAATTCCTCATTTATCCAATTATCAAGTTCTTCAGATAAGTCTTGATTAAATTGATAAGCATAATCTTGTGTTAGTTTTTCTCGATTCCAAATTCCTGAATATTCCGACTCCCATTCATTCGATTTTAACTCTAACTTTTCTCCTAACGTTTCAATCCACTCATCCCTAGATTGAATTACCTCTTCAAAAACAGTTTCTAATAATTCGTGAGCTTTAGCATCGATTTTTCCGTAGCGTCCACTTGCTTCCCCAATTTGCTCGAAAATATTCAGCTTTTCAGTTTCAGAGATTTGTATTTTACCTTCCAAAGTATCTTCAGCTTGCTTTAAGCCATCAAAACAAGCTCGAATTAAGTTATCGACTTGGTTTAGAGAATTTTTGATTTTCAAATATCCACGTTCTGAAGTTAAAAACGGCTTTATCGATCTAAAACAAGCTCTTAGAGAGCAAGGTGCAGAAATTAGACAAGTTATCGAGCAGGTTGCTCAAGATATTAAATTTGAACAGCATCGCGTAGTTTTAGTACAAGCATATGGGATATTTACTCAAGCTTTACAGAGGTTTCATTCTGCTATGCAAATACAAGATGACAGCCGCAGAAATGCTGAAATCGATGCAGTACGAGGAATGTTGTATCAAGCATTAGCAAGTTATACCAATCCGCAATTATTAGGAGAAACTTGTGCTGCTGGGCAATTACGTCGATTGGAATGCGCTTGGGGTATAGAACAAGCGATTGTTGCTACCTATCAAGTGCAAAATGAAATGTCCGCAGTTAGCGATCGCCTTTATCATCTAAAAAACCACATTTGTGAAAACGCTTCCACAATCATTAATTCCTGTACTTCCGAAGACGAACTTAATTTCCTTTTCCCAGAAATGAGCCGCATTCGCAATCACGATTTAGCTGTTGTTGAAACATGGCAAAATCAAATTGATTGGATGCAAAGTCTACCGAAGGATGAACTTGAACTTTTAAATAATAGCGATTTAAATAGTTCAGAAACTGAAAAAATTGCGGAAATTGAATCAACTTCAACTGGTTTATCGGTACCACCAGAACAAGTTATCTACGAAACGATTAGCGAAAAATCGCACTATTATTCTTTACGCGAACAATTAAAATTTATGTTCCAGCCAGATTTGCGTAAAGACTACGAAAGTTATATAAATCAACGAGCTAAAATTGCTGGTTATAAACAATTGATTACAAATAATTTACAGCAAGCTTCCGATTTAACAATTGCAAATCTCTATTTTTATTTTAAGATTCGGGATGAATCGGAAAGTGAGGAAGTTGAATTGCTAGAAGCTTCGGCAGTGTAGGGTTTAATAGAAACATATTTGTAGTGGGAATATCTGACTTTCTTTTCTCATATAAACTAGATAAAACTAATATATAAATGTTGGGTTACGACGCATATCATCTTTTCATTAACAATAAATAGTGTTTGTGCGTCTAACCCAACCTACGAATGAATATATATAGCAATTTTCGGTTAAGTTAAATACCTTTAAAACCTCACCCTGTCCTCCGGATATCCCTCTTCTTATTAAGGAGAGGGAAGAAGAGCGAAATCTATTTGTATTGCAAACAAGTCAAAATCATTATATAAAACCAGTCTATAATATTGGGTTACGACGCATATCAAATTTTTTCACTCACAATAAATATTATTGGTGCGTATCAACCAACATACAAATCTACGATTACCAATTGCTTTTGTGTGCCTAAACTAACCTTAAAAAGAAAAATATTAATTGATGGTGCTACGACTTCCTTTCTCCTTGACAAGGAGAGGGGTGCCCTGGAGGGCGGGGTGAGGTATCCCTTTTGGTATTTGACAATTTTTTAAGACCTCAATATCTGATAATATCCCCACAAATTCTTTCTTTCTTTTGTTGATATTAAGGGAAGCAGTAATAAAAATACAGAAAAATAACGTAACGGACTTTCAAGAGTACCAATAATTAATACACTAATTGAAAGAGTAAACCAAATAAAAGCAGTTGTATAGTTTGGCATACCGATTGCTTTGGAAACGTATAAATGTAGGATAATATAGCTGGATAAAGTACATATTTCAGCCCATCCATATCCAATCATTCCCATTTTTGGCACTAGTAAAAACGCCGCACCTATAAATAATATGACGTGAACTAAATTAAACCAGGTAACTCGCATATTTTTACCTAGCAAATAAAGCACGGAAGTATGCAAGTTTAAGACTGAATAAGCAATGTAGCTAACGGCAATGAATGGATATACTTCTAGTACCGGATTCCAATTTTGACCAAATACGATATTTAATATTATCGGCCCTACTAGGGAAAAACCTGCCATTGGCAAACCGACACTCAAAGCCAGTAAATGCATTCCTTCTTCAACACTACTACGCAAACGAGGTTTATTTTCTTTGAATTTTGCTAAAGCAGCGATCGCCAACCGCCAAGCAATATGTCTAACAAAGGAAAGCATTTCTACTAACCGTATGGCTAAAGCGACAAAGGCAACGGCTTCGGCACCAGCAAAACGCCCTACAATCACTGGATTGACTAATGTTCGCAATTCCCAAGTCCAGCTAGAAGCCGAAAATGTAAAACCAAAACCGATCATTTCTTTAGCTAGTTTAGGATTCCAAGAGAAACCGAATTTTAATTTGGCACCTGTGTGACTCAGTATAAATAAAATGTAATTTTGAACTAATAAACCCGTTACCGGTGCCCAAGCACCAGCTCCTTGGAATGCCATCGGGATAGCAACGATATAATAACTAATTTGGCTGATTAATTCGTTGAAAGCAATACGCTGAAAATTTAAATCCCGTTCTAGTTTTGCTGTTGCAGGTACTTTTAAAAGAAAGGGAGGAATTGTAAAAGCTAAAACAAACAAAAGTGGTGAAACTTGCTCTATTCTGAGAATATTACTAATGATATCTCTTCCCAGAATCATACTTAAAGCAAATACTGTACTGACAGCTAATAAAATAGTAAAAGCTTGATTATATTCTTGCTGCTCTGGATTTTCAGTTTTGCGAACTAGATAGACATCTAAACCCCAAGGTCCCAAACGGTAGAGAAATGTAGCTATCCCTGAAGCAGCACCAAAAAAACCATATTGCTCGGGACCAATAACTCTCGTAATAAAAATAACGCTTGCCAAGCTGAGTAAAATACCCAAACCCTGACGGATAACCATAATAAATCCGCCTTTGACGGCTTGATTACGTATTCCCATATTTATAAGTTATAAGAAATATACTTTATTTGTATGTTTGCAATGAATTTGAGCATTAGGCATTTGGCAAATTGGGCAAGAGCATTACACTGATAAGCTTAAAGATATATCATGAAACGGTACTGCTATTCCGCTTAAATAAGGTTTTCCTAAGCCCCCGCACTTTACCGTAATTTTCAGTTCCTAATAAGGCTAACATTGTTATAGCTATAGTCTGACGTAAATACATTAATGTAAAACGTATTTTAGGGTAATGTTGGACTGCCTGTCTGCGGTAGAAAACTCCTTGCTGATAGTCTTTTTCATCTTGAATAGAAGACCAAGCCGCATAAATATTAATCCAGCAATAGCTACGACCTTTTAAATAGAGTAGGTGCTTTGGAGCATTTGCAAAAGTTTTTTCAATTACCTGAGACAATTGAGGAATTATTTTTTCATTACTTATAGTTGTATTATGAGAATGTCTCCGATAGAGAGTTAAAAATTCCTTGATTACTGCAAAAGGATATATGGCAGCAATGCGAGTCCACATATCTCTATCTTCTCCGATACTTAATTCCACATCAAAAAGACCTACTTTATCAAAGCATTCAGCACGAACCATTGCTGAACCACCAGGAGATATCATATCTCTAATCACAATTTCTTCCCATACATCTCCTTCAGAATGAGAAATCTTTGATATTCCTATAGGTTTACTAAACTGGTCAATAAAAGCCGTCCAAGTATAGACTAAACCTACCTTGGGATTAGCTTGCATACAGTTTACTTGCTTTTCTAACTTTGTTGCTTCCCATAAATCATCGGCATCAATAAAAGCAATATACTCTCCTTGAGCCTTGCGAATTCCAGCATTTCGTGCTGCGGACACGCCCTGATTTGTTTGCGAAATCAATTTGACTCTCGGGTCTGTTATTTGCGAAACCCATTCCACAATATCATCAGAACTACCATCATTCACAACTAATATTTCAAAGTCGGTAAAAGTCTGTTTAAAAACACTTTTCAGAGTTTCTGGTAGAAAACTCATGGCGTTATAAGCTGGAATAATTACAGAGACTTGTGGCATAATCTTAATTTTATTTAATTATTTTTGCTTAATTATTTTTGATTTTATATTTAATATTTTGGTTCGCGAGCTATCAATTGATAATTATAAAATAATTGTTTTATTCATACAGTTATTTTATGGTAATTTACGTTGATTTACTAAATTGTATATTCTGAGAGAAGTAAGTGGATCGAATTAAATATAAAACCTCACCCTGCCTCCGGCTTCCCTCTCCTTACTAAGGAGAGGGATTGAGAAGCCACTGCGTTGGGCGGGTTCCCCGACTTATAGCAAGTGGCGTGGTGAGGTTTTATCTTATATTTAATTATGCCTACCTACTTAGCTATGCTTCGGCGTATAGGCATAAATACTTTTTGCATAGCTATCTGATTATTTGTATTTTAAATAACAATATTTAGACTGTTGTCTCCTTCTTTCTTTTAATTGTTTCCATAATCACATTTCTGTATTTCCAAGCTATATTATCCCAACTAAACCTTGCAGCATTACTGACTGCCTTTTGCTGCCAGTTTGTTTTCAAAACCTGAAATAATCCGTCTGCATAGATTTCTGGATTTGTGACATCGCACAATATACCGCTATCGCCAACAATATAGCGGCGTATTTGATCATCAGTTGTAACTACCGGTAAACCACTCGCCATTGCTTCCATATAAGCTAAGCTGAAAGGCTCGTTAATAGAGGGAAGGGTAAATACATCAGCACTGCGATAAACCTCTGGCATTCTCTGGGAAGGAAAAGTTGATATTTTAAAACGATTTACACCAAGCAATTGTTCGCCCCGTGCTTGAAAATAATCTCTATCAGGACCATCTCCACATAGTAATAAACTCACTTGAGATAAGCGAGAAACTGCATTGATTGCTAAGTCCACTCTTTTGTGATTTTTACGATTCAAAGAAGCTACACACAATACAATCGGCGTTGTCAAACCAAAATTTAATTTAGCTCCATCGGGAGTAAATCTTTCTAAATCAACTCCATTAGAAATAATGTTTAACTCTTGCTGTGGCTTGATGTTACGTGCAAATGAAGCAGTCTTTTTATCGAAAACTACCAGACAGTCTGGAGAGAAAGATAGATTGCGCTTTAAACATTTTCCCTGAGCTAGTAAGCCGTTATGTTCGGTATAGAGAATTGGAGTACCTTTGATTGCACGTACAGCCGCAGCCATTGCTAAACCGCCATAATCGTTGCAAGGGAAAATTAAATCTGTCGAATTAATCAGGCAGCGACTAACACAAGGTAGAAAATTAGTTAAATGTTCAATAATAATTTCAGGATGATTTGCAAACCTATGAACTAAATTCTTAATCAACGGTTGATTAATTAAGTTGTAAGTATAAGCGCGAGAAACACCCCCAGCTTTGCGAGAAAAGTTGCCGCATTCAGCACCACTTAAAAGTTCTACATCAAAGTAAGCAGATAAACGACGAGTCATTTCGATGGCAAAAATTTCCGAGCCGCCACTCCAATTCACACCTGCACTAGGATGAAGGATAGTAACTTTTAATGGTTTATGTTTATCTTGCGACTCTTGCTGATACTTATTAGCTGTGTTTACTAGTTGTCTAATCACTTTATTAAACTCTGAATAAATAAAAATAAAGAAAAAAAATTGCCGATATTTAAACATAAATCGGAGAAGTTAAAATTAGGAGTTAAGGATTTTATAATTCCTTTAACTCCTCTATCTTTTCCCTTCTTCTTGGGTACTCCTAACTTTATCTATCAAATTATATTGTTATAATTTCACGGTAGAAAAACGCCGACGAACAGTGTAAATCATTGATTTTATCCGGCTAAAACCATTGTTTCCGAAGATTTGTAGCAGGGCGATCGCTAAGCTTAAACGAATAAAATTAGCACAAAAAAGTATATTAAAATAATGCTTGATAGATTGATTGCGAAAATAGGCTGCTTGCTGGCAGTACCCAGTTTCTAAAGCTTTCCAAGCTAAATAAATATTGGCATAAGCATAAGTACGTTTTTTTATATCGGATAATTCCCCCGGTACAGATTGGAATACTTGCTCGATGGAAGATAAATCTTGTTCGAGCATTTGCCAATTTTTGGTTGTATTGTTGGCATGTTGACGATAATAAACTAAAGGTTCCTTTATTTGCGCTATGGAATAACGCGAAGCAATACGAACCCAAAGTTCCCAATCTTCGGAGGAAGTTAAATTTTCATCGAAATTTCCTACCGCTTGCAAACAGCTATGACGAACTATTACTGAAGAAGTCACTATTGTATTTTGCTCTAATAATTTTTCTAGAGCATTACCTTCCACGTTAGATGTAAATATCCTTCCTAAAGATTTACTTTGTTCGTCAATTATAAGCATTGCAGTATGCACTAAGCCTAATGAGAGATTATTCTTAAAAAGCTGCAACTGTTTTTCTAGTTTTGTAGGTTCCCATAAATCATCAGCGTCAAGAAATGCAATATATTCTCCTTTCGCTTTTTTAATGCCTAAATTTCTTGCAGCTGAAACACCTTTGTTTTGTTGAGAAAGAAATCTCACTCGCGGGTCTTTAATTTCAGAAGCCCACTCTACAATATTATCGTAACTTCCATCATCAATAATTAAAACTTCAAAATCCGTAAAACTCTGCCTCAATGCACTTTCTAAAGTTGCTGGCAAATATTTGATAGCGTTATAAGCAGGAATAATAATAGAACAACATGGCATTTAAATCAAACCTCTTTGCTAAATAACTCCTTAATAGGATGCTATGTATTATTTTATATATTTACTTCTGTATAAAGGTATATTTTTTGGCAAAATAATTTTGTTGATTGATTTAAATCATAGCATCTATGGAGTTTAGCTATATATTTTTTTAATAGTGTTTAAAATGACATCGCGATACTTTAATGCGACTGCATCCCAACTGAATCTTAAGGCATTAATTTGTGGATTTAGCTGCAAATTTGCTTGCAACACTTGAGATAATGCTTGTGCGTATATTTGTGGGTTAGTCACATCGCATAAAATACCGCAACTACCAATAATATAGCGACGCATTTCGTCATCTGTGGCGACTACGGGTAAACCACTAGCCATTGCTTCAATATAAGCAAAACCGAAAGGTTCGTTGATGGAAGGAAGCGTAAATATATCGGCACTGCGATAAACCTCTGGCATTTTATCAAAGGGGAAAGTGCATATTTTAAAACGATTTGAACCGAGTAATCTATCGCCTTCTGACTGAAAATAATCTTTGTCTGGACCATCTCCACACAATACTAAACTGGCTTGAGGCAAATGAGAAACGGCGTTAATTGCTAAATCTACCCGTTTGTGATTATTACGATTTAAAGAAGCGACACATAATACAATTGGTTTATTTAGACCGAAATCTATCTTGCTGCCTTGAGGAGTAAATTTTTCTAAATCGACTCCATTTGGAATAATGCTTACCTGTTGTTTGCTTTTAATATTACGAGCAAACGCAGCAGTTTTATCATTATAAACTATTAAACGATCGGGAGAAAAACGCAAGTTTCTTGTTAAACATTTGCCTTGGGCTAATAAACTATTATGTTCGGTATAAAGTATGGGGGTACCCTTAATTGCACGTACAGCAGCAGCTACTGCTAAACCACCATAATCGTTACAAGGAAATATCAAATCTGTAGGATTAGTTAAACAATGAATAAAACAAGGTAAAAAATTGGTTAAATGTTCTATAATAATCTCAGGATGATTCGCAAAGCGATGAACAAAATTTTTAATCAGTGGCTGATTGATTAAATCGTAAGTGTAAGCGCGAGGAATACCTCCAGAAATACGAGAAAAATCACCGCATTCAGCACCACTTAAAAGTTGTACGTCGAAGTAAGTTGATAGACGACGAGCTATTTCAATAGCAAAAATTTCCGAGCCACCACTCCAATTAACACCTGCACTCGGATGAATAATCGTAATCTTGTAAGAATCTTTTTTATTCTTTTTATTATTTACTTTCAGGCGATCGCCTGTAGATCTAATTAATTCTTGAATCACTCGATCAAACTCCAAATCTATCAGTGAATATTGGCTCGGAAGGCTTGAATCATCAGCAATCAGCTAAATTTTTTATCAGTTAGCAGTTAGCAGTGAGTAGTTAACAGTTAATTATTTTTAATGCCCAATGCCCAATGCCCAATGCCCAATGCCCAATTACCCATTACCACTTAACCATCTCTTCCTCCCCCCAACCAACAATTGCAAATAGCAGCCACCAATAGAAAAATAAAGTTGTATGACTCCAAACATTATCAGTTGCCATTCCTAGAAACACTGCGGCAAAAATAGATATCATTGTTACGCAAAGTCTTCTACGGGGACTTCCTAATGGTGAATTTCGCAGATATTTAATTAGAAAAGCAATTTGTACTCCTAAAAATATCATGAAACTTGTAAATCCGATAATGCCAGTTTCTGCAAGGAATCTTAGATAGTCGTTATGAGCATAATTTTGAAAATAAGTAATATATTTACTTGTTCCTAAACCATACCCCAAAAGTGGCGACTCTTTCCAAGCATCTATCAAAAAAGACCATTGAGCAATTCGCCAATTAGCACTGTTTCCATCTCCAAATGATAGTAAGATTGTTCGTGATAGATCTAAATCTTGGTTAAAAATTGGCGTTTCTAGCAGTGCAGCCAACTTTTCGCTTCCTAATTCAGTACTCCCAAATAGGTAAAATACCATTGCGATAAATAAAAGTCCCCCAATCAGCTTTAATAAATTCAATTTAGGAATAATTAAACTGATTAAAAATACTGACATCATAATTAAACTAGTCAGAGATTTTGTCATCACCATAAAAAACGCCAAAATTCCCAGCAGCGTCAACCATAACCAGCGTCTTTCTCTTACATATCCCAGTTTCCATAATGTGAAGCTAATAAATAAAAATAAAAAAGTACCGAAAGTACTTGGATGTCCTAAAGTTGAATTGAGACAATTATTACAGGTTATAGCAGCAGGAAGATTTGAAGGTATAGCTAGTTGCAATAATCCAACTGTTAAAGGTACTAAAAGGCTAAAAAATAAAACCGTTATCGCTTTTTCCGGATGAATCTTCTCCTTTAACTGCATTACCAACAGATACACTATCAACCAAGAGAATATCCGCGTCCATTCTCTTATGCCATCTATGAGGTAAGTTGTTCCTAATAATCCCCAACCGACTAGCGGCAGCACTACCCATATTCCCAAAAATCCTACCCACGCAGCAAAAAACCAGAAAAATTTATCTGTCTTAATTTTTTGTCTTAATAATAGTTGGACTACCACATAAAGTATGGTTAGTAAGTCTAATCCAATTGCAAAAGCAGCAGGTACCTGTTGTGCGGAAAAAGGATCTAAAGAACTGCGTAAAATTAATAAAGTTAGTACCGCTTGTTCAAACCGAGCAAAAAAGAATACGACTACTCCGACTACACCCAAAAGTAAACCAATATAAACAGGTACAGCACCAGCCCCGAATCCCACAGTTACACCGATGCCAACCCCTATCAACCCTACCAAGACTGACAAATAAAACGAAGCACTTAACTCTCCATTGCTTAACATGTTTAGCTCTTAATTGGTAATTGATAATTAATAATTGGTAATTGGTAATTGGGAATTGGGCATTGGGCATTGGGCATCGGGAGAGGAAGGTGAAAAAGGACAATAAATTATTTTTAACTCTCAACTGCTAACTGCTAACTGCTAACTGTTCACTGTTCACTGTTCACTGCTCGCTGCTACTATCTTCTTCTCCCAGCAGTCAGATGTTTCGTAGGTTGGTAACTCTTGACGGGATAGCGGTAATATTTTTCTGTGAGATTAGACATTCCATTTACTACCACTCCCAAAATCGGAATGTGATTGCTAGTTAATTCCGATACCGCTTTTTGCAGCATTTCTTTGTTGGTAAAGCTGGGACGTGTTACTAAAACAACTCCATCACCTTGTTTACCCAAAGTTGCGGCATCAGCACAAGCACTAACCGGAGGAGTATCTATAATCACTAAATCGTATTCTTTTGCAGCTTCTTCTAATATCAACTTCATCTCTACCGACTCTAACAACTGCGAAGGTCTTCCATGTAGTTCGCCACAGGTTAATACATCTAAGTTGTCTACATCTGTTTTCTGTATGGCGTTAGCAAAATTCCTTCTGCCTTCAATTATCTCGGTAATTCCAGGCTTCGGTGGTAAATTAAACAAAGTATGCTGTACCGGTCTGCGTAAATCGGCATCAATTACGAGTGTTTTTCGAGACAACATTGCCGAGACAGCAGCTAAGTGGGAAACAACTACTGATTTACCTTCACCGGAGATAGTACTGCTAACTACAATTTTTTGCAACTCATCGTCACTGCGAAACTCCAAAGTTTTAAACAGCATTCGATAAGGTTCTACCAAGCCTACTTGGTCTAAAAATCTGTCTGAAGGTTCCAAAACTAAAGTTTTTCCTGGCAGACGGGGTAATACTCCGAGCAGTGGCAGGTTAAGCAGTTGTTCTGCATCCCTGGCATCTCTCAAAGTGTTATCCATTAATTCCAGCAGTAATATGACACCAGTTGCTAAAATACCTCCGAAAATCGTAGCAAGTGCCAAAACAACCGGCTTTTTCGGTGAAGATGGCGATTCTGGAACTGTTGCTGATTCTATAATCCGAATATTGCTGACTTTTTGCGCTTGAGCAAGACGTGCTTCTTCTAACTTACCCTGCAAAAATTTTAAGGTGGAAGCGGATTCTTCACGTTGCCGCACGAGCGCGGTTAAAGGCTGTTGTTTAATTGGTAGTTGAGCTACGCGAGCTTTTAAATCGGCAGTTTGTGCCCGCACTACTGCTAATTTCCTTTCAACAGCTAAACGCTCAATTTCATTGGTAATTAATTTAGAAGTTAATTCCTGAGAAATTTCGTCAGAAGCTATTTGATTATCGCGAACAGAATTATTGGTGTTGGATACATTCGCTAATTGCTGTTCGTACATTTGACGAAAAGCATTTCGCTTCTGAGATAACTCGATTAGTTTGGGATGATTAAAAGTAAACCGCAAACGTGCTTCTACAAATTCTCGTTCTAATTCTGCCAAATTAGCCCGCATTTTAACTAATTCTTCATCCGAACCACTACGAACTGAAGAATAAGCACTATTTAAGCTATCAGCATTCGTAATTTGTCGTAAAGAATTTTCTTGCGATCGCACTTGTTCGAGTAAAGCGCTCAGGGTTCGCTCCTGTTCTTCGAGAGATGACAAGTTCTCTACCAAAGATTCGGTTTGTTCTGCAAAGGAAACAATACCGCTGGCTTGTCTATATTGACTTTCAGTCGCTTCTGCTTCCCGCAACTTCTTTCTAGCAATTGGCAGCTGTTTATTTTCTAAAAAATCTTTTACCTTTGTAGCCTCAGAACTTATAGCTTTAATATCGTATTCCACCATCGCGCTGGATACGGCATTTAGCAGTCTCGCAGCTAAAAGGGGGTCTTGATTTTCATAGCTTATTTGCAGAATGTTGGTTGCGGGGACTATTTTGACGCTTAAATTTTTCCGCAAGTATTCCGAAGTTAAACCGTCTTTACCAAAATTCTGATCGTTTTTAATTTTGTATTGGGAACTAAATATCTTAATTGCTTTCTCTAAAACCCTTTGCGATTTTACTAGCTCTGCTTGATCGGCTAAAGGACTAGGACCACCAGGGGTACTATTTGCAACTTGCGTTAAATCTCTACCCAACTCCGACACACTAATTTGTTTTTCATCAAGCATTAACCGTGCCGAAGTTTCATAAACACGCGGCGTAATGCTGAGGTAAGCAAAAGCCCCACCCATAACTGCAACAAAAGTAGCCAAGGCTGGTAAACTTCGGCGCATTACGATTGTTAGCAAAGATGAAATACCTTTTTCCATTACATATACCTGTTTAAATAACGTTTGTTAGGAAGGAAATAAGCGGCGTTGCTGATTAAAAATATGAATAGCCCCCCAACCCCAATTTTGGGTTACAACTGTTCCTTGAAAATATGGGAAAACCTGGGAATTTGGGCGGAAATACATACTAGTTTTACCCAAAATTCTTTGTTACCGCCCAAATTCCTGCCCACACGAGTCGTTGTGACATCCACAATGGCTGGTTGAGAGAGGTTTTCCCATATTTTCATAGTTTTCATCTCGCGGGGAGAAATGTATTTTCAAGTCCCCCAGTTTTGGGGGATTTAGGGGGCTATTCAGCTTACCCCGGTTTAAAAACGCGGGGCATGTGCTGTTCTGGTATTTTGGTCAGAAAATGCTCCAATGCCCCATTCCTAATTCCTTAGTCTTTTAAAACTCCCGCTAATCCTTTTTCATCAGCCTGTATGTCAACTTCTGAAACTGAACCTGCTAGGGTTTTGTATAATTTCAAGGTTTCGTCTGTAATGTAGTCCCAGCTATAGTTTGCAGTTACGTATTTTTGTGCGTTTTCAGCCATCGCTGCCATATCAGTTGAATTCTCGGTAGCCCAGGATAATTCCCGCATACAAGATTCCAAGCAGTCTGCTTCAAAAAGCCTGCCTCTTCCCCCTGCAATCAACTGCTTATGGGGTGGAATATTGCTTGCCAATATGGGAATGCCTTCGCGCATTGCTTCCAACATCGCCATCGGCAATCCTTCCACATCTGAAGGTAGAACGAATAGTCCAGCCCCCCGGACTATTTCGGCTAAACGCGCTCCTCTTAATTCCCCTGCAAATATTATGTTGCGGTTATCTGCGACTTTCTGCAACAATTCTGAGGTAAAAGACTTTGTATTACTCACACCTCCAGCTAAAACCAGCTTCCAATTTTTTGGTTGCAACTTTGTAAATGCTTCTAAGAGCAAGTCGGGACGTTTTTCCGGTACCAATCTACCCAGAAACAACATATACCGTTCCCGCTCAAGCCCTAAGTTACTACCATAATTAAAATCTGGATCTGACCTTGCATAGTTAGCCGGAGCAGTTGGAATATATACAACTTCCCTACCATAAGTTTGCATAAAGTAGGTTTTTAAAGCATCCGAGACAGCGATTATTCCATCGGCACAGCGTACTGCTGTTTGTTCGCCCATTTTTATTAAACGAGTCGAAAAATTACCCCATTTAGCTCTTTGCCAGTCCAATCCATGACATGTTACGACAATTTTTGATGTTGCTGTAACTTTCGATAAGCCTGTAAACAAAGAAGGGCCAAGAGCCTGAAAATGAATTATGTCATATTTGCTACCTACTGCTGCTACGGAACCCAGGGCAGAAGTAACAAAAGCATCTACACCCCTCATGCTTACATCAGGTAAAGATATGACTTTCACACCCTCATAATCATAGTTCTCTAGCCAAGAACTATCGGTATAAGAAGAGCGAGCAAACAAATCTACACTATGACCTCGAGCTACCATGCGGGGAAACACTTCCGCACAATAATGTTCAACGCCGCCTTGTCTGGGGGGTAGACCTTTTGCACCAATTACAGCAATTTTCATCTTTTGCTCGTCTTTGCTCTCAAGATAGTTTATAACTGCTAAACGCTCACAGATTGTTTTAATCGTTTTTCCCAACGTTGCCACATTTGACTGTAAACCCCATTAACTACGTTACTTGCAGCATAGGGAGCGGCGATTCTGACGCATTCCTCAACTGGATAGTTTTCTGGATGCATAACAACTTGAAGCAAAGCCGAAGCAATGCATTCTGGTGTTCGTTGAGAACAGACAACTCCACTATTAGGAGACAACAAAGAAGGAGTTTCTCCAGCTTCGGTGGTTACTATTGGAGTTCCGCAAGCAAGAGCCTCTAAAACCACAAATGGTAATCCTTCAAAGGCACTGGTTAAAACAACTGCACTACAAGCACGATGTAAATCGGATAGTTCTTTTTGTTGAACTACTCCTAACATCGTTACTTGGTTTTCAATTCCCAATAAGCTAATTTCGTTGCGTACTTGAGCGGTTAGTTCACCCTCTCCTGCAATTAATAAATGAACTTTATTGTCATTTAATGCTTTTATAGAGCGTATCAGCAATAAGGGATCTTTTTGCGGATGTAGTCTTCCTGCAAACAACACAAATCGCTTATCTTCGCCTAAGTTCAGCTTTTGAGCTAATTTGCACCTTTGGCGATCGCGCTCCTCCTGAGAAACTGGATAAAATACTTTTTCATCAAAAGTGTTGTTCAACAGACTTACCCTACTGGATATATCAGGATAACGTTGTTGATAAAGCTTCATGGAGTCGCTATTGCAAGAATAAATATAGTCAAACTGTCCAACTAAAGCCCGTTCTAAAGCAAAATAAGCCGCAGGCAAGCGTCGCCACAAAATCGCATTTTTATCATTAGCAGATGTCATCTGCTTTTCTATATCATTCTGAATAAATAGTGTTTTTTCTCCTTTCCATTTGAAAGCAGCTATTGTGGGTTCTAATCTGTAAAAATGCATGAAATCAGAGGCATAACAACGTCCCAACATTGCGTGAGTATACTTAACCGTCGTCGGCACTAGACCTCTGACGTTATCATCTTCTACTACGAACAAAGGTAAAAAATCAATTTCTCTCCCTACAAATTGTTTTTTTTGCCATCTACCTAAAGTTTCATCTTTACTATTAGCCGTTCCAACAAGCCTCACCTCAAAATTTGAAGGAGCATACTTAATAAAAGTGTTAATTAATGTTTGTATTCCTCCAATAGTTGTATTCCAAGGATTATATTGGTAAAAAATTGTTAAAACAGGCTTACGCATCCTTAAACACCCTGCACAATAATATTAGACGTGCATTTTTCGACCGTGACATGAAAATACCGCTTGGATATCTATTCCTTGATATAAAAATAGCCCCTTGAACAAAAATTTTACTCAGACCATAGTAATATTTTTATTTGCGCTAACCGATTTATTTTGGGCAATCAATTTTTCACAGCAATTTTAGCAGTCTTTTTAAAGTACGAAAATATTTTTAAACCCAGGTAGTACGCTAAAAAAAATACTATCTGTGCATAGAAAAACGATCGCGCCATTCAAATCGTAATATTAATGATCTGCAAAATCACTGAAGCTAACCCAATCTTCATTAAATTTTTACGCATAGGGTATAAAATAATTCTTTCAACAGCGAAATGTATGTTAGCATACAATATTTTTGTAAGGGAAAAAACAAAGCTACAGCGCTAAGCGTATTTGCTTTATAATATCTTAATATAGCATTCCGTAAAAACCCTAATGTAATTAATTTACTTTGAATCAATAAGACAACAACATGGTGGAAAAGTGTTTAGGTATAAACCATACTATATAAATAGTTACTTGTAACAAATCTGCCACTAAAAATCAATTATAATTCAGGTTTTTTATTTTTATGCAGGATTATTTCCTTAATTTATTTCTATAGAGGAAACATCATTCAGAACTATTCTGATGCGAGCAAATTGCACAAGTATGAGAGAGAGTCAGGTAAATTCTCAAAAAAAAACTGAAGCTTTTTTCCACAATAGGTTTGATGCAGTAATAGCTATATACTAATTCAGCTATTCACAAAAATAATTAATATCACTACATATCAATATAAATCTGATGCATAGCAGTTAAGGAGTATATGCAATTTTTCTTGTTAGCGACTCGGTACTGTAAAACTGAGCTAATACCCCTAACTCAGCTTAAAGTAGCTTAATAACTTAGCTTTTCTTATTTAAAGTCAATCTAAATATAGCTCTTAACCTGCTTCTGCTTGTAACTAATCAAGTTAATATAGCAGTAAAAATTACCATGCAACTGAATCAGCAAACTATATACATATCTTAATATTAATTCCATAGAGCTATGACTGTTAAGTTAAATAAGGAGAAGTAGTTGATTATATCGCCGAAGTGTTTATAAATCAGTAGTAAAGCTTGGAAAATGTTAGATAAACATTTGATTAGAACGGCAACTCCAAGTTTAGTCAAGATTGACTTTAATGCTAACTATCGTACATATATTAGATTTTATATGCATTAAAAAATAGTATCATAGTTTACTGTTTACCAGTCAATACTTACATTTATCAGATTTATTTTTGAGTTAATATTGCTCAAGAATAACTCAGAAAAACCTGTAAATAATTGATTAAAACCCTCCCTAGAATTAGAGAGGGAAAATATTTTTGTTCGAGACTTTTTTTAACGCCTAGCTATTAGAAGGCTATTAGCAGTCTATTACCTTACTGCTTTGTTTTGGCTTCCACATTTTCTAAACGACTCCTAAGTTCTTTATTTTGTTTTTTGAGTTGTTCGAGTTCGGAACGTAAATCATTTACCGCACTATCAGATGAAGTTTTTTCCATTACTTTATCAATTTCTTCTTCTGCATAACGACGTACTCTTCCATCAGTTGTTTGTTCGGCTAAAGTACGTAAAACTGCAATAGCTTTTTTATCTTCCATTTGCCCGAGTGCGCTTGCTACAGCAATTTGAGTTAAAAAGAAAGTTTCCTGAGAAAGTTTACTTAATCTTTCCAGAATTTTTTCTAGACTTGCGCTGTTTTGGGCAATAGAAATTTTTCCTAAAGCACGAATTGCACCTAAACGTAGAGGTTGCGGCACTCCAAGCTTGGTGTATTGTAGGATTAAATTTAAAGCGGCTTCACTAGTTTTGAGTTCGGCTAAACCAGCTATAGCCCCATTACGTACTACTTCATTCCAACCAGCTTTGGATTGTAAAATGTTCTCCAATAGTTTTACAACTTCTGCCTCGTCAGGTTTGTCTTCACCCACCGTTGCCCCAATCGAACCTATAGAAGCAGCCGCAGCAGCTTCAACGTAGTAGCTATCATCCCCAGCCGATAAAACTTTTTTCAAAGCTTCATAACTAGAATTAGTCTTAATTTTTCCCAGTGCTTGCGCTACCGCTTTCCGCACGTAGGCGTTTTCATCTTTAAGATACTCAACTAAAATATCAAAGACTTGTTCTAGCTGCACTTCTGCTAGCTGCTTAACAACTTCTACACGTACACCCCAAAAAGCATCATTTTTTAAAGACTCCGATAGGGCTTTTACAGCTTCCAAGCTGTTTTTCTTAGCCAAAGCAACGGCAGCATAAATTCGTGAAACCGGATTTGCATCATTTAGTAGCTGCGCTTTCAACTCCGGAATCGGAAAATCTAAAGTTAAAGTTTTTAGATAATGATTACCTACATCAAAGCTGACAAAATCGGGTTTTTTCTCTAAGGGAAAGTAAAAACTCTGTTCCTTCTGAGAAACTTTTACCGTAAAAACTTTTAAATCGCCATTTTCATTGACATAACCCAAACCAATAGGAATTCTTAGATCGAACAAACTTTCGTTCTTTTTATTCTCGTCTGCCTGAGTTTGAGTAACCGTAACCTTGGCTAAATTGGCATCCCCATCCCAAGTATAAGCAACCTTAAAATCAGGATGTCCGCCACGGTAAACGTATTGGTCAAAAAGAAATGTTAAATTACGACCGGTAGCTTTTTCAATTGCCCGTAATAAATCTATAGTTTCTACAGTTTGATGAGCATTATCGTTAACGAAAGTAGCGATCGCCTGCCAAAACAAATCTTCTCCTAACTGCGCCCTTATCATATGATAAACGCAAGAGCCTTTTTCATAAATGTGACGGTCGTATAGCTCGATGGCTTCCCGATAAACGTGTGTTACCATCGGACGACGATAGCGACTGCTGTCTTCAGCAATGTACCTTCGTGCTTGCTGCAAACGATAGTAATCTGCTTCTTGAGAACCATATTCGCGTTCTGTCCACATCACCTCGGAATAACTAGCCATCCCCTCCTTAACCCAAGCATGGGACCAATGCTTGATCACAACTAAATCCCCAAACCATTGATGAGCAAGTTCGTGAACCACCAAACTTTCTGCATTACGGTTGTCAACAGCTGCTTTTTCATCAAGCAAACATCTATCCGTCAATAGCGTCGTAGAAGTATTTTCCATCCCCCCAAAAATAAAGTCATCAACGCAGACTTGTGCGTATTTGGGGAAAGCATAATTATAAGCATATTTTTCGCTGAGAAACTCCATCATTTGAGGAGTTTTACCCATAGTGCGTTTAGCATCTGCCTCGCGTCCTTTATCAACATAATAGATAACGGGTTTATCTTGCCATTGGTCGCTAATTTCAGCAAAATTACCCACAGCAAGAGTCATTAAATAAGTAGGGTGAACTTGCTTTTGCAACCAGTGATAAACTTTATGCTCTCCTTCATCTTCACTATCTATCAATTCACCATTGGAAATCGCTATTAAAGGTTTAGGAACTTTGACACGAATTTCTGAAGTAGATAATTGTCCGGGATAATCAAAGCAAGGAAACCAAAATCTGGAATCTTCGTCTTCTCCTTGAGTCCAGACTTGAGTAGGCTTATTGGGATAATGTTCATTCGGTTGAATAAAATAAATACCGCGTTGGGGCTTTTCCACCGAATAAGCAATAATAATTTCCAGTCGGCGATTTATTTGAGTTGGGGAACTAAGTTCAATATCTAGATGTTCGCCATCATAATCAAACTTCTGTAGGGTTTGTCCTACTAAAACCGACTCAATATTTAAGTTGACAGCATCTAAATGTAAGCGATTTAAATCATTGCTTATCGGCGCTAGAGTAATTTTACAAGTACCGCGAACAGTTTGGTTGGGTATATCCAAACTTAGATCGAGGAAAATATGCTTTACTTGTCCCGGTCTATCTGGATTGTATTGCGGTTTTGCACCTGGTGAAACAAAAGATTTGTGACGCTGATTTTCGGTATCAAAATTTGAATGCAACATCTATTTTTACCTCCCTTCCTATGGGAAAAATCTCTGTGTAGTTAATAAAAAATAACAATTTGTGGTTTTTTACCACAGTTGAATGACAACGCCAGTTTTGCAAACTCCTAAATTTTAAGACGCATTACCTATTCTAATTCTCATCTGTTTTCTCGTGAGTAGAAATACTTGAAGCACAACCTATATAGATTAGAATAATTTTTTGCAGTTATTATGTGAATGCTTTAGAGAATAAAAAAATATGACTTTAGTATGATTCAACTAGTTATGTTGTGAATGTAAATTTTGCTCAATATAAAACCGTTAAGTGCGTAAAACTACTAGTTTTATCAGTAAATACCGATAATCTGTTATGTGAAATATGAAGTATAAAAGCTGAAGAAGAAATTAAACATTCAGGGAAATAAGGGGAATATTGGGAAGACATAACTAATAGCTCCTAATTTCTAACTCCTAACTTTTAGTTTCACCGTCATTGTTATAAGAAAGAGAATACTGTAATGTCTAAACTTAAACCTAAATTTTTAATCCCCGCGATTGGTGCTGGTGTTGCAGTAGTAGCCGGTGTTGGGGCTTACTTGTATTTCAAAAGCGGACCATCTGGAGGTATTTCCGATGCAGCCGCTAGCGCAAAACTAGTTCCAGATGATGCAATGATGGCAACATATATTGCCACAGATCCAACAGTTTGGTCAAAATTAGAAAAATTTGGAACCCCCGAAGCGCAAAAAATAATTGCAGCGGGGGTTGAAAGCTTCAATAAAAGTTTTTCTAACGATGACAACATTAGCTACGATCGGGATTTAAAACCGTGGGTGGGTGGTGTCATGGTAGCTGTATTACCTCCACCAGCAGTTCAGCCAGCCCAAAATAAATCTCAATCGTCGGCAGATCCAAATATTTTGATGGTGGTAGGAATCAAAGATAAAGTAGAAGCTTTGAATTTTACCAATAAACTCAAGCAGCAAAAAAACGTCAAAATTGAAGAAATTGAATATAAAGGTCAGACAATCCAAAAAACCCAAGGTAAAGGAAGTCCTACATATAGCACTATATTAAATGACCGTGTATTATTTTCTCCTTCACAAAATGCTGTCAACCAAGCCATCGATACATCCAAAGGGGAACCATCATTTTTGAGTAAAACAGGTGCTTCGCAAATCATCGGAAATAATCTTCAACTGGAAAATACTCTCTTCCAAGTTTACGTACCCGACTATGCGAGTATGGTAAAAAAATTAGTTGCCACCAATCCCCAAGTCCAGCAAATACCACCCCAAACTTTAGAACAGTTGAAGCAGATAAAATCCGTTGTAGCTGGCATCGGTGTTGATGACAATGGATTGCGAGTCAAAGCCAATACCAACTTAGACGCGCAAAAAGTCAAATTTCAATACGAAAAAACATCTGGAAAAGTATTATCCCAACTTCCCCAAAATACAATTGCCCTTGTGAGTGGAGGGGGCATAAGTAAATGGTGGACGGCTTTTACAGAACAAGCACAAGATACCACCGAACTAAATGTACTACTCCAGCAAGTACGCGCACAATTAAAATTAGTCAATATCGATTTAGATAAAGACGTATTTGGCTGGATGGATGGAGAATTTGGTATCGCTGCAATCCCAGTCAAACAGGGACTATTAAAGCAAATTGGTTTCGGCGGCGCATTCCTATTTCAAACAGGCGATCGCAAAACAGCAGAAGCCACCTTTAGCAAATTAGACGACTTAGCTAAAGCTCAATCCTTAAAGGTTGCTCAAAAGAATATCGGTGGAACACAAATCACAGAATGGCAAATTCCCAATCAAGGTGCATTACTAGCCCACGGTTGGCTTGACGACAAAACCGCCCTACTAGCGCTTGGTGGCCCCATCGCGGAAAAACTTACTGCCCAAGGATTTAAGCCTATTAGCGGCAGTTCCAGCTTCCAAGGTATAACCGGAACATTACCGCAAGAAAACGGCGGCTACTTTTACTTAGATATGGAAAAAGCCCTGCCGATTATCACTCGCTTTTCTCCACCACCAACAGAAGCAACCGCTATTCTCAACTCAATTCGCGGAATTGGTGTCACCGCAACCAGCCCCAACAAATCTCTAACCCAAATGGAAATGTTGCTAGCGTTGAAAAAGAACAGCGACAAGTAATCAGTAAATAGTTAGGAGTAGCCAGCAGCAAAAAGCAAATTAATGATTTAGCCCGTAATATAAGGGTTGGGAGTTATGATTTTTAATTTTGGATCGAGAGTTAGGAATTAGAAATTATTTATAGCGGTTTTCAGTTGAGTTCAACACACTTGAAACCTTAATAAGCAGAGGGATGTCCGTCAGGACAGGGTGAGGTATAATTTGTATTCTACGAAGCTTGAAATTCGCTATATTCTCTCTCTCCCATTCCCAATTCCCATCTTCTGTTAAATATTCTTTTCAAATTAAAACAAAATTCTCAGAGACGGCTTATTATCCTTACAGGCAAATTTTTTCTTAATTCCAAAATCCAGAACTTAATTAATTAATATTACTGATGGTTATCGCTACAAAAAATACTACTCCAATCTCTACACGCTTGATAAATGGATTGCTGGGAATCAAGCCATTGTTTAATCTAGCCAAACATCAAGCCCGTCAAATGATGGTTAAGCGGGGGGAAAGAGTTGGTGTTCCTTGGAGAGAGCAAGTAGAAGAAATGAAAACCGTAGATTGGGAAACACAAATCAAGAAAGTGGAAAACCCCAACGTTTCTTATCCCAATTATTATCTCGATTCATTCCATGCTTATGAAGAAGGTAATCTCGGTTGGAAACCAGCTTTAGAACTAGAAGTTGCGGCTTTAACAGTTCACTCTACACTTTTTAATAAAGCTGGTGAATTAGCAGGCGACTCAAAATTACGTGCTTCTTATCATGATGTTCTTAAACCGCAAATTCCACAACCACAAGATATTTTAGATTTAGCTTGCGGAGTTGGTTTAAGTACCTTTGCTCTACAAGAAATTTATCCTCAAGCCAAAGTTACTGGGTTAGATTTATCACCTTATTTTCTATCAGTCGCCAATTATCGTTCCCAGCAGCGACAAACTAATATCAACTGGGTTCATGCATTAGCCGAATCAACAGGTTTACCTGAAAATTCATTTGATTTAGTTTCAATTTTTCTCACCTGTCATGAATTGCCACAATCAGCAACTCGCCAAATATTTACTGAAGCCAGACGAATATTGCGTCCTAACGGTAATTTAGCAATTATGGACATGAATCCGCAGTCTGAAGTTTATAAGAAAATGCCGCCTTACGTATTCACTTTGCTCAAAAGCACCGAACCTTGTTTGGATGAATACTTTACCCTAGACATGAAGCAAGCTTTGATTGATGCTGGTTTCCAAGCTCCAACAATTACTCCTAATAGTCCCCGCCATCGGACTGTTGTTGCGAAAGTTGCGAAAGTGAAGTAAGGGGACAAGGAGGTGAGGGAGTGAAGAGGTGAGGGGATAAAGATTGAAGAGTGATACTCATAAAAATCTCAATTACCCCATCACTCCATTATCCTAGCTCTCAACTTCTAACTTTGAACTATAGCAGTTCTCAGTTGAATAGAATACACCCCTCTACTTAATAAGGAGAGGGGAAGGGGGTGAGGTTTCTCAAACTGTATTGCACTCAAATGAAAAGCGCTATATTACCCGTGCCAATCAACAATTTACTTACTAATCTTTTGGCAAGAAAATCAATCGCGAATGCTGCAATTATTCTTGAATTAGAGTTTTGTTGAATTAAAGCTTTCTAGACTAAAAACCCTAAGAATTTCTCTTGTATAGTCATTACAAATTAATAGATGGTAGAAAATTAATTGCAATAGCTATATTAATCATAAATTCTTAGGGTTCGATGTTAGAAAAACTGCCTATTTGTATAATTTACAATTTTACTAAGACAGGCTGTTCTTGTGTTGCTCCACTTAAATTAGATTCCGAATTATTACAGTAAATTTCGCAAGAGTTATTCGGACTTTCGATTAGTTTAACCTTGTAAAGGGTTGCCCCTAATTTAGCGATCGGTTCGCGCAGTGTATTGCTGATATAAAGCGCTATATTTTCAGCAGTAGGCACTATTTCGGCAAAATAAGGAATATCCTTATTCAGAAAAGTATGATCGAACGGTTCCAGCACATAATCATCTATAACTTTATTGAGAGCGCCCAAATCTACTAACATACCAGTACGCTCTGCAATTTCACCTTTAACGGTAATCTCTAAATGGTAATTATGCCCGTGCCCGTGGGGACGAGCGCACTTACCATAAATTTCTAAATTCTCTTCTTTACTCAATTTAGGACTAGCTAACCTATGAGCTGCACTAAAATGAGTACCTACAGTAAGATAAGCTTCCATTGAATTTCCCATATAATCTGCCCAAAGTTGAGGATGTTCAAATAACTGCACGCGAACTATAGGTAAATAAGACGATAACCGTTTGTAGATAACCCGTGCAATATTTTCAGTTGTGGGTAAAGTTTGCCCGAACTCCTCCCAAACATCATTGAGATAGGAAAAGTCTAATTGACTGGTAATTTCCCTTTTTATGACCTTTTTTACGTCAGATAGATTGAGTACCATACCATATTCATCTAGCTCTCCCTGAAGAGAGATAAATAAAACATAGTTATGCCCGTGCCCAGGAAAATTAGCACAAGCAGCAAATTTTTCATTATTCTCTGCTTCGCTTAGTTCGGGCAACCAATATCGATGACTAGCCGAAAACTGAGCGCGGCGATTTACAATGCATTGCATGAGCATCTAGAAAGCAGAATTTAAGATTTCTTAACGTTTGACTGCTTCCAGCATAAACTAAATCTTGTACCAAGTGCGTCTTAAAGTTGCCGTTTGTTTTTCGTTAATCTTTGGCTATGTTAAAAAATGATCGGTGCTATTCCAAACCAGTTTTCGCTGAACTATAGTACATTCTTATGGAATAAAGAGAATTTGACAATGAATGTTTTTCCTGTCGAAATTAAAAGCAAGGAATGTAATTCCACGGTGGGCTGCTGTCAAAACACCATAGAATTAATTTGGTAGAATAGTAGATTATTTTATAGGAATCTGAATCACAAACTCCGTACCTTTACCTTCGGAAGAGAAACATTCTAAAGTTCCACCATGAGTTTCGGTAATAATTTTATAGCTGATTGAAAGCCCTAAACCTGTACCTTTACCTTCAGGTTTAGTAGTAAAAAAAGTATTAAATAAACTATTCTGCACTTCCTCAGACATGCCATAACCGTTATCATAAATAATGATTTTGGCATTATTATCATTTACTAATTCTGTACTAATACTAATCTGGGGAATAAAATATTCATTTTGTTTTGCTTTATCTTCAAATACGTCAATAGCATTTGCAAGTAAATTCATAAATACTTGATTGAGTTGTCCTGGAAAGCATTCAATTTCAGGTAAATCACCGTATTTCTTTATAACCTCAATTCTAGGATGAATTTCGTTCGCTTTCAAACGATGAGACAAAATCATCAAAGTTGTATCAATTCCTTGATGAATATCAGCATATTTTTTGGTTGTAGCGTCTTTACGAGAAAAATTACGTAACGATTGCATAATATCGCTAATTCGCTCAATACCTACATTCATGGAAGCAATCATTTTAGGTAAATCTTCTAAAAGAAAATCTAAATCTATTGTATCGATTGTATGAGTAATTTCTTCAGGAGTATTTTGTAAATGCTTTTGGTACAGCTTTAATAAATCAACTAACTCTTGGGTATAGTTTTCTGTATGTTCCAAATTCCCAGCAATAAAACTGACGGGGTTTTTGACTTCATGAGCAATACCAGCAACTAGCTGTCCCAAAGCAGATATTTTTTCCGCTTGCATTAATTGGAATTGCGATTTCTGTAATTGCTGATTCAAGTTTCGCAATTTCAACTGTACGTTAACTCTTGCTAACACTTCTTCTTGCTGAAATGGCTTAGTAATATAGTCTACTGCTCCAAGTTTAAATGCTTTTATTTTATCTGCTGTATTTGTAAGAGCAGTCATGAAAATTACTGGAATATCTTTTGTTTTATCATCCGACTTTAACTGTCTACAGACTTCAAATCCGTCCATTGACGGCATCATAACATCTAATAAAATTAAAGCCGGGGAGATAATTTTTAGCTTATCTAATGCACTTTCACCGCTATCAGCAACTAATACTTGATGTCCATTCATTTGCATGACATCAAACAGTATTTCTAGATTGTGAATTTTATCATCAACAATTAAAATCAGATTTTCTTGTGTTTCCATCTTACTCAATATTTAATATTTTTTTGAACTTAAAAATTTTCTATTTTGTCAATTTTATAAGCATGATAACAGCCTTATAGTTGTTCAATATTGTTATCTATTTTTAAATAAATTAATCCAAAACTATATTTTGATTATGAGCAGATTCAACAGTATATCTCGAATTGGACTCCTTGCAACAACCACCAAGAGTACGCAACTCAGATATAATTTTTTGTATATTTTTGTAAGTTAATCTCAACAATCTTCAATCAAACAATTATCTTATAGCGTTTAAACAAAAATATGGTGTAAATATGTAACAAAAATATTATAGTAGAAGAGATTTTTACCGCGTAATAATTTAGACAACTATCTAAATAGTATTTTATTAAATTTTTTATCGTGAAATGCAACAACTATCATCAATCAATAAATTACATAAATCTATTTATATGCGCCCATCGAATCTTGTGCCTCATAGTATAGCTGAGTCGCAATAAGAAACATTTCTTGTCCTGCATGTAAATAACTTTCGTCATAATTGAGAGGGAAGTATTCCAACTCTCCCAACCCATCGCCAATTTGATTTAATGTATAGTAAAAATGAGCTGCTGCTCGTGCTAGATTAGGGGGATTTGGTAAAGAACTAAAATTATTTTGTGCTTGTTTGAGTTTTTCTTTACAATCTTGTAAATAGTTCTGAAATTCTTCTAACAATTCATCATCAAAAGGGTCTGCAGCTAATTTCTCGATTTGGTCTTCCCAAGAGTTGAGAATATCAGACACAAAACGATTAACCGGCTGATATACAAAACGCAACCATTCCTCGACTTGCTCGTCAGCATTCCGTCTTGTCTTGCGTCTCTTGTTATATTGTTGTTGGGCTGTTTGAGTACGTTCGTTTCTTTTCTTCTTATTTTTCTCAAAGCTGTAATGCAGTTGTCTATCATAAGACTGACGACTTTTAATATCACCTAAAACTTCATAAGCAGCATTAATACGGATAATTTGCTCTTTATCTTCTTTTTTCTGATTCACATCTGGATGAAACAGTTTAACCAAGCGGCGATAAGCCTGTTTTATCTCCGCTTGGCTTGCATTTCTGTCTACATTAAGAATTTCGTAGTGATTGGATTGTGGCATTACTTCAATTTATCTTTAGCTAATGCTATGAACCGGCTTAACTTCCAAATCTTGGAAAAGCGGTGTACTCAAATATCTTTCTCCGAAGCTGGGCTGAATTAATACAATTAAGCGTCCTTGATTTTCCTGGCGCTTAGCAACCCGAATTGCCGCACATAAAGCCGCTCCTGTTGAAATACCTGACAATAATCCTTCTTCCCGAGCCAATCTTCTTCCGTATGCGATCGCCTGACTATCGGTAACAGTAATTACTTCGTCAATTAAGTCTACTTTTAATATCTGAGGAATAAATCCCGCACCAATTCCTTGTATTTTGTGAGGTCCCGGTCTTCCTCCAGACAACACTGGACTTGAAGCTGGCTCAACGGCAATCGTCTGAAAATTTTTCTTACGTGTTTTCATGACTTCGCTTATACCTGTAATCGTTCCTCCAGTACCTATACCTGCAACAATCATATCTACCTTTCCATCGGTATCCTGCCATATTTCTTCGGCAGTCGTGTCTCTGTGTATTTTCGCATTAGCTGGGTTTCTAAATTGTTGCAACATATACGCGTGAGGGGTCGTTTCAACAATTTTTTGTGCTTGTAAAATTGCTCCATTCATGCCTTCAATTCCGGGTGTTAATCGTAATTCAGCCCCATAAGCCCGCAACATAGCTCTTCGCTCGCAACTCATAGTATCGGGCATTGTCAATACCAATCGATAACCTTTAGCTGCGGCAACCATTGCTAAGGCTATTCCTGTGTTTCCGGAAGTAGGTTCTACTAATAGCGTTTTTCCAGGAGTAATTAAACCTTCTTCTTCTGCTGCATCAATCATATTAGTGCCAATTCTATCTTTAACTGATGCTGATGGGTTCATGCTTTCCAGCTTCATCACGATTTTCGCGACACAACCTTCAGTTTGGGGTATACGGTTAAGTTGTACTAATGGAGTACGACCAACAAGTTCTGTAATATTACGGGCAATACGCATTTTTTATGTTTTATTTATTTATGTTTAATTTGAAATTAGCAATTGAGTATGAAGTATAGATAACTGACATTCATAAATGCATAAATCTTCCGATTGATTATAAATATCGCTATAATTCATACTACTTTTGAATAGTTACTATTAGAATAAACTATCTTAAGGAACGGTATTCATCGTTTGTTTGCGCGAAATAGCCCAGTATCTTATTAGGCTAATTATCGCGAGCGCTTGCGAATACTTTCTTTTTCCTTAACTTTGGTTACAAGTAATTTTTTAACCAGGAGGAGAGTAAATTTTGGAATTATATCCTACAAGCTGCTTATATATATTTTATGGATAGCCTGCATTTTTATAAAGCGATGGACAAATATTAAATAATTAACTTAATACTTTTTCTCACATATCACTTTATAACGAATCAAAAACTAAATGTAATACATAATATCCAAATTGTTTCTAGAATCTCGTTTTTCACACAAATCTAAAAGCGTATATTTTTGTAGTATCGAATTAGCTGCTTGACGTGCTTCTTCCCAAATATCTTTTACAACAGCATTATCAGAAGTTTGAGGTTTATCTTCTTGACAATTTTTCAGTTTGTCTAATCCTTCTATACATACAAAGATATCAAATAATGTAATTTTCCAAGGTTCTCTTGTCAAAAAGTAACCACCTTTAGAACCGCGTTGACTTTTAACAAGTCCACCACGCCTCAATGTTGCAAGCAATTGTTCTAAATAACGATCTGGTATATTCTGTTGCGCCGCAATCTGTCTAATTTGTAGCGGTTCTCCTTTCTGATAATGACTTGCTAATTCTAACAATGCTAAAATTGCATATTCCGATTTACATGATAGTTCCACAAGCAGTTTAGATAAAAGTGAAAAGTTTGGAGTTTGGAATTTTAAAGTTATAAATTACGTGTTATGTGAATTAAGCGCTCAAACCGTTATTGTTACGCTGATAAATTAAAAATAGAGATTTAAGCGAGCATTCAAAACCATTGTTATACAAGGGACGTGTTTAATTCACATTAGGCGGAAATTTAAACTCAGTATTTAAATTTCAAGAGTTTTGAAAACTTTGGTAATTTGATTTTATAACTATATAGATATTCTTATTATTCTTGTTAATGCTGTCTTCGCAGTGTTTAGGTTGAGATGGACATGCATCTTGACTTGTTTAAATGCACGTCAGTTTCTTCAGTTAAATTACTTACGATTTTATTTGTATTCATATAATTTATCACTCCCAACTCACGATTGCTAATTATTAATTTCTTTAATTATACTCCGGTTCTTCACTGGGGTTTGCTTCTTTGTTTTCAAAATAAATTGCTCCCCGCTTTATTAACGGGGAGCAACTTACATCAATTTGTTAGATTCTTATCGGTTATCTAGAAAGTAAAGGTTGTTCTGAGAGTACCGATGAACGCATCATCACTATCATCATTCTGTCCCGAAGAAGTCTGATAAATAACGCCCGGAGTAATAGAAACGTTATCGTTTACACGGTACTTATAGAATCCTTCGATGTGATAAGGGATATCACCATCTTCAGTAGAACGACCGGTTAAATTTCTATTAATAGAGTAAGGTTGAGCGCCTCCGAAGAAACCCAAAACATTTCCTTTTCCACCGAAATCAGGTAAAGCTATACCAGCACCCCAACTCCAAGCTTCAAAGTCATCGTTAGACTGGAAGCCGGTAACATCGTGGTAAGAAACAAAACCGCTAACTGAAATCTTACTACTTGGTCTGATTGCAGCAGCTAAGCCGTAAGAGTTACTAGAAGACGGATTCTCAATTAAGTTTGCTTGTGCAGTACCAACTACAGGAACGTTTGCACCTCCGAATCCACCAGCATCAAATAAAGCACTACCAGCGCCGTGATAACCATGTACGTAAGTTGCTGCTAATGCGACACGGCTATTAAGGTTAAAGTTCAACTGTCCTAAAGCAGCATAGTTACCGTTGAAGACCCCAGAACCAATACCAGGATCGCTTGGTTCGGAACCCAAGTAACCAACAGTCAAAGAGCTTCCACGAAGAGGACCGCCACCTTTACCAAATTTGAAATTTAACGCCGCACCGGCACCGCCACCAATACGGTAAATGGGGCTTTCAGAAGCAAAAGTTGATAAAGCACCATTACCACCGTCATAATCCTCGAAGTAAGGATTAACGGTAGCAGCATAATCGCTATGAATACCACCGGTAGCAGCAACATACACTTGTGCAGGACCGATATTGGTGTAATAAGCCAACCAGTCTAAAGTTACATCATTGCTGTTAGATGGATCGCCAGTTAAGTTAAAGGTTTGGAAATTAGTACCATCAAAAGCATCGCCAGTTGTATTCAAGCGTTGGGCATTACCAGTAGCTAAACGGGTATGCAAAACATCTTTACCGGTGAAGCTGGTCTGTAAATCCAAACGAATTCTATTTTGGAAAACAGTATTGTTGTTATCACCTACGGTATCGCCAAAAGCATCAGTTAAAGCAAAAATTGCTTCACCAGCTAACTTGGTTGTTGTAGAGAATTGATTAGCTTCCAATTCAGCAGTACGCGCTTCTAAAGCATCTACTCGTCCGCGTAGGGTTGCTAATTCAGCAGAAAATTCTTCTTGCAAGCGCTGTAAAGTCGCTAAATCTTCTCTGGTAACAATATCAGCTGTAGCAGTTGCTATTAATTCGTTAACTCTATCCAAACAAGCATTTAAACCTGCAGCAAATTCATAACGAGTTAAAGCACGGTTACCACGGTAGGTACCGTTAGGATAACCAGCTATACAGCCATAACGTTCAACCAAAGACTGCAACGCTTGGAAAGCCCAATCAGTAGGCTGTACGTCTGAAAATTGAGAAACGGAAGTTACCTGAGATTGGCTTCCATTTTCTTGTCCTTCACTACCGTACTGATTTACTTCTTCTAAAACGTTAACTTCATTTTGTTGAGCTTGAGCCAACGTTTGTTTTTCTTGAAGCTCTACAGAAGATGAAAATACAGACGCTGCTTCTGTTTCCGACTTATCTTCTGTCTGAGTGACTTCAGCACTCACAGCTTCAGCTTCAGTTGTATTAGGAGCCGCGATCGCACTTGTTGAAACCAACAACGATGCTCCAAATACTGCCTGACTTAATGCCAAAGATTTCCACAACATATTAGACATTATTCCTCGTTCTCCTCACACCTTGCACGGATAATTTACTTTGCTGCAAATTAGAACAAAAATTCACTTACATAGTGAAGCTTGCAGATGAGGCATAGTGACCCCAAACACAATTTTAGTTACTGCTAAGCTAAGAACCTACTAATTTAAGGTAAAAATCTATGTAATTAACTTATGCAAAAACATATGCTTTATAGCCTTTAATTATAAGACAAGTGAAACATAACGCAATATATGGTCAAATTGTTAACTGTCACACTAATTAGGGCAGAAGTTAGAACAGATGATATGCAATGCTATTCATCTAATTCAGACTCTTATTTGAGCATATTTCACTTTCTACAATCTTTATACAACCTCCGGGATTCAATCCAAGAATATTAAAAATTTCATTTCCAAACTAACTCGATGAATTCTAAACGACATCCTACTTTAGGATAGAAAATACTTGACTTTAAGAAGTAATTGATAATTTTTGTTATTGATTTCGTTAATGTAGTCTACACTACGCATATTTTGTCACAATTGTAGAAAAAATGGGCGGGCTTCACGTTCTGGATCGTTAGCGAAGCGTGTCTGTCAGAAAATAGATCCAGAACGGAGGATTTCCTATGTTTGAAAATTAAGGCTTTTTAAAAAGCCCCTAACCTTTCGTAAAGAAAAAAGGCAGGTTTAAAACAAATTAATCCATTTTTTCCGGGCATCTAAGAATATAGGAGTTTGCCCTTTCTCTAAAACTAAAGTCTAAAACCCATTCTTTTGGGAGTACGTAGGTCAATATTTAAGCCACGGTATGCCGATAATTAGGTAATTTACCAAAAGAACTGCCGAAAATGATTACGATTTTGATGAGAAAAACTTACAGTTTAATGCAACTTCCTCACTTTGCAGCCAAATACTGTTAGTTTTACTATTTCCTAACATCAGATTGGTGTAGAGAAAATCCAACAGATGTTTCATAAATAATTTTCAAGAAAAACCGAAATTAATTAGTCATAGATTAAGTATCTATCAGTTATTCTAATCACTCACTAGTCTTAATCTTTTTTAGCGTAGGGTGATGATTAGAATTTTTATTCGACTATATCAGGTAATTTACAGTCTCGATTACTATTCCCATTACCTATTTCTTATAAAAACCCCTAAAAAACTATCCGCTCTTACTTAAGTCGGATGACCTAATGTAAGAGCGGTCTAGTCGGGTCTTCAAGTTGCAACCTGACTGCCGGAAGGAACTCCAATTCAGCCTTGTCGCTTAAATTAAATTAACTTTTCAAAAAGTTAATTTAATTTTTAGAGAACAGCTCCGGCGCGCAGCCGGCTTGCTACAACTTGATGACCCATGCTTATACTACTTTCTATCATGGGCATCACCTCCTTTTTGCCTAAGCGGCTTTTAATCTCAAATAAGATAGAGCAATTTGCTCTTTCTTTGTATCTTAGAAACACTATAGCATGACTTTGAAGCAAATATCCACAATTATCTGACAATTTTGGATTTTAGTTTTCAGATTCGGGAATCAGATTGGTTTAAGTTGGTTCAAATTGAGTCCCAGAACCAATAAATTAAGCGGAATCAATTCTGAAATTATTTTAGTGCCGTAAAGCGACTGCAAAACCTAGCGTCTGGCTACAAATACAAAAAATCAAAATAAAAATCCCCACCAAATGGCAGGGATAATTTCAGCTTATCTGTTTAACCTCATCTGAGAAATAAACAAATTTTTAATTACAGCGCGTTACCACGAGGTAGAACTTCTTCGGGGAATACAAACTGTTCGTGAGGTTGGTCTTGAGGAGCCATCCATGCACGGATACCTTCGTTCAGCAAAATGTTTTTCGTATAGAAAGTTTCAAATTCTGGGTCTTCTGCCGCTCTCAATTCTTGAGATACGAAGTCATAAGCACGTAAGTTTAGCGCTAAACCAACTACACCTACTGCGCTCATCCATAACCCGGTTACTGGTACGAACAACATGAAGAAGTGCAACCAGCGTTTGTTGGAGAATGCAATACCGAAAATCTGAGACCAGAAACGGTTTGCTGTCACCATTGAATAAGTTTCTTCTGCTTGGGTTGGTTCAAATGCACGGAAGGTGTTAGAACCATCGCCATCTTCAAACAATGTGTTTTCAACGGTTGCACCGTGAATTGCACAAAGCAGCGCACCACCAAGTACACCTGCTACTCCCATCATATGGAAGGGATTCAAAGTCCAGTTATGGAAACCTTGGAAGAATAGTAAGAAACGGAAAATTGCTGCTACACCGAAGCTAGGTGCGAAGAACCAAGAAGACTGACCCAAGGGGTACATCAAAAATACGCTGACGAATACTGCAATTGGTGCAGAAAATGCGATAGCGTTGTAAGGACGAATTCCCACCAAGCGGGAAATTTCAAATTGACGCAACATGAAGCCAATCAAAGCGAAAGCTCCGTGCAACGCTACAAATGTCCACAATCCACCTAATTGACACCAACGAGTGAAGTCACCTTGAGCTTCTGGACCCCACAACAGCAATAGGGAATGTCCCATACTGTCTGCGGGTGTGGATACTGCCACTGTAAGGAAGTTACAGCCTTCTAAGTAAGAAGATGCTAAACCGTGGGTGTACCAGGAAGATACAAAAGTTGTACCTGTAAGCCATCCACCTAGAGCCATGTAGGCACAGGGGAAAAGTAAAATACCCGACCAACCGACAAAAACGAATCTGTCTCGCTTTAACCAGTCATCGACTACGTCAAACCAGCCTCTAGTGCTAGGGGCGCGTCCAACTGCTATGGTCATGAGATCAAATCTCCAAATCGTTATAATTACAGCTTTATTCAACTTTGAGGTTGGTATGTTACTACCGCCCTCATGCAGAAAAGCAACTAGATTGTCAATCTAGTTTACAAATTTTTACTGTCTCTAATTTTTATTGTATAGAAGAATAGGTAATTTTTCCAGTAAGTTTTCAAATTTACAATTTTTTTTTTGCGACTTTAGCTGAATGCTTTGGTATGCGAAGACTCTTATATCAGGAAATAATTACAGCGTGGAAATCGTTAATATTTTCTTTAGATTTTGTGATTTAAGGATTCTCATTTTTGGTTCGGGCTGTTAATGTAGTGCTGGCGTTAAAATGAGACCTACAGTTAAATTTAATTAAGGTTCTATGTTTTCCATCGATTTAACAGTAAAAAACACTGCTTTCCCTGCGTCTATTCAACGAAAATCTTCTGAAGATGCTGAAGCGGTGTATCAAACGGTTCTGTCAGCAATGCGTTCTGGTAATCCAGATATTATTGAACTTGAGTGCGAAGGTAAGGTAGAGAAGAAAATTGCGATTCGTGCCAGTGAAATTTCTGGTATTCAGATAACCCAGAAAGATGGTTCAGCTAGTGGAAGTGGCAAGACTCCTGGTTTCTTCGCTTTAGCTTCGGAATAAAACATTAGTGGAATACCAGACTAAGGAGCCGGGAATCTCGGTAAAAGATTTAAATTTTGATTGGTCAAATGGGACGCAGGTAATCAAATCTTGCTCTTTGGAAGTGCCCAGAGGTGAATTTTGGATGCTTTTGGGTACCAACGGTAGCGGAAAATCAACTTTACTTAGACTGCTAGCGGGGTTATTGACCCCAAAAAGTGGTGAGATAGGGGTCTTACATCCTGTAGGTTTTGTTTTCCAAAATCCTGACCATCAATTAGTAATGCCTACTGTTGGTGCTGACGTGGCTTTTGGGCTGGTGCAAGAACAATTACCCCACCAGCAAGTTAAAGAAAGAGTAGAAGAAGCTCTTAATGCAGTCAATTTACTTTCACTGCAACGTCGTCCAATTTATGCTTTAAGTGGAGGACAAAAACAACGAGTTGCTATTGCTGGGGCTATTGCGCGCCGTTGTGCTTTGTTGTTGTTAGATGAGCCTACTGCCTTACTCGATCCTGACAGCCAATTAGAATTAGTAGCTGGAGTTCGTCGCTTAGTAAAAAGTCGAGGGATTACGGCCCTTTGGGTAACCCATCGGTTGGATGAATTGAATTACTGCGATGGTGCTTTCTTGCTAGAACAAGGAGTTCTAATTGATAAAGGAGAACCACAACGTCTCAAACAAGTTTTAATGGAATTGCAGGGAGGAAATTAAAATGAGTTGTTTGTGTCTTCTACCTTAAGTAGTAATTGATTATTAATTATCGAAGATTTTAGCGCGTCTAAGAATAGGCGCGCTTATTTTTTTACCTTGATTGAGTAAGGGTTTCGTAGTATTGTTCGGATTTAATGCTTATGTAACATAGTGTTACAAGTAATGCTTGAATTACTATAAGAGTTATGAATGAAAATTGTAAAATCTAGAATACTGTGATTCAGAACCATGTCCCCTTCATTTACCCCGGCCGTTCTACTGGTAGACGGTTATAACATAATTGGTGCTTGGTCTTGCCTAAAAAAGACTTGCGATAACGTTGGACTCGAAGCCGCCCGTGATGAGCTGCTTGAAGCCCTCGTTAGTTACAGCGCATTCACCGGCTATCAAACTCAAGTAGTGTTTGATGCTCATTTTCAAAAGAATGGCTCTAACGAGGAAGTTGTAACAAAACTTGTTACGGCTTATTACACGGATTTTGGACAAACAGCGGATACTTATATTGAAAAGCTCTGTGCGTCATTACGTCAGAAGGTGCGAGAACGTTTATTGTCGCGAGTAGTTGTAGCCACTTCGGACCGGGCACAACAGTTAACGGTACAGGGATATGGAGCGGATTGGATATCTGCACAACAACTCTGTTATGAAATAGAAGCTACTGTTTGTCGTACCAGACAAAAGTCTAAATCGCGCAAGAAGACTAATGGCAGATTCTTGGCAAACTCTATTGATGCTAAATCGCGTCAAAAGCTGGCTGAATTACGAATGGGTTTGAAATAAATACCGAGACAGCAGTCTTAAATGGGCATCTACTAACTACAGAGCCGGTTGATTAAAAGTAGGCTTTTGCTAGTACAAATGCATTTAAAAAGTAAATTTTCAGAATTTTGAAAAAAGTTTTTTAAAGTACTTGCCAAATCCTATTTTTTGCCCTACTATGTTTAATTGTAGTCCTCAGTAGCTCAGTGGTAGAGCGGTCGGCTGTTAACCGATTGGTCGCAAGTTCGAATCTTGCCTGGGGAGTTTAAAGTATATGTGTAAATTAGCCTCTTGGTGTAACTTATTTGTAAATTTACGCTCTGTTTTGTTTTTATGAGTGTATGGTTTTCAAAGAAGGAATGAATGCCAAGGGGCTTTTTTCAAGTTATTAACAATTCAACCATCCCTGACTTCAAGTTGAGGACTTCCATGCTAAAAACTGATGAAATAACTTGGTTAATTAAAACTTAGGTAACAGTAACTTAACTACTCTTATCCCCTTAGAAGATTACCTATGCTAAGGAGAAGGTAAGTAAATTGCAGCATGGATACAGAGCCGCAAACTGCCTCTCTACGTGTTTATTTCCTATAGGAGACTAGGCGAATAAAATGATGCAGAGTAATCATGTATGACTTTAATTAGGGAATGAATCCTGTATGCTTTTATAGTTCGCATCTAAGACAGAAGTAAGCATTCGTAAGAATTATATTTTAGACGAAGACATTTATGTTTTTTTAGTTTTCGTATTTTAAGCCAAATATACGTTTTTTTTTAATATAATATATACGCATTTAAGACACAGCCTGGATGATTTTATGTATCGCTATGATAGCGCCATTTATTTTCTTGAATTGATTGACGTTTATGATTTGCGTTGCAAATAATAAGTTTTTTCTGCTGCAATAATAATTTTGAAATATAAAATCTTTGATTTTCAAACAAAGAAATAAATACATTTATTGTGAGGTAAAATTTTATTGTCTTGTACGAACTATTTTGAGAGATATAGCTATGCTTCAGAAAAAAGCTTGTAAAGCTTAGATTAAAGCTCTTGCTCATTAATGAGCATTATTTATAAAAGCTGAGTCAATACTTACAAGATTTTCTGGTAGAGGCATTAGTGGGTGACACTACAATCCTTGTTATTACCTTTAAGATAACTCAATGTGTCACATATCGTATAAAAACGTGTCAGTAACTTCAGCCCAATTATATTCACAGTAGTTACTATTAATCTTGCTTCAGCAATACTGAGGTATTTTGCAGATTAATCTCAATGGTAGCAACCAAACTGCATTAGAAAATTGTTCGTTGTATTTAATTAGCAATCAAGCAAAACTTGATCGACAGCTAATTTCAAATGCTGTTAACTTTTCACTAATTTTAATCACGGGAGTTCATAATTATGGATAACAATTTAACAGCTTCTTTAATTAAAGATATCAAGCCCGGTGCAGATTCTTCTAATCCTGGTTTTTTAGATGATGTTAATGGAAACCTGCTTTTTACAACTTTCGATACTAATTCTCTAAATACTCAACTTTGGAAAACAGACGGTAGCGAAGCGGGTACAGTTTTGGTACAGGATTCTGGGGGTAATTCATTTCCACCCATTGATGTTGTTAAGGTAAATGACCTGATATATTTTTTACAGGTTTCTGGATTTACAAATAAATCTTTAATTCGGACTGACGCTACAGCGGATGGTACTTTCTCAATAGTTAATGTCTCTCTAAGAGCGCCAGCAGACATCAGTAATTTAACTAGACTGAATGAGACTATTTTCTACACTAGTTTTGATAGTTCGGATTTGTTTCAATCAAAACTGTTCAAGATTGAGAACAATACCAATCAACCAGTTCAAGTTAAACAAGATATCAGTTCGGGAGGTGGGAATGTTGAAGATTTGATTGCTGTTAACAATACTTTGTTTTTCAGCGCAAATGCTAGCTCTATTCAAAATACTCCAGATAAAGAACTTTGGAAGAGTGACGGTACTGATGCAGGGACAGTTTTAGTTAAGAATATTAATCCCAACGATTCTTCAAATCCCGATCTTCTCGCTGATATTAACGGCACCCTGTTGTTTAGCGCTGAGGATGGTACCAATGGTAGAGAACTTTGGAAAAGTGACGGTACCGATAGTGGTACTGTTTTAATCAAAGATATAAATCCCGGTAACGACTCTTCTATTTCTCCTACTCCTTTTACTGCTCCTACGTCGAATTCGGGAAATAAATTTGCAGATGTTAACGGTACTTTTTATTTCGTCGCAGATGACGGAACTAATGGCAATGAATTGTGGAAGAGCGATGGTACTGAAGCGGGTACGGTTTTAGTTAAGGATATTGTTTCAGGAAACGAAGGTTCAAATCCCAATAATCTGATTAACGTTAACGGTACTTTGTTTTTTAGCGTTAATGATGGAAATAGTGGGGTTGAGTTATGGAAAAGTGACGGTAGTGAGTCGGGTACAACTTTAGTTAAAGATATTAACCCTGGCGAAAACTCTTCTAATCCAGCTAATCTGATAAGTCTTGATGGAATTTTGTATTTCACAGCAGACGACGGTAGCAATGGAGTTGAATTATGGAAGAGCGACGGTACTGAAGCTGGTACGGTTTTGGTTGATGATATCAATCCTGGAAATGCTTCTTCAAACCCCGGTGACTTTACAGAGTTTAGCGGTGAACTTTATTTCAATGCTGATGATGGTGTTAACGGTAGAGAGTTATGGGGTTTGACTGAAGGTGGAACAAAACCTAATCAAGATTTAATTTTGGGTGGAGATTCAGACGATGTTCTTGTAGGTAAGGAACAAGATAATATCATCGACGGTTTGAAAGGTGACGATACTTTGACTGGTGGAAGTGGTAGGGATAAGTTCGTTTTATCTTCTGAATTTGGTAACGATGTGATTACAGATTTTACTCTTGGCGAAGATGAGATTATCAATGTTACCGATAGAATTGTCTTGACTGTGGCTTCTATTGGTGATGCTGTGAATGTAGCTTTTAGTAATACTGGCGATATTTTGCAGCTTAATCTCAACGGTAACGAGCAAGCTGATTTAGAAAATTATTTGTTGAATATCAGCAGCAATCAAGATTTACCTTATTAGATTAAAAAATTATTTTGATGGGGATTGTAATTGATTACAGTTCCCATTCACTTTAAATAATTGCAACAGTGTTTGAGAACAAGCGATCGCATAATTATTGACAAGGAGTCACAATCATGGGTCAGAATTTAATACCCTCTTTAATTAAAGATATCAGACCTGGTTCTGCATCATCTAATCTTGGTAATTTTACTAGCTTTAATGGAAACTTGGCTTTTGGTGCAAATAATGGAGAAATTGGTACAGTTTTCCAGAGTGATGGAACAGCTACTGGGACTGTTCCAATTTCTGCTATAGATGTTTTATTTGAAGATTTTGAGACAGCCGGAGTAACCAGCTTAATTACGGGTGTTGGTAATAAGTTATTTTTTACAGGCGCACTCAGGGCAAATAGGTTTTTTGAATCATTTCTTGCGGCTACTGATGGTAGCGTAGATGGTACATCGCAAGTATTTGGGCTTGAGGGTAGCGGTAATGCAACTGGTTTACCTAATGATGTTACTTCTATTGTAGATTTTGAAGATTTTAATGGTAATTTAGCTTTTGTTGCTGAAACCTTAGTAATTAAGGATTTTGGTCGAAACATACAATTCAGAACCAACTTGGTAATAAGTGATGGAACTAGTGCTGGTACATCTGTAATTAAAACTTTTAACCCTGGAGAAACTGCCAACATAATCAGTGAAATTGTTAATGTTAATGGAACTCTATTTTTTGCTGCGGCTAAATCTAGTGATGTTTCTGAGTCTAGGGGTGTTGTTAACCAACTATGGAAGAGCGATGGAACCACTGCTGGTACAACTTTCATTAAAAAACTCGGTTTGTCAGATGCCGATAGCAATATTCCCATTGTCAAAAATCTCACTAATATTAATGGAACTTTATTTTTTAGTGGTGAAGCAACAAAAGAGACTATTAACCCTGAGAGTGAACTCTCAGTGCCTATCAGTACTGGTGCAGAGCTTTTCAAGAGTAACGGAACCGAGTCAGGTACAAATATAGTTAAAGACATAAACCCCGAAGCTGGCTCTAATCCCGATAAAATTACGGATGTCAACGGTATTGCTTTTTTCACTGCTGATGACGGAACTAACGGTACTGAATTATGGAAGAGTGACGGTACACAATCAGGAACTGTTTTAGTTAAAGATATTACTCCGGGAAGTCAAGGAAGTGAGTTTGATAATTTGACTAACGTTAATGGAAATTTGTTTTTTACTGTTAATGATTCAAACAACGGAGTTGAATTATGGAAGAGTGATGGAACTGAATCGGGTACAAGTTTAGTTAAAGATATTAACAGGGGTGGAAATTCTTCTAATCCCGATAATCTGACAGTTTTTCAGGATATTTTGTATTTCACAGCAGATGACGGTATTAATGGGGTTGAATTGTGGAAGAGTGACGGTACCGAATCGGGTACGGTTTTGGTTGGTGATATTAATCCTGGTGCTGCTTCTTCAAACCCCGAAGAGTTAACTGTAGTTGATGGAGAACTTTATTTCAGCGCTGATGATGGTGTTAACGGTAGGGAACTATGGGGTTTGACTGAAGGTGGATCGCAACCTAATCAAGATTTAATTTTGGGTGGAGATGCAGACGATGTACTTTTGGGTAAAGAACAAGATGATTTTATCGATGGTTTGAAGGGTGACGATACTTTAACTGGTGGAAGTGGTAAGGATATTTTTGTTCTATCTTCCGAATTTGGTAATGATTTGATTACTGATTTTGCTCTTGGTGAAGACGAGATTGTTAATGCTACGAGTCGTATTGTTTTTACAACTATGCCGGATGGTGATTCTTTAAAAGTTGCTTTTAGCAATACTGGTGATGTTTTACAGGTTAATCTCAACAGTAACGGGCAAAGTCAATTAGAAAATTATTTGTTGAATATCGGTAGCAATCAAGATTTACCTTATTAAGTTTTGTTTATCGGTGAATCAAAAGGGTTCATTTTAGAAAAATATTTTCTGTATTTGCGATAAAATTTCAGTTTGTACTAAGGGGCATTAGCCCTATTTTTTTGGCAATAAAGCTATTTCAGAAGATAAGCCGAATACAATCTTTCTTTTATCTTTCTAGAATCGCAAAATACAGTTATGAAGAAATTCAAAAGCATAGTTTTAATTTTACTAGTATCATTATCCTTTACTATACTATCTCCGATTCTAACAAGACCTGTGTTTTCCAACCCTCCTCAAATAGAACATTTAGTAGGCAGAGGTAAAAAACTTTACGAACTAGAAAGATTTCAAGAAGCTATAGATTTATTAAAGCAAGCAGCTTCGAGGTATCGGGTTAATGGAGACAAATTAAATCAAGCAATGGCTTTGAGTAATATATCTCTGGCTTATCAAAAATTAGGGAAATGGCAACAAGCTGATAAAAATATAAATCATTCATTGCAATTGTTACATAATTTCCCTAAAAATATAATTTACGCTCAATCATTAGATATTAAGGGAAAGTTGCAATTTGAAAAAGGAGAATTTCAAAATTCAATAGTAACTTGGGAAGAAGCTGCAAAAGTTTATTCTCATCTTGATTTACAACCAGCTTTAATTCAATCTCTTATTAATCAAGCTCAAGCAATGCAAGCTTTGGGGTTATTTATAAAAGCACAAAAAACTCTAGTTGCTGTTGGAGAAAAACTGGATAAACAACCAAATTCGATTTTAAAATCTGTCGGCTTGCGTAGCGTTGGAGATGTTTTGCGAGTTATTGGGAATGTAGATGAATCCAAAAAAGTTTTACTGCACAGTTTGGATGTAGCATCTTCTTTGAAAGCAAACCAAGAAAAGAGTGAAGCTTTAATTAGTTTGGGTAATACAGTTAGAATTCAAGAAACTATAAATTCTCAAACTTCAGCTATCAATTTTTATCAAAAAGCAGCAAATATTGCACCCTTAAACTCTTATCTACGTTTACAAGCTCAATTAAATATTTTAAATTTGCTTGTGCTGACGGACAATATAAATGCTGCTTCATATTTGATACCTCAAATAAGAACTGAAATTAAAAGCCTATCACCCAACCGCAAATCTGTTTTTATCTCTATCAATTTTGCAAAAGCATTAGGGAAAATTAAGCAAAAAGCTAATATTAAAACAGTCTCATGGTTAGATATTGCTCGAATATTATCAACAGCAGTTGAGCAAGCACAAACAATAGAAGATCGACGAGCCTTGGCATATGCTCTGGGAACTCTTGGACAACTTTACGAACAAACCGAACAATTAGATGAAGCGCAAAAACTGACTCAAAAAGCATTAAATACTGCTAATTCTATCAGAGCCGACGATATTAGCTACCAGTTTCAATGGCAAATGGGAAGATTGTACCGGCGACAGGGAGATATCAAAAAAGCAATGCGATTTTATGATGCAGCATGGAAAATTCTCAAATCTTTGCGTAGCGATTTGGTTGCTGTCGATTCCAACGTGCAATTTTCATTCCGCGAAAGTATAGAACCAGTTTACAGACAATATGCCGATTTACTTTTAAAAACTCCTAGAAATAAGCAACCAAGTAAGCAAAAGTTGATTAAGGCTCGCGAGGTAATTGAATCTCTTCAGCTAGCACAAATAGATAATTTCTTTAATTCTGCTTGCTTTAATACGAAAGTCATCCTTGACGATATAGTTGATAAACAGAATTTAAAAACAGCTATAGTTTATCCGATTATTTTACCCGATAGATTAGAAGTAATTCTAAAATTACCTTACTCATCACTTATCAGTTACTCTAATTTTATATCTAAAAACGAAGTAGAAGAAACGATTGCAAAATTGCGAACTGATATCGAAGAACGCAAAATTGGTGGCGATAATCAAGCCCAGTTTCAAAAATTATATAATTGGCTGCTTCAACCGGGCGAAAAATATTTGGAAAATAGCAATATAGAAAGTTTAGTATTTGTACTTGATGGTTCTTTACGTAATATTCCTCCTGCGGCTCTTTATGATGGAAGCAAGTATTTGATAGAAAAATATACTGTGGCTGTAAGCCCTGGTTTACAACAATACGAATTAAAAGCACTGCAAAAAACAAGATTCAATATTTTAACAGCTGGTTTAAGCGAAGAACGTGTTAATTTTCCTAAACTTGATTATGTTGAGCAAGAATTGCAGCAGATTAAATCCCACGTATCCGATGCTAAAATACTTCTAAATGAAAAATTTACAAGCGATGCTGTAAAAAAACAGGTAAATAAGAAATCTTATCCTATAGTCCACTTAGCAACTCACGGGCAATTTAGTTCTAATTCCGACGAAACATTCTTGCTAGCATACGATGGGCGAATTAAAGTTAAAGAACTTAGTCGATGGCTTCATAATAGAAGACAAAATATTCCCGAACCTATAGAATTGCTGGTTTTAAGTGCTTGCGAAACAGCTACTGGAGATAATGAAGCTGCATTAGGGCTTGCAGGTGTTGCTATTCAAGCAGGTGCTAGAAGTACGATTGCATCTTTATGGGCTTTAAATGATGCTTCTACTGCTGAATTAATGAATCAGTTTTATCAACAGTTAACCAAGCATAATATTACTAAAGCAGAAGCCTTACGTCATGCTCAATTGAGTTTACTAAAGCATAAAGAATATAACACCCCTTACTTTTGGGCTCCTTATGTTTTAATCGGTAATTGGCTTTAGAAGTTGTTCTTTAAGAAATATTTAACACGAGTTTTTTGATAACTTCTAGTTTCGATGTCACATTAGTATTAATTTAAGAAGCTATATACATTTATCTTTTACGGGAGTATTCCAATTTTTTTTAACAGCTATACCCTTGCAGGATGTCAGTTAAAATAATTGTTAAAAATTCCAATCCTTATACTTTACTCGCTTAGGATGCAAGAATAATATGTTAAGAATAATTAAGAATCAAAGCTGCAATAGATTCAGTTTAAGTTTAAGTTTACTAAGTGTAGGTATGCTTTTCACTCCACACCAAGAAGCAGCTTTTGCCCAAGTTAGTTCTGATGCAACTTTACCAAATAATTCTCAGATTAATCAACAAGGGAGTATTTACAATATTACTGGTGGTACGGAAGCTGGGAATAATCTTTTTCACAGTTTTGAGAAATTTTCTATACCTAATGGTAGTGAAGCATATTTCAAGAATAATATTAATATACAAAATATTTTTGGTCGGGTAACGGGGAAGTCAATTTCTGAAATAAATGGCTTGATTCGTGCTAACGGTACGGCTAATTTATTTTTGATGAATCCTAACGGTATTGTATTTGGTGAAAATGCCCAACTCAATATTGGTGGTTCGTTTACCGGAACTACGGCTGAGGCTTTTAAGTTTAGTGATGGTAGGGAATTCAGTGCGATAAATCTTGAGGATAAACCGCTATTAAATGTTAATGTCCCTTTAGGTTTGCAGTATGGAAAAAATCAAAATGCCACTATTACCAACTCAGGTAATTTAACTGTTAATAATGGAAAAAATATCACTCTTATCGGTAATAGTTTTGAAAATAAAGGTAATTTAGCAGCTAACAACGGACAAATATCAATAGCTGCGATCGCCAATCAAGGTTTTGCTAATTTGGGAGTATCTGGAGAATTATTGAATCTAGTATCTCAACCGATAGATACGATTGATGAGAATACAAGCAATATCGGCACTGTTATTAATCGAGGTAGTATAAATACATCCAACTTGCAATCGGGTAATGGTGGAAAAATAATTGTATTGGGAGAAAAAATAGGTTTATTAGAAAACTCATTGTTTAATACTTCCGGAAATGCAGGTGGTGGTGAAGTGATAATCGGAAATAGCAATACTACTGCAACTTATATCGATCAAAACGCATTTCTTAAAGCTGATGCTTTAGATATAGGAAATGGCGGTAATATTGCCGTATTTGCAACAGAATCAACTCGTGCTTATGGAAGATTTAGTGCTAGAGGTGGTTTAAATCATGGTAATGGTGGTTTTGTTAGTACGACTGGAATAAATTTTTTAGATGTCAAAGATATAACTGTCGATACTAGTTCTAATAACGGTTTAAGTGGTAATTGGTTGCTCAGTACTGGTAATACATTTCTTGGCTCCGGAGAGAGTTTTAATCCCAGTTCTAGTGATAATTTTGCGATTTTTCAACCTGCAAACAGTAGCAGTGTATTAGATATTTCTACTATTAATAAACATTTGGGAACCGGAAACAATATAACTATCGCGGCGACTAAGACTGGGAATCAGCAAGGAAATATTCAGGCTGACGAAATTAACATTAAAACACAGAATAATAATCCAGTTTTGTTAACTCTGCAAGCGGACAATGATATTGTCCTATCAAGAGGTAATATTCAATCTGGCAATCACCACTTAGGAATAGTATTACAAGCTGATAGCGATAAAAACAGTAAGGGTGATATTATTCTAGGTCAGGGTTCCGATCCAAGCTTTGAGATTGACACAAAAGGAGGAAAATTTAGAGCATCGGCAGCTTCTATTCTCTTAGATGGTGCTGAGATTACGAGTAAAAATACGAATCTAAATAACTCAAGAGAAATGGCGATCGCCACACCAGGTAAAGCAGGTTTGAGAAACAGTGGCACGATTAAACAAAAAGCTGATGCCGGTAGTTCTAGCGATATTAATATCATTGCTAATGGCTCTATTGTATTACGGAGCAGTGGTATTGTTAAACAAAGTAGTAATGCGAGTAATGCTGGTGATATTAATATCAAAGCTGATTCGTTTTTGATTAATCGAGGTGGAATCGATAATAAAACTACTCGCAATAGCAATGGCAATGCTGGAAATATAAATGTTAACGTTAATTCTTTTATATTAAAACTAGGAGGAATGACTAATGAGACTAAAGGTAATGGTAACAGCGGATTAATAAATATTAAAGTCGATAAATTCGATTTAGATACTGGTGTAATTCAAAATATAACAACGGGTAATGGCAATGCAAATGATATTATAGTTAATGCTAATTCAGTTGCACTAAAAAATGGTATCCTACTTACGAGTAACCAAATGACAGGCGATACTGGAAATATCGTTATAAATGCAACAAAAGATATTTCTATTATCGATGGTGCCCTTTTAGGGCAAACTAATGGTATTGGTGATGGTGGTAATATTAATATCAAAGCTGATTCTCTGTCTCTTCAAGGAGCAATTAATAACAATACTACTAGTAATGGAAATGCTGGTAATATCAATCTTCAACTTAATGATTTATTTATCAAAGGTGGAAGAATAAGTAGTGAAACTAAAGGTAATGGTCACAGTGGATTCGTAAAAGTTGAAGCAGATGCATTGGATTTCAATGGTGGTGATATCCAAAGCGTTACAACAGGTGATGGTAATGCTAATGATGTGACGATAAATACTGGCACCGCTTCCTTCAAAAATAGTGGTTTATCTACAACAACTAAAGGAAATGGTGATGCTGGAAATATTTTTATTAATGCAGATGATCAAATATTTTTAGGAAAAGATAGTTTTTTAAACAGTGGCTCTAGTGCATCGGGTAATAGTGGTGAAATAACTGTCAATTCTGGTTCGCTGATTTTAAATGATGCCAGAATTGGTTCTAATACTGATAATGAAAATGAATTACATTCTATAGCTAACGCTGGTAACATTGACATCAGTGCCGATTCAATTTTATTACAAAATGATAGCACCATAGCTAGCATCACTTTCAGTCAAAGAAATGCAGGCGAAATCAGGCTTCAAGCCGATAAAATAACTTTGAGAAATAGTAGCAATATTGTTACCAAGACAGCAGAATATTCTACTGGTGATGCAGGAAAAATCATAGTTGAAACTGGTTCTATTTTATTTGAGAACGAACTTCAATTTATTAATGATAACCCAAATAAAATTAATAGCTTAAGCAGCAACACTGAAGGTAAAGGTAATGCTGGAACTATAAAGATTACAGCAGACAAAATAATTTTGCGAAATAAAGGCGGAATTGGTATTGATACCGAAAGTGAAGGCGATGCTGGTAAACTAATCCTAAAAACATCTTTACTGCAACTAGAAAACTCACGTATAGAAGATAATGCAGGCATAGATAGTAGTTCTACAGGTTCTGGTAAGGCTGGGGAACTAAATATCACCGTCGATAAACTTGTATTAGACAATAGCGATATCAAAGCTCAAACTCAGTCTGGGCAAGGTGGAAATATCAATCTAAATTTGACAGAGCTTTTGTTGTTACGCAGTAATAGCAGAATTTCGACTGAAGCTGGGAGCTTGGGTGGCGGAAGCGGTGGCAATATTACTATAGATGCTCCTGACGGTTTTATAGTCGCTGTTCCAAATGAAAATAGCGACATTACTGCTAATGCTTTTGACGGCAAAGGTGGCAATATTAAAATTACTGCTGCTGGTATATTTGGAATTAAGTTTCGTGAAGAACTAACTCCAGAAACCAGCGATATTAACGCGAGTTCCGAGTTGGGTATAGATGGTAATGTTGAAATTAATACTCCCGATTTAACTTCTGACAATGAATTAGCTGAGTTGCCATCTATACCTATTAGCTCGGAATTAGCTCAGGGTTGCTATAGTCCCGGTTATGCTCAAAACCAATTTTTTATAGTTGGACGTGGTGGTTTACCCCCCAAGCCTGAAGATATCTTTACACCTTCGGCAGTACGAGTTGAATGGGTAAATCCCCAATCAAATAACAAAAACAGTTTGCCAAATAGAAATATTGACGTTGAAAGCACTACAAAAAAACCAAAACGCATTGTAGAAGCTACAGGCTGGATATTAAATGAAAAAGGCGAGATTATATTTACAGCCGATGCACCTGTTATTGCTACACGAGACAATTCCATGCAATCGAATAACTGCGAATTAGTAAGAGAAATAGACAAATAAATCAGCTAATTTTCTTTTTTTTCGTAGAAAGCCCCATTGACTTAAGCAAGCGGGTAACGTGATAGTTACTAACACTTATTGCTAGCTCTTTTTCTAGATGTTTATTTAACCATTGTGCAGTCCAACGCTCGAATGCATAGCCATAATCTCGCGGACTAGTTGTTACAAGTTCTTTCAAACGTTGGATGTACTGTTCGTTAACAATTTTAGGTCTTCCTACAGGGGAATCATTCCACTTATAGAATTGACCTGCTTTTGCTATAGAAATCCAGTATCTTGCAGCTTCTTGAGAACAACCTATTTTTTTACATATTTGTGTCTGAGATTCACCCTCATCTGCTAGTAAGATAATGTGGATTCGACGACGGAATTCAGGACGTAAATTATTTTCGAGGCTTTTTTGCAATAACTGACGCTGGTAAGGTGTTAAGTACAAACTTTGAGCGACTTTCATTGTTCTTCCCTGGAATACTTTTGTCTCACATCTAGTTTGATTGGAATTTTGTGTGTAATAAAGATGAGAAATGTTGAAGTTTAGACATACAGCATATTTCATCTTTATCAATTAGATTCGGATAGGTCGGATGCCCGTAATAGCTTGCGATAAAAAGCTATATATATTGACATCTCGAGTGTCAAGCAAATCCGAATTCCATTATGTTTACCAGATGTTGTTAATTAGTTACTGCGTCGCTCAAACAGCTTTTTCGCTAGCTAAAGCTAAAAAAACCTCTTTCTTCATCAAAACTTTATATTTTTACAATTCATTAAATATTATTTATAAAATAAATTAATGACAATAATAAGAAACTAGACAAACGTAGTTGACGGAAATATGTAATTTCAACTTTTATGAAACTACTGACAGCAATAGAATATAGTTTTGAAAAATAAAATTAGGCGTTGGAGAACTGTATTCCCCAGTAGGCTGCGGTAATCAAATCTAAATAATTAAATGCTCGCTGAAACTATTTTTCCCTAAAGCTATTTGTAAAGTGAACCGCTCTCCTGGCTCGCCGCTTAAATCTAACTGAATATGCTGATTGGATTGCTCGGTTTTAGTATCTAATATTGCTTGTTGGTATTCATCAAGCAGCATTATTTGCAGGTTTGCGGGTAAATAGTTTTGATTCAAGTGTGGCTTGAGTTCTATAAGAATATTAATATTTGATTTTGATTCTGGGGTGACAGTGATAATTAAAGCAACTAACTCTTCTTGATTGCCTAATTTTATCAGTTTGCAGCGCTGACAACGATTAACTTTCGATTTGCCTCTAAAGACGATAGCAGGCTGATTCATCTGCGAGCTTAAAACGGTTTCAACTGCCTCCCAACCGTTCTCAAATATGTTTTGAAACCATTTACTCAAATTGACTAATGGCTTGAGTTTATACAGGTATGAAGGTAAATATTCAATTGAACGTAAATTATGCAGGGATAAGTATTGTGTTGCTAATTCATCAGATGTAAATCCTTTTAATATTGCTGCGTTTTGTTCCTCATCAATTTCTACTATCACAAAGCCAATTCTTTCCAAACCAATTGATGAAGGAATGTGGCATTTTGAGGCACCTTTTTTTACGGGACGGCATTCTAAACTTCCTTTACCAGTTACCCATAAATCTGCTACGTCTTCAATTAAACGTATCGAAGAATTCCAACTATCTCCTGAGGTGATATCAGTAGAAATACCAATGATACGCAAATAGTTGTTCACAGCACATATAGCAATAGTATTAAGATAAACTTGTTGTGCCTTCTCCGATTTTGGATTTGCCTGCTCGTTAGCAAACTGCCGCGCTATATGTAAAATTTCTGATGTTAACGGTATCGGAATTGACCAATCCTCGTCCGAAAATTGGTTGTTTTTATTCATGGTCTTTGTTTTGAGGTAGTTCAGCGCTATTGGAAGCAATAGCTGATTTATCTATGTAACCTTGAGATAAACCAAATTCCCGGAGTAGAGGTAAACATTTACGGTTGTAAAATTTGGGTAAATCTTGAGTCTCTTTTGGATTTAGGTTAAATTCTGCGGCTATAGTCTGCCAAGAAGGTGTATCTGGAGGAAGCCGCCTCAAAATTAAAGCTTGAGCGTTAATTTCGGGACGTTTGCGGAAGCAAATATTGCGTAATCGTTTGTCTGGATCTTGCTGTACCCATAAGATAGTTTTGCGCCAAATTTCCATTGCTGGCTGGATATCTGGCGAAGCAACATTATCTATAGGGTTGTTCGTCACTCCCTCTTCTGTTGGTTTAGCTATTAAAAATCGTTTTAGCTGTCTATTTTTTCCATCCCTCATTCTTCTCAATCGCTTTTTAAGTTCATCATCAAGCCAAACAATTACAGTGCTAATATCGGGATTGTATTTTTCTGGATGCTGACAGCAATACTCCCACATTTCTTGGAGAGCATCATTATAGTACGATGTATGCTCTTTCCAAAGCTTGCCAGATTTCATTACTAATAGGTATACCTTAGCCAAGACTTGCTGACGCTCCAAACTTTGGGGTGAATATTTACAGGCTGTAGCTATAAGCTGACGGAGTTTTAAATCTAGCTGTTTCATAAATTGATATACGAAAATGTTTTACATTACTCTTAAGCTTATTAAGAGTTTGTAATGACACTTGATAAAATTACACTTTCGTATAGTATTATTCCGCGCTAGCTAAAGGAATGACATCTATAATGGACTCTTTGTTATCCTCACTATATGCTTGCTTCAGTTAGTTACTACGATTAACAAAGAAGTTTTTCGCAGATTATGATGAATCATTTTTTTCAATTTAGATTTTCGATGCAAAATTATTCTTAGCGATGGAAACAGGTTAGAAGTAAGCTATGTTAGCTTTCCATAAGTGCTTTGCAATAGATAACTGCTATTTTACTTAAGGAATTATTGTAGTAATAAATTCCTAGAGAAGTTGTGTAATTCTCGGCTGGCAATGGAATTACTTTGAAAGTATTATCGGTAACACTATTAACTCAAGTCTACTGAAGTAGCCTCCAGCTTCTAGTCTGTGAATAATTTAGCAGAGCCTTTTACAGAATTGGTATAACTTAGTTCGCATCTTGTAGATTTCTGTAACTAGAGACAGTCAGAACCTCTTAATAATTTTTCTGAGCTTAAGACTGAGAAGTAGAGTATTACTAAGCTCATATAGTGTATAAAAACTGGATTCATTGAATCTTAACGTTGATTTAATAAATAATCTGTAACTATCGTATTCGTGAGTTAAATTTAAAGTTAATTTTCATATCTGTATTTTTATTTGCGAAATTTATGCTTTGGTGCCGTAGTAAATACTTAGTACAACCTGTATCTCATTGAAGATTTGAGTTTATTGATAAATATAATTCGATATGGGTTTTACGTTACGGCAGCATAATTTCACCAAAATTTATTAGTCAGATCGTCAGGAAAAAGCATTTTCTCTCATGTTTTTTGAGTCTGGAGTGTATTCAGGTGAGTTTGAGCAAACAAATCACAAAATTGCATATGCTCTGAAAGCTAGGAATATTAAAAATAAGGACAAATCTACTGCTTAATTACAAGCATAACTAAATAATTTATCTTGAATTACAGCCAAGGTGATTTATTAAATTTAAAAGTGCCAAAAAAAACTGAATATCGCTAAATATGCACTACAAAACAACAGAATTGAATATTTAGCATTTTTTTAACGAAAACAGAAAACATAAGGAGGTTTTATCAATGTTAACTAAAGTTTCAGAACGAAAAATCCACGTCATTCGATGGATAATTGTTATTGGGTGGTTGCTACTCATTTTATCTTTGTTCTATGACCCGATCACAGAGAATTGGACAAACCCCAATAACTTTTTTTCACCTTTGCGCGATTCTCTTCCATGCGTCTTAGTTCAAGGACAATGTTTGCCCGAAAAGCCTTATCCGATAGGAGCCAGAGTTTTCTGGGGGATGGTTATTCCCAGCGCGATCGCGATTTTATTAGTTTTCGGGCACGAAACTTGGCGACGTATTTGCCCACTATACTTTTTATCCCAAATTCCTCGTGCTTTAGGATTAAAGCCATTATTAAATATCGAAAAAAATCGCTGGTTAGTTAAAAACCACTTTTACTTACAATTCACTTTGCTATTTATTGGTTTAAATTCGCGGATTTTATTTATAAATTCTGCCAGGTTAGTTCTGGGTATCTTTTTACTCTCAGTTATATTATCAGCAATAACTATGGTTTTTCTTTATGGTGGGCGTAGTTGGTGCCATTATGTCTGTCCATTCGGAATTGTACAGATTGTTTTTACAGGACCAAAAGGTTTATTGGGAAGTAATGCTTCATCCGCAGTCCCCGGTAGTATCACGCAATCTATGTGTAGAACTGTAGATCAAAAAACTGGACAAGAGATAAGTGCTTGTATTGGTTGTAAATCTGCTTGTTTTGACATCGATGCAGAAAAAGCTTATTGGGAAGACTTGCGAACACCAGGAAGGAAATTGGTTCAATACGGCTATCTAGGATTAGTGATTAGCTATTTCGTCTATTACCGTTTATATGCTGGAAATTTCGACTATTACTTTTCTGGTGCTTGGACTCATGAGGAAAATCAGTTAGCAACTCTTTGGAAACCCGGATTTTATCTTTTTGAGCAGGCAATTAATATACCAAAGATTGTTGCGGTTCCTTTAACTTTTCTGGTAGGTGTCACTATCACTTATTGGATTTGCCGAAAACTAGAAAAACTTTTTACTACTTATTTTAAAAAGAAGCAGCCCCAAATAAGTTATCAACAGGTTTTACACCGGTTTTTTTCGCTGTGTACTTTTTTAGCTTTTAACTGCTTTTTTATATATGGAGGTCGTCCAGAAATAATTCGATTACCTATGATTGGACAATTATTGTTCAATGCTGTTGTAGTGTTTGTCAGTGCTTTTTGGTTAGTTAGCGCTTGGAATCACAGTCAAGAAAAGTACAATAAAGATAGTTTAGCCCATAGTTTTCGTCGCCAAATCGAGAAGTTTCCAGTGGATGTATCTTCATTAATTAATCAACGTTCGTTAAATGATTTGACATCTGATGAGTTATTTTTACTTGCATCTGCGCTCCCAAAATTTAGAGATACAGAACGATGGCAAATTTATAAGCATATACTTGAAGATGGTTTAGTTAAGAATAATTTTACTTCGGAAAATAGCTTTCAGTATTTAAGCGAAATACGATTCCATTTAGATTTAAATCAAGAAGCTCATTATTCAATATTATCGCAAATTGCCGAAGAAAATCCTGAGTTATTATATAAAACTCAATATAAAATAAAATCGTCTCACACTAATAAATTATCTTCTGAAAACAGCGACAAATCTTCAGAAGCAGACGAACCAACAGTCATCAGACGTAAGCGATATTAGTATAGTTTGTAGTTAGATTAAATCAAGATAAATTAATATTTATCCAAATAATTGTAATTCCTATTTTATGAATATTCACAAAATCAACATCGATAAACTATTGATGTAAAAAATATTATGGTTAAAGATTATGAAGATTAAAGCATTCAATTATATTACTGGTTATTTTCAAGAACAGTTGATTGAAATTACAGAAGAAAATCCATCGAAATGTCTAATTGGAAGACACCCAAACTGCGATTTTGTTCTTAATAGTCCTGAAGTAAGTCGGATACATGCCATCATCTTGTACCAAGACAAAAAATATTATTATATTGACCTTGCAAGTACGGATGGTTCCAAGATTAATAATCTAGAGGCAACCGTTAACGAAAGTGTTTTACTGAAATTGGGTGACATTATTCGGATTGGCGATTTTATTGTTTTGTTTGAATTTGAAGAATCAATTTTACATTCCGAAGGCGAGCCTTTATCTGATGCCAACACATTAATTTTTCCAAACATAAATCAGCAGAAACAACAAACAGAATTTACAGTACGGTGTTGTGACATAATTGAAGAAACTGATGACGTTAAAACCTTCCGTTTAGTCGCCGAGCCGCCTATCTTATTTAACGATGCATCCTTTAATTACAAACCCGGACAGTTTGTAATGTTGGATTTAGAAATTGGAGGCAAACAAGTTAAACGTGCTTACTCTATCTCTTCTAGCCCTTCACGACCCTACAATTTAGAAATAACAGTTAAGCGCGTTTCTGCGCCGCAAAATCAACCATACTTATCTCCAGGATTAGTTTCTAATTGCTTACACGATTACTTTAAAGTTGGAGATAAACTCAAAATAAGTCCCCCTATGGGTGATTTTAACTATTTTGAAAATTCCCATAAGAAACTTGTATTTATTAGTGCTGGTAGCGGAATTACACCTTTGATGTCGATGTCTCGTTGGATTTGCGATACCAATGCAAATATTTCAGTGATTTTTATCTATAGCGCTCGCACTCAAGAAGATATTATTTTTCGAGAAGAGTTGGAGTTGATGGCTGCGAAATATTCTAATTTTCAATTAGCGATTAATCTAACTGGCAAAGAATTTGATTTAAATTGGACTGGTTACAAAGGCAGATTAAATGAGACAATGCTATTAGAAATGGCTCCCGATTTAGTAGAACGTATTGCTTATGTTTGCGGCTCTGAAAGTTTTCTTGAGAGTGTTGAAACTATTTTAGGAAAAATTCAGTTCCCCATGCATAATTACTATCAAGAGAGTTTTGGTTTATCCACGGGTGTAAAAACAGCTTTAATACCTACTTCCCAAGCAGTTGTAGTTTTTAAAAAATCCGAACAGGAGGTAATTTGTTCGAGTAATGAAACTATTTTAGAAGCCGCTCAAAGAGAAGCAATTAGCCTTCCTTATGGCTGTCAAATGGGTGTTTGCGGACAATGTAAACTACGCAAAGTCTCTGGAAAGGTTACTTATGATAAGGACTTTGGATGCGATGATGATTATGTCCTTACCTGTGTGGCTAAAGTTGCTGAGAATGTGGTAATTGAAGGGTAAAGATTACAAGGTAAGCTGTTGTGCATTTTTAATGCACAACAACTGTAGCTATTAATCAATGCCAAATGAACATATAAATTAAATGCATAGCAGCTTATGACCGAAAAAAAATTGGAATTTGCCAATTTAAAGCAATTGTGTGGGATTTTAGATTTTGGATTAAATTATCAATGTTTTCAAGTAAAAACATTTCAATTATGGAAAAAATGCTTATATCATATGCGAAATCCAAAATTGAATGAGTTATGAGAAAGTTAGTAGTACTTAAGCTTGATGGTGACTTGCTCTCAGGAGTGCGGGCAACATTGGAAATTGGGTCTGAAGGGGCGCATTTAACTACACAAGTTGCCTGTAGTCTACCTGCAATTCCGCAGATGGTAAATGCAATTGATGAATGGTATTCCCTTTATGGAAGTAACGGTGAATTAAACCGTATCAAAGTTAATAAAATTGTTTACGGTTCCTTATCCGAAAACCGAAAAAATTGTCAGAAAAAAGCTTGTGAGTTGCGTAATTATCTCAATCAATGGCTTTTAAGTGAGTCATTTCGACCAATTCGTGAGAAATGGCTGAAATATTTGATGCCCTCTGATGAAATACGAGTACTAATTAATACTAATAATTTACAGCTTAAAAAACTTCCCTGGCATTTATGGGATTTAGTCGATCGCGATTATCCCAAAGCTGAAATTACCTTAAGTGCTTATAATTCAGATCGGATAGATATACCGCAGACATCTATCTCTGGGAGGAAAGTCAAAATTTTAGCGATTTTGGGTAATAGCGATGGAATTGATGTAGGACAAGATAGACAGCTATTGGAAAATTTGAAAAATGCAGATACAACTTTTTTAGTACAGCCTCGAAGACAAGATATTAACGAGCAATTATGGAACCAGAATTGGAATATTTTATTTTTTGCAGGTCACACTCAAACCGAAGAAAATACAGGTAGGATATACATTAATCAAGAAGATAGTTTAACTATTGCCGAACTCAGATATGCTTTGAGAAATGCCGCTCGCAACGGTTTGCAATTAGCAATTTTTAATTCTTGCGATGGATTGGGGCTAGTTGCAGAACTACAGGATTTACATATTGGGCAAATTATCGTAATGAAGGAAGCCGTTCCTGATTTTGTTGCTCAACAATTCTTAAAGTATTTTCTAACAACTTTTTCTACTGGAGAATCTATATATATTGCTGTCCGCACAGCTAGAGAAAAATTGCAAGGGTTAGAAGCAGAATATCCCGGTGCTAGCTGGTTGCCCATAATATGCGAACATCCGACAATCAAACCGATGCAGTGGAAGCAATCGGTTGGTTCTCCTAGAAACAGCTTGAAAACAATGGTTTTAGCCAGTATGTTAATTACAAGTTTTATTTTGGGAATTCGAGAACTGGGGTTTTTGCAAAAATGGGAATTGCAAGCTTATGATTTTTTGATGCGATCGCGTCCCGATGAAGGTCCTTCAGAAAGGTTGTTAGTTGTAGGAATAAGGGAAACAGATTTTCAGCTACCGGAACAAAAAGATAGAAAAGGCTCCTTGGCAGATAGTGCATTACATAAATTGCTACTAAAGCTTGAACCTCATCAACCTAGAGTAATTGGCTTGGATATTTTTCGCGATTTTCCGGTAAATTCCGCACAAAAAAAATTAAAAAGTAAATTATTAAATAGCGATCGCTTCTTCGCAATATGCCATGTAGGAGAACCAAGTGGAGATTATACCGGAATCGCACCTCCACCAGAAATACCAGAAGAGCGCCTGGGTTTTAGTAACGTCCTCCTTGATGATGATGGTGTTTTGCGCCGCTATATTCTATCAATGGATGTACCGGTTGGTTCAAATTGTCCTACTACTTGGTCTTTTGGTTTCCAATTAGCATTACATTATTTAAAAGACGAAAAAATTCAGCCCGAATTTAGACAGGGTAATTGGCATTTAGGTGACGTTGTTTTTTCACGTTTGAGTCAGCACAGTGGTGGTTATCAAAAAGCAGATACTTGGGGAAATCAAATCTTACTTAATTATCGTTCTTATCGTTCCCCCAATCAAATTACTAACATTGTTTCTCTCAAAGATGTTTTAGGAGGTAAAGTTACACCAGAACAAATTAAAGACAAAATCATTATTATTGGTGTAATGACTTCAACTTCTAGCGACCATTTTCGTACTCCCTACAGCGATAAATTACCAATATCCGAGCAATATACTCCCGGAGCAATAGTACACGCTCAAGCGGTCAGCCAAATACTGAATGCAGTATTAGATAAACGTCCTTTGCTATCACCAATATCATTATGGTTAGAAATATTATGGATTGGGTTTTGGGCTTGTTGCGGAGGGATTTTAGTTTTGCAAATTCATTCGTTGCGTTTATTAGTAGGTGCAACTTTTATAACTATTTTCGTTATGTACGGAGTTGGATTTTTTGTATTTATTAATGGTGTTTGGTTGCCAATTATTCCATCCAAGTTAGCTTTGCTATCAACTACAGGATTTTTAGTTATTATTTATAAGTATAAACCACAGCTATAACTTTGATAAAATTCCAACTTATGGCTGATACCCCTAGAGACAAAATATTCATAGAATATCTATTAATAACGATTAGTTGATAGTCTAAAGTAAATTTAATAAAAATTCATAAAAAGTTAGATATAGTTAGCTAAAATCAAAGTTTAGTTTATAGTTCATTTTATACAAATTAGGTATTACTAATATCCTCTAAACTCAATCCCAAAATTAATCCATAAGATTCATATATTTAATTACTTTAAACAGACATATAAAATGCTGAAATCACAATATTACCAACTATTTAAGCTTTCATTTACTATCAACTTAATACTTGTAATAAGTTCGTTACCGGTGAAGGCTGAAAAAATTGACTCATCGACAAATAGGCAACAAAATAATGCATCTCAAGTAAATCGAAAAAAACCTGAAAGCACGCGTAATCTTAATGTACCTCGTCGGCATCAACAAACATTCGGTAACAGTAAACCGCGTAAGAGTTTTTTATATTTTAGACAACCCCAAAGGCAAGGAACACCACAAGGAACAACACCGGCAGGAAGTCGTAATGGTTGTTATGTCGCAGAAAAAACGCCACTGAGCGCTTTAGTACCTGTAACGAAACAAACAGATGGAAGAGTATTGCGTTGGGGTTTGACAACAAAAGCCAATCCGATATTTTGGTTTTACGTTCCTTATAAATTAAGTTCTATAAGTAATGCTAAATTTTCTTTACGCAGTCGGCAAAACAAAACAATTTACGAGAAAAAAATACAGTTCACTAATACACCAGGAGTAATTGGCATTCCTATCGAGGCTGATTTGGCAACTTTAAAAGTTGGTGAATGGTATCAATATTATTTATTTATGGATATTGATTGTAGCTATAATGAAAAATCTCGCAAAGAATTTGCTAGAGCATGGGTAAAAAGAGAAGCAATTGCTTCTGGTTTTGAACAGCAGTTAAAAAGATTATCGCCACGTCAACGAGGATTATTTTATGCCAAACATGGTATTTGGTACGATGCAATGGTGACTTTTGCCCAAATGAAATATCTTACCCGTAAGAATATAGAGTGGAATCAAATGCTAGAGCTAATTGGTTTGGAGCAAATTTCTCAAGTACCATTGAGCAATTGCTGCCAGGATTCTCCAGCTGAGAACAAATCCCCTAGCTAGAAGCTAGGGATTTGGGCGCTTCAACTATTTCAGGACTAAGGCTGCGTGTCACAAAACTCTGGTGGTGCGTGACACTGAAAACATTGTTACTACGTTCAAAGTTAATCAAAGTGTCACAGCACCCTACAAAGAAAATATGCCAGTTGCGGCCATTCCTATATTTTTAGAGAGTAATAGTAGCGACATCAAAAGGTGCCAATCTTTTAAGGTTTCCTGTTTCTTTATCCAAAAGATGCAGGAATTTAGGGGTTTCATATCTCCTACCACCTAAAGCGTACAATTGATTGTTTTTAGCACAAATAAAACCGCTAAAACCATTATTCCAAACTTTACCTTCAAAAGTTACTGGAATTGTCTTTCCTGTGGTGATATTTACTAAACTCGTGTCACCTTGAAAGTCCGTTAGAAATGCATAACTATTACCATCGTTACATACAACTACATTTTTATACTCTTTATCTGAAGGTAGTTCTGTAGGAAGTTCTAAAGTAGGAATCTTTTCTGCTTCTAATTCTTCGGCTTCAGCTACCGAGCGATTTGCTTGTGGTTCCTGGGCAGATATAGTGTTGCTCGATTCCAATCTTCCTCTGCTAGGTATTTTTGTAGGTGCAGTTCTCTTTCTTACGGCTCCACTTTCAGCTTCGACATCAACAATTTTTCTGCTTCCGGTTCCATTTTCGTTTTTAACAATCCCAGCGATTGAACCATCTGGCAATTTGATTAAATCCAGCGATTCATCCTTAGCCACTCCAGATACTTCTTTGGTTTCTACAGAATTACCTTTGACAGTTATTAAGCGATTGGAAGCACTTTTTTCTGCTGCAATGTTAGCAGTGGCAACTATTAGAGTACCAGCTTCAGAAACTGCAAAACCACTGACAAATTCACCTCTTTCTAAAATCGGTTGAGTTGTTGTTACAGTCTTCGTTTGCCCATTAGAGACATTAAAAGACTTAACAACCACCGGCTTTTTAGGATTGTTATCGTTTTCTATAACAGAATCCTCTGCCGCTTCCGATTCAGCCACATCATCTGTATCTATACCGTTTGCGCTATCGCTACTAACAGTACCGGAAGTTATACCTAAAATTACAACCCCTGGACTTTGAGCAAAAGTTTTGCCCAGTAAACTACCGATAGCTACTGTTGCACCAGACGCGATCGCAATTTGACCAAAACGTCTTCGCGAAATCAATTCCATATTTAACTCCTGTTGATTAATGTTGGGAATTGGTAATTGAGAATAATTATTTATGCTCCTTTTTTTCTCCCTCACTCCCTCTCTTCCTCTCTTCCCAATGTCTTCTATTTCTTAACCTTTACCCATTTAGCTACCGAAGGTACGTTGTTGTTATCAACAATTGTGAGCATATACCATCCGGGAGGAGCAAGGTTACGGTTGCTAGTCAAATCGACTGTTAAAGAATTACCCGTACTGGAATTTATTGGTACATCCACTAATCGCTGTTCGTTTTCCAAGCCGTGAGTAGTAGCCATAGGTCTGACTAAGTTCACCCATTTAATATCACCAGCTTGGGGTGTCTCGATAGTAAATGACGATCCCCATGATGCTTTACTAGGAGCTTGATTAATTACTGGTCTATTTGCTGCGATATAGTCTGGAGAATATATTTCTATACGGAATTCAACAGAGCCACGGAAGGGATTTCCTCCAGCTGTCAGAACTCTACCATCAGGTAACAATAATGCTACTGAATGGTATACACGACCGTTGATGCTCGGGTCTTCTACTTCCGTCCAAGTATCTGTAGCCTGGTCGTAAATTTCTGCGGGTAAGTCTGATTTTCCTATATCTTCATTACCGCCACTACCGTTACAAACAAATACAGTTCGATTGGGTAATATTACAGCGTTGTGATGCATCCGAGCATTATTCAAAGAAGCTGCTGGCTGATAGCTGGGATTACTTGATTTTAAATCGACAATATTAACTCTGGCAGTTGTACCACCACCACCACCACCGGCAATCATTACCCTTTGGTCTTGTGCTGGAGGTAACAATACGCTGGCTGCTTGATTGCCTTTACCGGAATCTTGTAATCCACCTACAGGCTGTTCTCCAATTGTGTCGGAGAAATTTTTCGGTAAAGTTATAATTCGCGGTGAAACTCCCCTGTTGCCCCCTAACTGTGCCCCTGAATAAAATAATTTTCCGTTATCTAACAGGTAAACGTGGGCATACTGTTCAAAAGGACTTGTCTCCGACGTAAAAATTCTCCAACCCTTACTGTAAGAATAAAGCTCTGGAAATCTGTTTAAATTTCCTGTTTCATTCAATCCAGATAGTGCAAGAGTTTGTCCGTTACCCAAACTAACTAAAGTCGGATACCAGCGACCTCCATTCATCGACTGTCTTTTTGACCATTTCTCGCTCGTAGGACTAAAGAAAAAACTCGCTACTTCACCAAAAAATGGGTCATAGCGTAAAGTTCCACCCGCAACCAAAAGATTCCCCGCAGGTCGAAATGCTTGTCCCGCGCAAAATATATCTATAGGCGTTCCATTGCTATTCCGAGGAATTTCCGGTCGGGTAAATGTTCCATTCTGGACATCAAACAAAGCCGAACCTTTGTCAGCATTCGGAATATCGTTTGGATTATTGCCAGAGCCAGTAAAAAATAAAACTTTTCCCGTGCGTAGCAAAGCTGCATGAACGGGATTAATTGGACAGGTAGATGATACTTCCCAAGGCATTTTAGTGAGATTCCTCGCTATAAACGTTTATTCAACAACCCTTGATTATCTGCTATTACAAATAATCGCAGTATCTCTTAAACGCAGTAGATAATCAATTATTAAAAATAACCAATTACCAGCATAATAAGTAGAGTTTTGTATGAAAGCTTACTTGATTTTGTTGATAGAATATTTATGTTTAATCCAACACTCATACAGTTAATTTAAGCGATAAGAATTAAGTTAGTAGCGGCTTTGTCAATCAGGTCTAAGCTTTGTTATGCTTAGTATTCGTGCATTTACATAAGTAATTATACTTATTTACTGACTAATTTACTGCCTATTTTTTGAGACTATAAAAGCAATAAATAATGCAATTAATCAAAGCAATAACCATAACTTTACTTTTCTTTAAAAATGTAAAAATGTAGAATTATATACACACAAAACTATCTAATAGAATGACAGCTTGTCATACGGTATTACATTAGATTCCAGCATCTTTTGAATGATTATGTCTTGCCATTTTGGCATTACTTTACAGTCAGAGCAAAAGTTTTTGCACATAAAAAACAATTTGCAAAAACGCTTTTCAATACATAAAATAGGGATTTAAATTTAAATAAAATATTAATTATTCATAAATAGTTGCAAGTGTTGCAACACTGGGTTGGTGCGTGACACTATAAACATTATGATTGCGTCAATAGTTTAACAAAATGTTACACAAAGACAATAATAGGAAAAAATACACGCTGCCTTTTACCTCCCTTGAAATAAAAATATGCCGTTTGCGTAAGTCCTATTATGTTTAATTGTTTTCAATGATTTTTATGACTTATTAATGCAAAAAGTAAAGCTTCTTAAAGATATTTAAATAAGTAAGTTGCTAAGAGCATTCATTCTTACTGTTCATTTTGTGTTTCTGTGACTTTTACCGATTTTTTTTATTGATAAGAATTTTCTAAGTAAGTTAATTTCGCTGTATTAGACTAATATCTTTGAACTTTTTGAACTTAATGAAGTACATTAAGCATACGTTCAGCTAAAATAAGCCGAAAGAGTCAAATTATCCATGTCACAGAAAAATGAATACGCTGTAGAGTTCCGTAATGTTACCCTCAGTATCAGTCAACAAAAATTAGTATCAAACCTTAATTTTCAAATTCGTAAAGGAGAAGCACTTATACTCTTAGGACGTAGCGGAAGCGGTAAGAGTACTACAATGAAGCTGATTAATCGTCTGTATCGTCCTACAGAAGGACAGGTAGTATTTGATGATAAGTCAACAACAGAATGGGATGAAATCAAGCTGAGACGTAAAATTGGTTATGTAATTCAAGAAACAGGATTATTTCCTCATTTTACAATCGAACGGAATGTGGGTTTGGTGCCTTCACTGGAAGGTTGGAACTCCAAACAAATAAAATCACGAGTGTTTGAATTGCTGAAATTAGTCGGTTTAGAACCGGGACAATTTGCTTCGAGATATCCTCACGAGCTTTCCGGTGGACAAAGACAGCGTGTAGGTGTAGCGAGAGCATTAGCCGCCGATCCTCCGGTATTATTGATGGACGAACCTTTTGGTGCATTAGATCCAATTACAAGATTAGAACTTCAGCAAGAATTTAAGCGATTGCAGCAGGAATTAGGTAAAACTGTTGTATTCGTCACACACGATATTCAAGAAGCCTTTGTTTTAGCGACAAGAATTGGTTTAATGTACGGGGGAGAGTTGGTATTCTTAGGAACAACTGAAGAATTCAAAACTACTTCGCATCCAGAAGCAGTTGCTTTTCTTAAATGTTTGGAAACCGTTTGAAAGGTTAAAGGTTAAAGGTTAAAGGTCAAAGTTCAAAGGTTAAATTTTAGGAGTTAGGTATTTGTTATGTATTTAAGCAATTCCCTATTCCCTATTCCCTATATTATTTATCAGTATGAGTGATTTCTTTCTAATTAAATACGGTTCGGAAATTATTGAGCGCAGCATCGAACATTTGGTGTTAGTAATTATTGCTATTGGAATTGCGACGGTGATAGGTATTCCGTTAGGGGTTTTAATTACTCGCAATAAAACTCTTCGTCAGCCGATTTTAGGTATTGCGAATATTCTGCAAACAATTCCTAGTTTGGCTTTGTTGGGTTTACTGATTCCAGTTCCGATTATTGGCGGAATTGGTCCGGTACCGGCAATTTTCTCGCTGATTTTATATGCTTTCTTACCAATAATTAGAAATACATACACCGGTATCATGAATGTAAATCCAGCTATTCGCGAAGCTGGGCGTGGGATGGGGATGACGGATAGGGAATTATTGTTTCAAGTAGAAATTCCTTTAGCGTTAGGAGTTATTTTGGCTGGTGTACGAGTTGCAATAGTAATTGGTATCGGAATTGCAACTATTGCAGCAGCGATTGGTGCTGGTGGATTGGGAGTCTTTATTTTTCGTGGAATTGCTTTAGTAAACAATCAATTGATTTTAGCTGGTGCTGTTCCCGCCGCATTTATGGCACTGATTGCAGATTTAGGAATTGGAGCGCTCGAACGTGCTTTAACAAAGGGAAAGAGTTAGTGAGGAAAGCAGAAAAAGGAGAGGGGGAAAGAGGGAGTAGATAATTACTTTTACTCCTACTCCTTACTTTTCTGCTTCCTCAAATCGTCAATCTTTTCAGAGGAAAGAAGTAACTACTAACCACTAACTACTACAGGAATGGCCGCAGTTGTCACAAAGCTTGGGTGGTGCCTGACACTACAAACCTTATTACTACGTTGATAATCAGTCAAAATGTCACAGCACCCTATAAGAAAAATATGCCAGTTGCGGTAAGTCCTATACTAACTACTAACCACTAATTATTATGAAAAAATTTTTGACGCTATTTGTAATTTGTTTGTGTTTGAGTTTAGGAATTGCTAGCTGTAATGTTACTTCTGTTGGTAGCAACGGTAGTGATATTATTGTTGCATCTAAAGGTTTTACCGAGCAGGATATTTTAGCAGAACTGTTAGCGCAGCAAATTGAAGCAACCAGCGATTTAAAAGTTGACCGTAGAACCTTGCAAGGTACTAAACTCTGTCATGAAGCTCTTGTTGCTGGAAATATCGATTCTTATATCGAGTATACCGGAACGGCTTTAACGGCGGTTTTGAAAGAAAGTGTGATTGATGACCCCAGAAAAGTTTACAATTTGGTCAAACAAGCTTACGAGAAACAGTTTAATTTAGAAGTTGCTCAACCTTTGGGTTTTGAAAATACTTATGCGGTGATAGTTCGCGGTGAAGATGCGAAAAAATACAATATTGAAACTATTTCAGAGGCTGCGAAATATGCATCTGATTGGGATATTGGCATCGGTTATGAGTTTGCTGAAAGAGAAGATGGTTTACCGGGATTAATTAAAGCTTATAACTTGCAGTTTCAAAGAAGACCTAAAAGTATGGATTTGGGTTTGATATATCGAGCATTAACTCAAGAATTAGTGGATGTAGTTGTTAATAACTCTACTGACGGACAAATTGCTCGTTTGGGTTTGGTGATATTAAAAGATGATAAGAAATATTTTCCGCCTTATGAAGCTGCACCGATTGTCCGTAAGGAAACTTTGAAAAAATATCCGCAGTTGGAAAAGCCTTTATCTCAATTAGCTGGAATTCTTACTGCCGATCAAATGCAAGAACTCAACTATCAAGTTGAAGGTGAATTACGCAAAATTAAGGAAGTTGTTAGTGAGTTTCGTCAGGCTAAAGGTTTATAGAAGAGATGGGGGATTATATGGAAATTTTTAGGGAGATAAGTATTATTACGCATATTTTATGTATCTATAAAACATAAAAAATCAGTATAATCAATCTACTACATTCCTATTAGAGAGGAATTATAGTAGTGAAAGTAAAACCAATTTACTAGTGTGTTCCCGCTATCGTTTGCGATAGCGTTTTTTATTTCGTTATCGGTTATCCAATAATTTTTGATCGGGTATTTGAAATCAACAGCTATTTCTTAAGCAAATCCTCTTCAACAAACCTAGCTGTATTCTTAGCCGATTCCAAAATCGTCATCAATCCACTACCAGGATGCACTGCTCCACCAACCCAGTAAAGTTTGTCTATATATTCCGAACGAATTGGGGGACGAAATGGCCCTAGCTGCAACCAGTTATGACTAAGATTAAAAACGGCACCTAAATATACTGAATAATCATTTAGCCAATTATCGGCAGTGTAGCAAGTCTCGCTCACAATGTGTTTTTCTACTTCATCAAATCCCAATAACGGCAGACGACTAATAATTAAATCTCGATAACTTTTAGCTTTTTTGTGCCAATCAACACCATATCCTGTGTGAGGAATTGGTACTAAAACATATAGGGTAGAATGTCCTGCCGGTGCGTTGCTTGAATCTACCGGAGTTGGATTACAAACGTAAAATGGTGGATCGATTTCATCTAAGGCTGAGTCATCGACAAAAGGTTTTTCTCGCTTGCGAATGTGTTCGGATAAATATAGTTGGTGATGGGGTAAATCATCGTAGCGTCGATTTATTCCCAAGTAAAGCATAAAGGTGGAGCAAGAAAACTGTTTTTTAGCAAAGAAATTGTCGGTGTATTTCCCTTGTGCTGTTTGAGGAATCAAAGTTTGTACCGCACGAGCAAAGTCAGCGTTTACTACAACAGTATCTGCTTTTATTCGTTCTCCATTTTCCAGTTCTACTCCTTGCACTTGACGATTCTCTAACCATGCCTGTTTTACTGGAGCGTTCAGGTGAATTTTTCCCCCTAAATCTTGGAATCCTTGAGCGATCGCTTGAGCTAAAGCGCGAAATCCTCCTTGGGGATGCCAGACACCGAATGCCATTTCAATATAGGGAATTAAGCTAAATACGCTCGCGCTTAAGGTTGGGTGCATTCCTAAATATTTGGCTGGATAGGAAAGAGAATACACCAATCGCTCATCTTGAAAAGCATTCCAAAAGTGTTGATAAAGAGTTTCCCAAGGTCGAAATCTTAAACCCGTACCCAGCTCGTCGAGTCGCATATACCCCAAAATAGGACGAGCGGGCTGGCTGAGGTAGGGTTCGTAACCAGCTTCATATTTCTTTGCTTCCCGAGCATACCAACGGTCAAAAGCTGCGGGTAAATCGTCACGAAAAGTTTGCAATTGTTGCTTTAATTTCTCAAAATCGGTGGTGAGTTCTAATGTAGAATCGTCCCAAAAGCGTAGTTTGGTGTAAGGCTCTAAACGAGTAAAAGTTATATAATCTTCTCGCTTAAGTCCGGCACTAGCAAATAAATCGTCGTAAAGATTTGGTAATTGTAAGATAGTTGGACCAGTATCGAAAGCATAGTCACCATCTTGGAAACCGCGCATTCTCCCACCAACGCGATTGCTAGACTCAAATATTTCTACGTTATAACCCTGACCTTTCAAGCGTAATGCTGTAGCTAATCCACCCGGTCCCGCACCTACTACAATAATGTTTTTAGCCATAATTTCTCGCCCCTTACCCACTAGTAAATGCTATATCTAAAATAAATGCATGAGTCAATCATATAATAATTGAGTAATGGATTTACAACTGATAAATTTGATCGGAGCAGCTGCGATCGCAATTTCTGACAGTATTCAAAATGCTGCAAAGGAAGCTACGGGCAATACTGCTTCTTTCCCGGCTGCACTGGTGATTGTTGAGCGCTATCCTACGATTACAGTAGACTTACTCGCACAATATTTACAGCTTTCTCAATCTGGGGCAGCTAGGTTAGTAGAGCGTCTGGTAAATCAAAATTTAGTGGAGCGTCATCAAGGAAATGACCGTCGTTTTGTTCATCTACGACTTACATATGACGGAAAAGCGATGGTTGAAGAAATTCAGCAGGCTAAGATTGCAGCGGTATCAAATTTACTCAAGCCTTTAACAACACAAGAGCAGGAACAGTTGCTAAGTACTTTATCTAAAATGGCAGGACAATATAGTAATACTGAAGTTTTAGAAGAGTATATATGTCGTTTTTGTGATATGGACAATTGTCCCCTAGCAACTTGTCAGGAAAGATTAGAAGCATGGGGTAAAAGTTAATGCAATTAACTAATAATTAAACCATCTTGAACGCGAATAATACGCTGGGTAATTTCTGCAATATCATGTTCGTGGGTGACAATTATGATTGTGATTCCTTGTGCATTTAATTCTGCGAACAAATCCATAACTTCATGGGAAGTTTGGGTATCTAATGCACCAGTAGGTTCGTCTGCCAAAATAATAGCGGGATTATTAACTAAAGCGCGAGCAATTGCAACTCTTTGCTGTTGTCCCCCTGATAATTGATTGGGACGGTTATTAATTCTATCTGCTAATCCAACTTTAATTAAAGCAGCTTCCGCTCGTTGAAGACGTTCTGGTTTGGAAGTACTTGCATAAACCATCGGTAACATGACATTTTCTAAAGCAGTTGCACGAGGCAATAAATTGAATTGTTGAAATACAAAGCCAATTCTTTGATTGCGGGTGTAGGCTAATTCATCATTATTAAAACTAGTTAATTTTCGACCTTCTAGAGTGTAACTACCGCTGCTCGCGCGGTCTAAACAACCCATAATATTCATAAGAGTAGATTTACCAGAACCGGAAGCGCCCATTATTGCCAAATATTCACCTTTTACAATTGTCAGGTTAATACCTTTGAGAATAGGAACCTTGACTTCTCCTAATAAGTAATGTTTGGTAATTGATTCCATTAAAATCATCATGAAATTTTATATTTTATATTTAATCGCTTCTCAAGGCAGTAATCGGGTCTAATTTAGATGCGTTTCTGGCTGGAATTACACCAGCAAGTAAACCGACTCCTGTCGATAAAGTGAAAGCAATAATGACTGAAGTGGGAGAAATTATAAAAGGGAATTGAGCTAATGTCGAAATGATAAAAGCGATTGCGGTTCCAGTTACAATTCCAATTACACCACCAACGGTAGAAATAACAACTGCTTCGACTAAAAATTGATTGAGTATTGCTGAATCAGTTGCTCCTAATGCTTTACGAATGCCGATTTCTCTGGTTCTTTCGACTACAGAAACTAACATAATATTCGCAATTCCAATTCCACCAACTACCAAAGAAATACCTGCAATCGCTCCTATCATAGTTGTCAACAAACCAGTTACAGTTGCCAGAGTTTCGAGAATATCAGCTTGGTTGGTAACGCGAAAATCGTCATCTTCTGGAGACTGGATATTATGTCGCGATCGCAACAAATTTGTAATCTGAAATTCGGCTGCTGATGATTGTTCTTCACTAGCATATTTGACATAAATACCGTTAATAGAAATCCCAAATAATGAGTTATTTCCCACAATTCTTGCGGACATAGTAGTTAAAGGAATATACACAGCATCATCTCTATCCATAGGACCTTGAGAACCTTTTTTCTCCATGACTCCAACCACTTGATAAATTTCTCCTTGGATGCGAATTTTTTCACCAACGGGATTGATATATTCGGGAAATAATTTGTTTTTTACAGTGGGAGCGAGAACAACAACCTGTTGACTTTCATCTAACTCTGCTTGATTAAAATATCTACCAGTCTCGGGAAAAGTATTTCTTGTTTCTGGAAAATCTAAATCGCTTCCGTAGACGGTAGTGGAAGCATTTTCATCTTCGTAAACAACTTGTACTCGACTTTGTAAATATGCGGAAACAGCATCTGCTGCTGTGACTTGATTCGCAATAGATTTGGCATCTTCCCAAGTCAAAGTACTACTAGAACCTTGTCCTTGGCTGATATTTCCACCCTTTGCTTCCCCCGCTAATACCTGTAGAACATCGGAACCCAATGATTTGATTTGTTCTTCTGTAGATTTTTGGACTCCTTGTCCGACTGAAGTAATACCAATTACGGAAGCAATTCCAATTATCATTCCCAGCATGGTTAATCCGGTACGTAGTTTATTGCTCCATAAGGATTCTAAAGCAATTGATAATATTTCAATGGTGGAAATAGAATATTTATTTTTATGGTTTATCGATGGCATGATTTATTTTAATCAAAAGAAATATATATCGTGCTTCCCTCTCTTGAATAAGGAGAGGGATTGAGGGTGAGGTTTCGATATGTTCTTAAATTCAATTATGTCTACTTATTAATTATTCCTCGATGGCAATAAGCCTCTTGGCTGAGATTTACTTTTATCTGGAGCGGATAATACAACTTTTTCCTTTCCCGTTAAACCTGATTTAACTTCTGTTTGATTTTTGACTACAACACCTGTTTGAATAGATTTAAATACAGGTTTATTATCATCATTCAAGATATATACACCAGTTCCCTCCGCTTTGCGTACAACTGCAACTGTTGGAACAACTAAAGCATTCTGTTTTTCTCCGATTTCAAATTCAGTTTCGACATTCATACCCGAACGTAAAAGTTTCTTTTTTGAGGAAATAATCTCTGCTGTGACTTCAAAACTTGTTACGTTTTGCTCTACGGTTGCTTGTGCTGCGATTTGTGATACTTTACCAATAAATACTTCACTTAGATAAGCATCAGTTTTGATATTAACCTTTTGTTCGATACTAATTTTTGCTAAATTAGATTCTGCGATATTGGCTACTAATTGATTGTTCGCAGTTAAAGATAATATTGAAGAGTTTAAACTCGAAGAACTCACACCTCCGGCAGTATTTGGAGTCACAAAAGAACCAGGTTTGGAATATATTTTTGTTATTACACCATCAAAAGGAGCGCGAATTACTGTATCGTCAATTTGAGCCAGAATTGTTTGCAAAGAACCTCTAGCTGAATTTACCTGTGCAAGTGCTTGATTAACATCTTCTGTTCTTGTACCAGCTTGAATCAAATTGTATGATTCTTGTAATTGTTTAACCTTTGCTCTTGCTTGTTGAATATCTTCCTGACGAGAGCCGATTTTAAGTAGATTTAAAGCCTGTTCTGCTTCTTTAACTTGAGTCAAAGCAGTTTCTCTATTAGTTTGATAGGTACTTAAATTTTGTCGAGAAATTGCACCAGAATTAAATAATTGCTGATAACGGTTTAATTCAGCTTCTGTTTGATTTAACGTTACTTGCGCTCGATTCAATCTTGCTTCTGCTTGAGCGATTTCTTGAGGACGATTTCCAGCAATTAATTTACTTAAATTCGCTTGTGCTTCTTCTAATTGTGCTTTTACTTGAGCTATTTCTTGAGGACGATTTCCCGCTTTTAATTTTTCTAAACTCGCTTGTGCAGATGCAACTCCCGCTTTGGCTTGAGTCAGTTGTCCCTGTAAATTAGAATCATCCATATAGGCGATAATTTGTCCTTTTTTGGCAGTATCACCTTCTTCAACTAATAAACTTTTAATGACACCGGCATTTTTCGGGCTAATATTAATCGAACGTTCTGGCTCAATTTTACCGTTAGCTGTGATTGTAATTTTTAAATCTTGTCTTTCCGGGCTTTGAGTTGGTAATTGAGTTCTAGCTTCTCTTGCTGGTATCAATACAAAAAAACGAAATGTAGTTAAACCCGTACCAATCAACAAGAAATATATTATTAGCTTGATAAATAAACTATTTTTAAGTTTTTTTATAACATTAGGAGCAGAGATAGACAAATTTGACACGTTGATTTCTATGATTAAATAATTAATAATTTTCCGGCTTTCTGGCAAGCTTATTTAATATTGAGAACTGATACGATAAAATACAGAGAGGAAAAACAATAATATTATTTATTGTTTCCAACTCTGTAATGATTCAGAAGCGGAGCGATGTCAGGAAAACGCAAGTAATTATACTTAAAGGCTGCATGAACTCTAAGTCTTCAACAAAGAAAACTAGCTAGCTTAAGATTAGATATTTATCGGATATTTAAGCGATAGCTTCCTACCTGTCTTCCCTGTCTTTGACGCATTTGCATAATTTTCCGTTTTTGTTCGTTGTCTAAAATGCCTAATACCTGCTTACGTTGCCATTTTTGGACTTTTTCGAGATTGTTCTTTTGCTTATTTGATAGGTTTAAAGTTTTTATAGCTTCTTGAGGATTTGTTCCCGCATCTACAGCAGCTCGTAAATCATCTTGCTGCTCTGATGTGAGAATTTCACTCATACGACTGCGAGCTTCTTGATTAACTTCTTTGAGTTTTTCTTTTTGTTCGTCACTAAATTCGATACCAGGTATACTTGGAACACCATTTTCCATTTGTATATTGACTCGTGGCGCAGATGGAATTTGAGCGTTAGAGATGCTTGCTGTAGCACCAATAATTGTAGTTGCAATTAATGCAGAGATTAATTGTGCTTTCATTGATTCCCCTAATATGATTGATTGCTATTCTTTTATGTGAAAGACTGGCTTGAATTCCACATTTCAATCCTATGAGTTATGTATGAAAAGCACATGGTACTACCGCTCTAATTTAATTTGGTACTTTAGTCCTATGTTATTTTGCAATAAATAGTACCTCAGTTCCTGGGAATTGAGGAAGATAAATAATATCTTAAAAAAGATAATATAGAAAATATCTAAAGCAATTAATTTAATTTCTATTGGATAAAAAATAGCGATGATAAAATTAATAAATTTTCCTAGTTTTCATCAGTTAAAGAATCTTAAGATTTTACAGAATCATCCATTCCCATTGTTTGCTTATTTGGAATGGATATTGTTATCAATATGCCTATTAATGGAATTTAGGCTAGGTGGTTTATCTAAACCCGGATTTATTCGAGAAAGCCTTAATTCACCCTTAGTATTTTTTGCCCTTATAATGTTTGGAATAATGGGTTTAAAATTACCTCAAACTAAAACACTATATAAAATAATCTATACTCTATTTGGTCTATTTTTAATGTTTTTAGCTAATTATGGGCTTGGTAAAGGAATAGGATTTACGCCACATTTATTACTTATTTTAGTTATTCGTAGTTGTTTAGTTTTTGATATTAAAGGAAGAATCCTTATCGCAGCTCTATCCTGGGCATTTTTCATTTTTACATTAAATACCAATGCTCCTTTTAAGTTACCAAATAAACTAAGGATTGAAAATCCTGAAGAATTAACAAACATTGTTTTTAATTTAAAAATTACCGCAGGAGTATTATTTACGTTTATACTATTATTCGTAATGCTATTAGTAAATACAGTCATCTCCGAGCGTCAGAGCAAACAAAAATTAGTTTTAGCCCACGAACAACTCAGGCAATATGCTCTGAGAATTGAAAATCAAGCTACTCTACAAGAACGAAGCCGAATTGCAAGAGAAATTCATGATTCTATAGGACATTCCCTAACAGCGCAAAGTATTCAACTTGAAAACGCTTTACTATTTATTGACTCTAACATTGAGAAAGCAAAGAGTTTTCTATTGCAAGGTAAAAATATGGGTGCAAATGCTTTAAAAGAAGTTCGGTTTTCTGTATCGGCTTTGCGCTCCGATCCATTAAAAGGTAAAAGCTTAGAATTTGCTATTGAAGATTTATTTGAAGAGTTTAAATTAAAATTTCAAATTAAGCCAAAATTTTATTTACCAGTTAATCCAATTTTATCTCCAGAAATAAACTTGACTATTTACCGAATTATTCAAGAAGCATTAACTAATATTTCTAAACATAGTGATGCGGATTTAGTCAATATTGAAATTAAAACAATTGATAATTCTTTGTATCTGAGCATTCAGGATAATGGTGTTGGCTTCAACCCGAAGCAAAATACCACAGGTTTTGGACTTCAAAGTATGCGCGATCGCGCTCATGCGTTAGCAGGTAAATTTTATCTGAACAGCAAACCTGGAGAAGGTTGCAGTATAATGATGTTTCTTCCATTCTCAGGATTAGATTAATGGTGCGTCTGTTATTAGTAGATGACCAAGAAATTATTCGTCAAGGTATCAAAAGCTTGCTGGAATCTCAACCCGATTTTGAAGTAGTTGGAGAAGCAGAAAACGGTAAGCAAGCAATATCTCAAGTCGAAGCTTTGCATCCAGATATGGTATTAATGGATGTAAGAATGCCAATAATGGATGGTATTGCAGCAACAAAAGCAATTATTCAACAATTTTCGCAAGTTAAAATATTAATTTTAACGACTTTTGATGATGACGAATATATTTCTCAAGGAATGCAATTCGGCGCAAAAGGTTATTTACTCAAAGATACACCATTAGAACCATTAGCAAATGCAATTCGTTTAGTACATGCAGGACATACCCATTTAGGACCTGGTTTATTCGAGAAAATTATCACTTCTACACCCGAAATAGTAACCAAAAAAAAGACTAATCCACCTCAAGAGTTAGAAGAACTTACCCCCAGAGAAAAAGAAGTTTTACATTTAATTTCTAGCGGTGCGAGTAATAAAGAAATCGCTCAACAATTATTTATCTCGGAAAGAACCGTTAAAAATCACGTTACCAGCATTTTAACTAGGTTAAACCTCAGAGATAGAACTCAAGCAGCTATTTTTGCTAATTCATTTAGTCAGTTTTTAAATAATTAATATATATAGTAGAATATATTAAAAAAATATAAAAAGTATTGTAGAAAACTTATTATCATAGCTTTCGTTAATTCATCAAATTCTAATAACAGACTCATCTCATTTTCAGGATTGCAATTCATAATTAATGATAGATTGATTGTGCATCTGATTACACATAATGAAAACTAGAAAAAAATTGTCTGCGAAGCAAAGAAAAAATATTTTTGGAACTAACACCATTTCTTTATAAAGATGCGTCCCTATGAAAGCCCACGCAGGTGGGCTTTGTTTCAGTAGCCCCACCATAGCCAGATTGTTAGCGGAGCGTGTCCGTAAGGACATGGGTGATTTAGCGCAGCCTCATACAGAATTGGAACTAAGGTATTTTACTAAGTCTATTGCCAACAATAATTCAACTTTTTTGGTATTGCCTTTGAAAACTGATAAAGGAATTTTCGGTATTGAATTAGGAAACACGATACCAATCTTTGTAATATTCTTTAACTTTGTTTGGGGAATAACTACAGCATGGTGAATCAAACGAATCAAGTAAATTTTGACGTTATTTCTTTGGAGCCTTATATTGGCATCTTAATCATTATTCTTTCATGTATATTACTTAAATGATTTACAAACAAACCGCTCTGCAAGAAAAAAAATGTTTGCTTTCTGTAAATGGGAGTCAAACCATAGCTACGGCAAAAATTTCGGTTATTATTCCTACTCTAAACGAATCGAAAAATCTCAAAGCTACCTTAGTTAGTACCCAAACAAGTACTAATGTAGAAGTTATTGTCGTTGATGGTGGCTCTGATGATAATACAGTTGATATTGCTGAGTCTCTAGGCGTGAAAGTTATTTCGGGTTATAAAAATCGCGCTAGTCAAATGAATGCAGGCGCAAAGAATGCAAAGGGTGATATCTTATTGTTTCTTCATGCCGATACTCTTTTACCAGCTAATTTCGACGGCATGATTCGTACTGCAATGCAACAACCATCAACCGTAGCGGGTGCCTTTGCTTTAAGAATTAATGCAGCAAATATAGGTTTACGATTAGTCGAATGGGGAGTAAAATGGCGTTCTAGATTATTTAAAATGCCTTACGGCGACCAAGCAATTTTTATCACAAAAGATAAATTTAATTACATTGGCGGTTTTCCTGAATTGCCTATTATGGAGGATTTTGAACTGATACGCCAACTTCAAAAAACAGGTAATATTACTTTAATTCCAGTATCAGTAATTACTTCACCCCGTCGCTGGTTGAAAAAAGGGATATTGCAAACAACTTTGATAAATCAAATTGTAATCATTGCTTATTTTCTGGGAGTTTCACCTGCAAGAATTCGCCGCTGGTATCGTGGAGAAAAACTAATAAAGCATTAAGCTGATTCTCAGGTTAGTAGCTTAAGTTAGAAGTTAGGAGTTAGGAATTAGCAGTTAAAAGTAATAAAATTTCACCTTTGACCTTTAACCTCTAACCTTTGACGTTTTAGGATTCCCATGAAAAACCAGTATAAACGCTTTCTTAAACCGGTATCGATAGGTTGCTTAATTGCATTCCTAATCATTGTTGGTAATCATTTTAATTTACAAGGACATTTTCATCAATCTCTATTGTGGGTTGATAGTCTCGGTTGGTTAGCACCGGTTGCATTTATAGTCATCTATAACATTGCAACATTGCTATTTATTCCGGGTTCCTTGTTAACTTTAAAAGGAGGTTGTTTGTTTGGTTTACTTTGGGGTTCAATATATGTATTAATTGCAGCAACTATAGGTGCAACATTTGCTTTTTTGGTGGGACGTTACATATCGCGGGATTGGGTATGTAAGCAAATAGGTAATAAGCCAAAATTTAAAGCCATAGATAAAGCAGTGGCGAAGAATGGATTTAAAATCGTTTTTTTAACTCGCTTATCTCCAATCTTTCCGTTTAATTTATTAAATTATGCTTTCGGAGTTACCCAAGTATCTCTAAAAGATTATATTCTCGGCTCTATTGGTATGATTCCTGGAACTGTAATGTATGTTTACATGGGTTCAATCATAGGTCATATCGCCATAAATAATCCATCAATTCCAAAAAGTCAGGAAGCACAATATATTCAGTTACTTTTACAAGGATTTGGATTTATAGCTACGATTTTTGTAACTATTTACGTTGCTAAAGTTGCTAAAAAAGCTTTAAAAGAAAGTATGAATTAATCAGCAAATTGGAGATTGGGCATTGGGCATTGGGCATTAACAATTTGAATAATTAGGAAGCAAGATGCTTTAGCTACATCAGTTTTTATAAATTATCATTACGAACTATTTTAAGAAATAAAAACTAACAACTAACAACTAACAACTAATAACTAAACACTAATAACTAAAATTATGAATAAGTTTTCTCGATTGAGTTTGTTTGCTGTAGCTACCTTTGGTATTGTAATCCTATTAAATACTAATCCAGCTTTGGCTCAGGAAACTGCTAGTAATGCACAAGGTTTTAATCCTCAATTATGGCTGAAAAATGCTTTGGAATGGATTAACGAGCAAGGCACGGTTGGTGGAATCGCCTTCATGTTACTTTACATCGTTGCTACCGTTGCTTTTTTACCAGGCTCGATTTTAACTTTGGGTGCGGGGGTAGTTTTTGGTGTATTTCTAGGTTCGGTGTACGTTTTTATTGGTGCAACAATTGGCGCGATCGCAGCATTTTTGGTTGGACGATATATTGCTAGGGGTTGGGTTTCTAAGAAAATCGCTGGAAATGAAAAATTTGCCGCAGTTGATGATGCTGTGGGCAGAGAAGGTTTAAAAATTGTGTTATTAACTAGACTTTCTCCAGTATTTCCTTTTAACTTATTAAACTACGCTTATGGCGTTACTGGAGTTTCTTTGAAAGACTATATTTTAGGAACTATCGGTATTCTTCCCGGAACTATCATGTATGTTTATTTGGGTTCTTTAGCTGGTAACATCGCCACAATTGGAACTGGAGATCAACCGAGCAATCCGACTGTCGTTTGGGCAATTCGTATCATCGGTTTTATCGCTACAGTTGCAGTTACCCTTTACGTTACTAAAGTAGCTAGAAAAGCTTTGAATGAATCAACAAGTATCGGTGAACAGTGAACAGTGAGTAGTTACCAATGCCCAATGCCCGATTACCAATTACCAATTACCAATTACCATTAATCATGTCTAATTCAGCGTTTGAAAGAGTAGTTATTCCTCCGATGGATGAACACAATCAAAGATTGATTGCGAACTTACATCCTAATGATTGGAAAAATCCCGAACCTGTTGACTGTTACGATTTGGTTGTAATTGGTGCAGGTGCAGGAGGTTTAGTAACTTCTGCGGGTGCGGCTGGTTTGAATGTAGGTTTGAAAGTAGCTTTGATTGAAAAGCATTTGATGGGTGGGGATTGTACTAATGTTGGTTGCGTTCCTTCAAAAAGTTTGATTCGCTCTGCTCGCGTTGTCGGTGAAATGTGGAATGCGAAGGAGTACGGAGTTGTTGTTCCTCAAGAGGTAGAAGTCGATTTTCCCGCAGTTATGGAACGGATGCGGCGAATCAGAGCGGATATCAGCCCCATTGATTCGGTTGAGCGCTTTAGCAATATTGGTATGGATGTATTTTTGGGTACGGCAAGTTTTATTAGTGGGGATACGATTGAAGTTGCTGGTAAAAAACTTAAGTTTAAAAAAGCTGTAATCGCTACGGGAGCGAGAGCAACACAACTGGATATTCCCGGTATGAAAGAAGCCGGATATCTTACCAATGAAACTGTATTTAGCCTAACTCAATTACCGCGACGTTTGGCAATAATTGGTGGTGGTCCCATCGGTTGTGAATTAGCTCAATCTTTCAACCGTTTTGGTAGTGAAGTAACAATTCTGCATCGCGGTTCTCATATTTTAAATAAAGAGGATAGCGACGCTGCGGAAATTGTCCAAAAGGTATTTCAAAAAGAAAAAGTCGGCTTAATTTTAAGTTCTCAAATAGAACGAGTTGAAAGCACTTCGGAAGGTAAAAAAATTTACTACACCAGCAATGGCACAAAAGGTTCTATTGTTGTAGATGAAATTTTAGTCGGTGCGGGAAGAACCCCAAATGTAGAAGGCTTAAATTTAGAAACTGTTGGCGTTGAATATGACAGTAAAGGGGTAACAGTTAACGATAACTTGGTAACAACAAATCCTAAGATTTTTGCAGTGGGAGATATTTGCTTAAGCCAGAAATTTACTCACATGGCAGATGCAACAGCAAGAATTGTAATTCAAAATGCTTTATTCGCTCCCTTCGGTTTGGGACGTAAAAAACTCAGCGATTTAGTTATACCTTGGGTAACATTTACCGATCCAGAAATTGCTCACGTAGGTATGTACGAAAACGAAGCGCGTGAGAAGGGTTTGGAAGTTAATACTATTAAGATAGATTATGAAGATGTAGATAGAGCAATTACCGACGGTGAAACCGAAGGCTTTGTTAAAGTTCACTTGAAACAAGGTACCGATCAAATTCTTGGTGCAACTATAGTGTCTTCTCACGCTGGTGAAAGTATTTCTGAGGTAACTACGGCAATTGTCAATGGAATTGGCATGAATAAATTAAGCGGTGTAATTCATCCTTATCCAACACAAGCAGAAGGAATTAAAAAAGCTGCTGATGCTTATAAGCGGACTAAGTTGACTGATGGGACAAGGAAGCTTTTAGGATTTTTGAATAAGTTTTCTTAAATCATGTTTTGCAATACTTTTTCTGTTGTAATGAGAATTGTTTAACATATGAGAAAAACTCTGTGTCCCTTTGCGTATACCTTTGCGTTCCTTTGCGTTAAAGTCGAAGATTAGAAAAATAAAAAAAGGAATACCCTTGTTATTAGGACTTACGCAACCGGCACATTCTTCTTGTAGGGTGCTGTGACACTTTGAGCAACTGCGAACGTAGTAACAATATTTTCAGTGTCACGCACCAGCCAGTTATTATGACAATTGCGTAAGTCCTGGTTATATCAAGCAACCGTTATGGATGTTTTTGCTCATTTAAGGGAATTCCTTTAAGCCGCATATGAATGTTTGTGTAAAGCCTACGCGGTTGCGACTCAAACCCCGTAGATTTATGGGGTTTTATTTAGAATCTGCCAGGGTTATCATCGAGTGCAAGCAAGAAATTAATCAGGTCTTTTTGCTGCCTGTAGTTAAACCCAGCCTCTCTATCTACATAGAATTCATGACCTGTACCATCCAGGTTACTCCGTTCTGGATCTAAAGCGGGATTAGCTTTGTTGGCTTGTATAACTTGTTCGCGGAGTTCCCGGTCTAATAAAGCACGCAAGCTGCTAGCAGCATCAGCAGGTAAACCTTGACTGAGAGTGCCAGTTAGCCCTAAACCACTAGGATCGACAACTCTAAATCTGCCATTACGCGTAACTTCTAGACTTCCTTGCCGTACTGCAACACCACCATCATGTAAATAGGGTGCGCTCAAATAAAGACCGCGTAAGGAAGTAGTTTTATAACCACCATCCGGTAATATACCCTTGGGCAAAGTTGTGGGAGTATCCGAGACACCTTCTGTTGGAACGTCCAGCACTTCTGCACCGGCAGGTATGGGAACGGGAGTATCAAAACTGTATAACTTGGGTTCTACTAACAAGTCATTGAGTTCCAACCGAGACTTAGCGCGGGCTGAGTTAGTACCAATTTCATTAATGGGATGAATTTGGTTGTCTGTAAAGAAAGGTGGGATATGGCAAGTTGCACAATTTGCTTTCCTAAATACTCTTGCTCCCCGCTGCACCGAACCCCTTCTCAAGGCTTGCCAATTTTCCTTTGTGCGGTTGGCAGGTGGTACTAAGCTATTTTGGAAAGCAGACATGGCATTGTTAGCAAAGAAGAATTTGCCACTAGCAATGTCATTAGGGTTTTCACTATTGGGGGAGAAAATTAAACCATTGTACGTAACCAAACTAGGACGCAGATTGGGATAATCACCTGCACCAGGAGCAGGAATTTGGTCTTCTAATTCTGCGAATAAAACTCCCAACTCTTGCTGTTTCTGTCGCAACCACTCCGAGGGTTTTACTCCATCCGGCAAACGTAACCTTGGATCTAAAGCATTTTGCAGAAATGTACCAATATAAACTTCTGGATCGATTCCGAGGGTTTCTTCACTCAATTGGGCAGCTGCCAACAGATTAATTTCTGAAGAGTGAACAGCATTGTTAACTGCACTGAGTCCAGCAAATGGGCCCACAGCAAACTGTCCATCAGCTAAGTAAGGATTATTTTTAAAGGTGAACAAACTAGGAATTTGAGTGGTGTTATTGATTCCATCTGGCGAACTCTCAAAATGACCAGAAGGTACATCTAATACAGCATCATCAAAGGCTGTTTCCAAAAGAACAGGGTCAGGTAGTTCTACTGATTGACCCTTGCTATCGATAATAGTCTTACCATTACCTTGATATTGTGGATCTAAGGGGTCAAAGTTCAACCGTGCAAACCCCGCAGCTGTATTTGGTGACAATGCAATTAACAAAGGAATGTTAAGTTGACCATTGGGAACTCCCAGCAATCGTTCACCTTCATCTGAGAGGATGGCATGACACGCCGCACAGGTAATACCTATTGCCCCGGTTTGACTGTCAGGAATAAATCCCAGGGGAAGACTTCCTCCCCTTTCCACTTTTAAACCCGTATTTACAGCAGTTCCAGAGGGGAAAGTCCGACTGCCTAATGTTATATCTTTTTCAAGAGTAATTTGTAAGTTGTTAGTTGGTTTACCACCCAACTGCCCAATTGCCGTTCTGATTTCTGGCACGATGGTAGAAAAACCTTGGGCAAAACCAAATACCGATTGCAAACCAAAGTCATCACCAATCTTGCGATTGAGGAATATATCTTCTCCTTTGTCGATTAATTCTTGAGTAATTTCCACAGCACCTACTTTTTGGTAGGAAATGGGATCTCGAGCATCTAATCCTTCTTTTCTAACTAGTCTGGCTGCTCTTCTAGGGCTAAGTAGTTGTCCAAAATAGTCATAATAACCTACTGGTAGAGTGGGAGCGGGCTGTAGAAGTCTAAAGCGATTTTTAGGAAACGTAGCGAAAGCTGGCTGGGTTCCCATCAAACAATTTGATAGCAAAATACCAGCAAAAGCCATGATAAAAACAGTAATTAACAAAAATATCCTGGCTTTCTTTGCATATAATCCTCTAAATACGTTTTTTTTCAGGTTAACTTTGTATGATGCCATATCAAGAAACCTTTAAGAGATTTTGCTTCTTTTTTAGCAAAAATACAGTGATAATACTGAAAATTTACAAAAATTGATTTTATGGGTATAAAAAAAGCAGTGATAATCCCGAAAATTAATAAAAGTTTATTTTATGGGTATAAGTTATGGCTTTCGCAAATATTTATTCCGTGTTTCTAACAGAGTCCTACCTTAATTATTTAAATAGCAGCGGAAAAATACTTAATTTGTAATATTTACATTTCTTTGTCCACAACCAAAGCACTATTTAAAGTATGCCAAGCCAAAGTAACGCATTTAACCCGCATCGGGAATTGAGCCACGCTTTGCATAATATTGAGTTTTTCTAAAGGTGGTTTTAAGGTAGTTTCTCCTATCACCATTTCACGGAAATTCTCTACCATTAATAGCGCTTCCGATGCATATTTACCTTTCACAGCACCAGCCATTAAATCGACAGTGACTACTTCCCAAATACATTTACTAAAGAATTTCCGCAGCTTTTTCCGCTTCTGGACCACGGCTTGCTTCGTTGTAAAAATTACTAATTTTTTACAACGAAGCAAGCAAAATCAAGATAAAATTAGTTTTACGAACTTTTAATCTCTTTCAAATAAGGCTCCAATATATCTATCAACTGTTGAGTTCGCTGAAGCACACCTCTAGCATTTAAGTGATAGGCTGAGTCGTAAAACAAGGATTTATCGTACATAAAATCTCTAGGTTTACCAATTACAGGAACCTGAAGCTGATCGTAAAGTTTGTCTATTTTTTGTAAATACTCTTGTTCTTCTTTTCTATTGTAGGTTTCAAACCAGATTGTGTTTGGCCAGGTAGCAATGACTTTTACATTCTTTGATTTACACCATTTTATAAACCTAATTATGCTTTCGGTTCCAGGATTTCCAAATTCTTGATTTTTAAATTTCAAAGGTTCTAATGCTTCAACTTTCTTGAGCATTTTTGGAGTCATATTAGCTTTAGTATTATCGGTAACATCTCCATATTGATTTAGTTGACCATAGACTTTATAAATAATATCTTTCTCTACTTTCTGACTATTTTGATATTCTTTGCCTTTAAATTTAAAAATATAGTTATCAATTAGATACCCAAAAGGTAAGCCGTATAGCATCCTAATCTTTTTCATCAAATTAGCTTGCTTAAAATAATTAAAGTCATAAGCAAATGTATACCTAATTAACTCTTGATTGGGTATTCCGCTATGGCTATAATGTACGTACTCTAAGGGTAAAAGTACTACGTCTCCTTTTTTTGCCCAAGACCGAGCATTGTATAGTATATAGTCTATGCCTAATGTTGCTGTAGTTCCTCCATTAATGCAAGGAACTTTAATATTGTTCGCAATCATATCGCAGCTAATACCAAATGCGGAATTAGAACCGGAAATTACTAATAATTTTTCTTGACTAATAGATTTAACCAGTTCTGTTTTTGTACTATATACCCAGTGACGAATATCTGTTTGTTTATCTGTAGTAATACCATTTTGAAAAAATACTAATAACGTAAAAAGTAAATTACAAATCATAAAAACAGATACGAATATTAGTATATATTTCTTAGATAACCAAGTTTGTTTAGAAGTTAAAATATAAGAATTCACTTTTAGGAGCCTCTAAAATTAATTTTATAGCTATGAAAAAAATAGTACCAAATATGATGGAAAAGCTTATATTTGGTTGCCAAGCTAATTTTTCCAAAACACTATTCTGATGCTTTTCATCTTTGTTCATTGCATCCTGTTCAAGAGTCGTATTAAATTTAATCATCCACTGTTGAGTGTTTGGTGTAAACCAAGTAATTATTAATAAGAAATTTATGAATAAAACAATATCTGTTAATTTGCCTCCAATAATTGGCAGCCATCCATTAGCTTGAATATTCCAATTTTGTAAAAATCCCAATTTACCTGATAAAGATTCAGCTACAGACACCCCATTCAAACCAATCATTCCCTTCAAAATAACCAAAGCAGTATCTATACTTTCAGCACGGAAAAATACCCAACCAACGACAACCGCAACAAAGGTTAATAACCAACCACAACCTCTATCAAACCAATTAGTATTCTTTAAATCATGTCCTAAACGCTTCCGTAACGAACGATATTGATGATTAATAATCAAATAAGTTCCGTGCAACCCACCCCAGAAAACAAAAGTCCAGCCAGCACCATGCCACAACCCACCCAAGAGCATGGTAATTAATAAGTTAGCATTGCGACGAATTTCACCTTGACGGCTACCACCAAGAGTAATATAAAGATAGTCTCGTAAAAAGTTCGACAGAGTAATATGCCATCTGCGCCAAAAGTCGCTAATACTAATAGCTTTATAAGGAGAGTTAAAGTTAATTGGTAACTTGATTCCAAACATCCTAGATATACCAATCGCCATATCTGAATAGCCTGAAAAATCAAAATAAAGTTGTAATGTATAGGCTAAAGCAGCAATCCAAGCTTCAAATAAAGTCGGTGCTACACCTTCTGATGCAGCTTTAAATATTGGAGTAGCGTAAACTGCTATATTGTCTGCAAATACAACCTTTTTGAATAATCCTAAGCTAAAAATAGTAATTCCCACCGCCATATTTTCAGGGTTAAACCGATAGGTTGATTTATCCGCAAATTGAGGCATCACCTCTTTATGGTGTACAATTGGACCAGCAATTAATTGTGGGAAAAAGGTGACGAAAAGGCAATAGTCTAGAAAATTATATTCTTTGGTTTCTCCTTTATAAGCATCTACCAGATAAGCAATTTGCTGAAAGGTAAAGAATGATATTGCCAGAGGAAGGATAATAGTTTCAATATTGAAATTAGTACCAGTAAAACTATTAATGCTAGATACAAAGAAGTTAGCGTACTTGAAATAACCAATTAAACCAAGGTTGACAATAATTCCTAAAGTTAGCAGTAATTTATTACTAAAATTTATTTTGATTTTATCACTTAAAGCCGAACCTATAAAGAAGTTAAATATTAGAGAAAAAACTAGTAACAGTAAATAAGGCGGGTTCCACCAACCGTAGAAGGCTAAAGACGCAGCTACAAGAAAGACTATTGCAAATCGATAGCTTCCAAATTTTCCAATTTGAAAAAATATTAGGAGAGCAATTGGCAGAAATAAAAATATGAATTCTAAAGAGTTAAACAGCATATTCTGCTTATATTATAGATAAAGTTTGAAAATTACAGAATTTGGTAGATTTAAATATGATTAACTCAACAAAATATAGTTTGTTGTGTATTTACCTGAAGTTATACAGGCTTGATGACACAACTTTTTAATATCTACTTTTATTAAGAATCAAAGTAGATTTCTATATTGAAATAAATACTTTCAGAAAATCTAAATTGATTATCCTGAAATTTATTAAAAAGAATATTAACTTACTTCAGATTGTATATTGCATATTTTTACATTTAAATCAGTATCAATACTGAAAGTATCTTTCGTAGCTATTTATATTATCTAAGTAAATATAATTTTCTTGTTAAAGTTGTTTTTCATCAGACTTTTCCGCAATCAAAGCACCTTTCAAAGTATGCCAAGCCAATGTAACGCATTTAACCCGCATCGGGAATTGAGAAACGCTTTGCATAATATTGAGTTTTTCTAAAGGTGGTTTTAAGGTACTTTCTCCCATCACCATTTTACGAAAATCTTCTACCATTAATAGCGCTGCTGATACATCTTTACCTTTAACAGCACCTGCCATTAAATCAGCAGAAGCTAAACATAAAGCACACCCCGCACCTTCAAATTTAATATCTTCTATTTTTGTTTCTGTTTCATTCAGCATTAACGTCAATTCAACTTTATCCCCGCAGTAAGGATTTTCACCTTGATTTTGGCGATGTATGGGATTAGTTTTACCTTTGTGTTGCGGTTTTCTCGCGTGAGATAAAATTATTTGTTGGTAGTGCTGTCGTTGATTGGTATTCATATTTATAGAGTTGCGAGTAATAGCTAAAGAATTAGGATTTATCAATTATTCTCCCCACCTCCTTTTTTCAAAGTGTTTAGTTAGCATAAGAATAAACAATATTTATCTACTATAGGAATCCGTTTTTATTTCTGAATAACTCTTAGGGGCTAGGGGACAGGGAATAGGGAACAGAAAATTCAAATAGGAATCCTATATCCATAACGGCAATAAAAAGTTATTCTAATTTTAATATTGCTGGTATCGAAACTTGCTGCTGTGACAATTTTAGACAAAGAAGCCAATATCTCACAACAGATATGGAATAAAACGCTACAAATTGATGGCGTAAAAATTACTAATTCTTATATACCTCAAAGATATTTTTCGGAACACAGTACACCACAAATAAAAATTGCTGTACCTATAGGTGATTCTTTAATTAAAGTACGTTCTGAAACTGCAACTGGTAAACAAAAAACTTTATCTATCATTCAAGAACAGGTATCAATTATTCCACCTTATTTAGACAGAGAGATTTTTTGGGAAAAAGAATCGGAGCTACTTGCAATTTATTTAGATACAAAAATTATTACTAATGCAGCTGATGAATACCGTGGTAGTAATTTAGAAATTATTGAAAACTGGACGGCAGAAGATGCATTAATTCGACAGTTGGGTTTGACTTTGCGCTCGGAATTGCAAACGGATAATTTTGACTTGTTATATCTAGAATCATTGGTAAATTTTTTATCTGTACATTTAATCAAAAACTATTCTAGCCAACAAAAACCTTTGAAACAATTTCAAGGTGGGTTAGCGAAACACAAACTTAGAACAATAGTTGATTATATCAATGAAAATTTACATCAAGAAATAAGCTTAAACGAATTGGCAAAACTAGCACAAATTAGCCCATATCATTTTACTCGTCAATTCAAAAAGTCTACTACTTTGCCACCTCATCAATATATTATTCGTACTCGTGTAGAGCGTGCTAAACAATTGCTATTACAAGGTGATTTAACAATTGTTCAAGTTGCCCATATTGTCGGTTTTTCTCATCAGAGTCACCTTAACCGACATTTCAAGCGCTTAGTGGGAGTTACTCCGAAAGTATTTGTCAAACAAAGCAAATAATTAAATATTTAAAGCATTAAGTAATTAAGCACGTTTCAAAATAAATAAACTTCCATCTCCTCCTCTACCAATTCTCAAAGTTTCATCTAAGTAGGTAACGTCAAGCGTAGGAATTCTACTTTGAGGATTATTAGCTTGAACAACTTTAAATGGATTGAGTTTGGGGGTTTGAATACCGATAATGTTATCAATTGCAAGATATCTTTTGTCAAATTGTACGTTGATGCGTTTATTGGTTTCATCTTCTGCTGGTTCAAAAGTTGCCGTTACTTTTACGCTTCCGGATACTAATCCTAAAGGATGTTTAACAAAAGCTAGATTAGAAAACGATTTGGTAGCAACGTCAATTTCTTGATAAACTTTACCAATTTTTAAGCCTAACGGTAGGGAAGATAAAGAACGAATTTCTCTTGCTGTTGAGTATTGTAATAACCATTTTCCATTTAATAAATTAATTGCATTGAGTAACGGTTGAGAATTGGGATTAACTTCTTCCACTTCTGTTGTTAACTGCTCAATTTCTTCAACTAGGCTTTGATCTAAAGTTAAATTGGTTACAGGGGAATCATCCTTAGAGGTAATTTTATCTAAGAGAGATTGTAACTTTTCTTTTAGTGTTGATGTCTGATTCAAAATCTTTTTCCTTATTTTTATTTAATTTTAAAACAATTATTTTAATTAAAGCAATAACGTGCAATTTAAAGCAATATTGTGCAAGATTTTTACAGATAAATTTGTTTAAGCTGAATTTAGTAAATGTTGATAAATTCAGGGGAGCATTATGCAGTTTTTATTCATTGGAAGAGTTCCCGAAGGTGTAGCAGCAGAGCAAGTTATGTCTCACGTACAACCAGAAGCACAAAAAGTATGGGAAGAATATTCTGCTGAGGTGGTGCGTTCGATTCACTACATAGCAGATATGAGTGGTGCGGTGTTGATGTGTGAAGCCGAAAGTTTGTCAGCGATGCAGAAAATAGTAGAAGAATTTCCAATGGTGAAAGCGGGGGTATTAAAAATAGAAGTTTTACCGTTGAAACCATACACGGGTTTGGAATCATTGTTTGCTAAGTCGTAAGTACTGAAATATTGGCAATAGGGAAAAATAAATATGGAATTAACTGCAACCCATCAACAAAACCTTCAAGCAGCTAAAGATTTTATGGCAACTTTGGCTACAGGAGATATGGATAAGCTGATGTATTTTTGGGCTGATGATGGAGTATTAGAGTTTCCTTTTCACCCTCCAGGTGCGGTTGAGCGGGTTGAAGGTAAGTCGAATATAGCTGAATATTTTAACGGTACGACTGGTAAGAAAAAACCACAGCAGTACGTTATGCAATTGAGCAACCGCCAGAAGTAGCCGTTAACGAGATTGTAGTACGTCCATCCGACCAAGAATTATAAGCATTTAAATAATATGTCACAAAATATGAACGGAAAAGTTGCAATTGTAACCGGAGGTAGTTCCGGAATTGGTAGAGCCTGCGCGATCGCCTTTGCAAAAGCTGGTGCGAAGGTGGTTGTAGCCGCTAGACGAGAAGCTGAAGGTGAGGAAACAGTTCGTCAAATTGAGGCTGCTGGTAGTCAAGGTATATTCGTCAAAACAGATGTAACTGTGACTGCCGAAATTGAAAACTTAGTAAACAAAACTTTAGAGACATACAATCGCCTTGATTACGCTTGCAATAATGCAGGTTTTGGTAAATCAATACCGCTACTCGAACGCTCCGAATCCGAATGGGATGCTGAAACCGACGTAAATCTCAAAGCTGTATGGTTATGTCTCAAATATCAGATTCCGGCAATGCTGCAAACTGGAGGAGGTGCAATAGTTAACACGGCATCAATGGGTGGTGCTGTAGTTGGCGTTCCCGGACTTTCTAGTTACAACGCTGCCAAGGCTGGAGTTTTCGGGTTAACTAAGTCGGCATCTGTAGAATTTGCAGAGCAGGGAATTCGCATAAATGCTATCAGCCCTGGATTAATTGATACCGATATTCTTTCAAATGTATCGGAAGAAGTTCTTCAACAAATGATTGATACTATTCCAATGAAACGAGCCGGTAAAGCAGAAGAAATAGCCAATGCTGTTGTGTGGTTATGTTCCGATGGTGCTTCCTATATTACCGGACAAAATCTAATAATTGATGGTGGTTTTACGGTTCAATAGCACGCGGTAATTATTACTTATCATTATGTAATATCAATTATCTCTCTTTGTCTCTTTGCTCTGCGCTCTCCGCGCTCTCTGAGGTTTTTTAAAATCAGTAATTCTCTACCAAAATAGGAGTAATTAATTAGCATGAAAGCAATTCAAGTACACGAATTTGGTTCTCCCGAAACTGTAATCAAATTAGAAGAAATCCCAAATCCTCAACCAAATGAAACACAAGTCAAAGTAAAAGTACGTGCTGCTGGTTTAAATCCTGCCGATGTTATAGCTATTACTGGAAACTTCCAAATTACTCCGGTTTTACCTTTAATTCCCGGCTTTGAAGCAGCGGGTGAAATAATCGAATTGGGTAGGAAAGTAAGCGAGTTTCAAGTAGGAGATAAAGTACTTGTCGCTTTACCTTACTCTACTCCGGATGGCGTTCGTTTTGGAGCAATGGCAGAAGAATTAGTTGCTCCTGCTGCTAACATTGTGAAAATGCCGGATAATCTCGATTTTGCTTGTGCTGCAAAAGCCTGTGTTGCTTACGGTACGGCTTATATTTCTCTCCAGCATTGCGGAAGGTTAAAAAGTGGTGAAACTTTATTAATTAATGGGGGTACGGGTAGCGTAGGCTCTGCTGGGGTAGAAGTTGGTAAGCGTTTGGGAGCAAAGGTAATAGCAACTGCTGGAGGTGCTGAAAAATGTCAAAAAGTAACTTCACGCGGTGCGGATTATGCAATTGATTACAAAAGCGAAGACATTGCACAAAGGGTTTTAGAACTTACTGATGGTAAAGGAGCAGACGTGATTCTCGATACGGTTGGTGGAGACGCTTTTGATGCTTCCCTTAACTGTATTAATTTTGAAGGAAGGATTTTAGCGGTTGGTGCTGCTAGCGGTAAGATACCTACGGTAAATATTCTTGATTTGCTATCACGTAATTGTTCGGTTATTGGTGTAGATTTTGCAGCTTATACATTAAAAGATACTGCCACAGTCAAACAAGCTTTAACTGAATTAATGACTTGGTATTCTGAAGGTGCAATTAAACCAGAAAAACCAAACGCTGTAAATTTAGAACAAGCAGCAAAAGCTTTAGGAAAAATAGAAAAAGGTTCTGCTAATGGAAAATTCGCATTAGTTATGGATTGATTTAACTACCAATTACCAATTACCAATTCCCCAACTCTTGCTGCAAACGATACAAAATAGTATCGGGTTCAACTTCCCGCAATATTTCTTCGATTACATTACTAACCCCTAATTCACCCCAGGAGCAGCCTTTTTCTAAATAGGCTTGAGCAGCTTTACCTACGGAATAAGCACCGTATCCGGCAATACCCGCTTGCGTGACGGCGGTTCCTGCAAACGCGGTGATATTCATGGGATTTTCACTACTAGTAACTGCGATCGCGCTCTTTCCAAAACCCAGAAGAAAGCTGCTGCCTAATTCCCCTAACAACAAACCACCGGAACTAAATAAAATAGTTTTTAACAGTTTTCCAGCTTTATAACCAGTCATTGGTAAACCATAAAGTCGAGACAAAGAGCGAATTAATGCTAAATCCGCCACAATCCCTCCGCATACATCAAATATTGCGATAGGATTTAAACCCACAGCCAATGCTTTATATTTTGCATATTGCCAAATTAAATCTTCTGCTTCTTTTTCTCGCAATTCTATTGTTTTATATGCAATGGATTCTTCCGCATCTCTTGCTTGTACCAAAGCGTTTAACGATAAAAGGGAACGCCCTTCACGATTGAGAATTGTCAAAATAGTTTGTTGAAGTTGCTCTATTTGCGGTGGTAAAGTTTCCCATTCATAATCCTCGGTACCATCCGCATATTCAACTCTAACCTCCATTGGTGCAGGCTCAGCAGCTACCATAACTATTTCATCGGGTTTCAAGGGCTTCATGGAACTTCCCGCAGCTAATTGTTGTAAATTAGCGTAAATTGCTTTTTTATCAGTATCGGGATATAAATCGGTTTTGTTAAATACTAAAATTAACGGTTTTTGAGCTTTCCTTAAATCTAGCAGTGCTTCATATTCTGTACGAGTAATATCACCAGAAACAACAAATAAAATTAAATCAGCTTGACGGGTAACTTCCCGAGCCATTTGTCCCCTTGCTTCCCCAGCAATTTCATCTAAACCTGGAGTATCAATTAATTCAACTTCTACCTTCCCACCGGGATTCCAGCGAATAGAGCGCGGGTATTGAGTAACACCATTAAGTGGCCCCGTCTCCAGAATCTTTTGTCCCATCAGCGCATTCAAAACCGCAGATTTGCCGCGACTTACTAACCCAAAAGCAGCAATGCGAATCACGTTGTAATCGAGCTTATTTAGATTAGAGGTTAAAAGCTGTATTTCCGGCTTAACCAAACCCGCTAACTCCGAATCAAACCCCGATTTACGCAAATTGCCATACCATGACATTGCCTGTCTGAGACTAGCACGAGCGCGATTTAAATGAGTTTCTTGCTGATTCATAATTCATAATTGGGAATTGGGCATGGGGCATGGGGCATGGGGCATGGGGCATGGGGCATTGGGCATTGGTAATTGGTAATTGGTAACTGTTCACTGTTCACTGCAAAACTGGTATCTCAATCACAAACTCGGTTCCTTTTGCTGGCTTAGAATAACAATAAAGTTTTCCACGGTGCTTTTCAACTACGATTTGGTAGCTAATAGATAATCCTAGCCCAGTACCTTTACCGACTTCTTTGGTAGTGAAAAACGGGTCAAATAGTTTAGTTTGGATAGCCGTAGGTATTCCACAACCATTATCAGCGATTGTGATTCTAACAAATTTTGACTGAACAAATTTAGTACTAATAGTAATTTGATAATTAAGATTATCTTTATTCTTTTTCATTTTATCTTCTAATGCATCGATGGCGTTGACCAAAATATTCATAAATACTTGGTTAAGTTGTCCAGCATAACAATCGATTGCAGGTAATGAAGTATCGTATTCTTTAATTATTTGAATTTCGGGGCTACCTGGTTTAATTTTGAGACGGTTATTTAAAATCATCAAGGTGGAATCAATACCTTCATGAATATTTGCTTTCTTAAAATCAGCTTCATCCAATCGGGAAAAATTTCGCAGCGATAAAACAATTTCTCGGATACGAGTGGTACCTTCCTGCATAGATTTAAGTATTTTAATTAAATCTTCTTGAAGAAAATCGAGTTCGATTGTTTCGATTTCTGTTTGAATTTCTGAGTCGGGTTGGGGGTAATGTTGTTGGTAAAGTCTAAGCAACCGCAATAAATCTTGCACGTATTCGCAAGCAGGTTTGAGGTTTCCATGAATAAAATTAACTGGATTGTTAATTTCGTGAGCAACTCCAGCTACCATTTGCCCTAAGGATGACATTTTCTCCGATTGTACAAGTTTGGCTTGGGTGCTTTTGATTTTGTGTAAAGCTAATTGAAGAGTTTTAGCTTGTTGCTGTATTTTTTCTTCTACCCGTTTTTGCGCCGTGATATCTCTTGTTGTTATTAAAGCACAAGCTTTACCGTTGTAAATAAAGCGAATTCCTTTAAGATCAACATTTATTGTAGAACCATCTTTACATACATCAATTGATTGCGAATGAAAAGGTGTACCGGAAGATATACTTTCAATTAAATTTGCAAATAAATGATGGCAGGAAGAATGAATATAAGCTGTAGGATGTAATTCTAAAAATTCTGCTTGAGCATAACCGTGCATTTCGCTAGCTGCCAAGTTTGCCGTTACTATTTTCTCTGTTTCTAAATCATAAATACTAAAACCATCATTAATTGTTTCAAATATTTTGCGATATTGAGCTTCTTTTTGCCGCAATTCTGTTTCTATTTGCTGGCGTTTGGTAATATCAACAAAGCAACCGTACCAAAGTATCGAACCATCTTCTTGTAATGTTGGTTGGGAAATACCCTGCAACCACTTTTGTTTACCCGAAGGTGTAGTAATGCGCCAAGAAGATTCCCATTTTTCAAGAGTTTGAGCAGACTTGAAAACAGCTTCTTGTAATTTGAGACTATCTTCAGGATAAATTTGCTGATTGACAAGTTCTACATCTTGTAGGATTTGTTCTGGTTGTAGCTCATAAATCAAATGACTTCCGGAAGAGACATAGGAAAATGAACCATTCCCCTCAGCATCAAATCGATATTCATAAAGCATTCCCGGTACCTTATCGGCTAAACGCTGTAATCTTTCTTGAGAAAGCTGTAATTCTAAAGTCTTTTTTCGTACATTTGCTTGTAAATTTTCGTTTATTTGTGCTATGTCGATTTCAGCTTGCTTGCGTTGGGTAATATCAATAATGCAACCGTACCAAACTACAGAGTTATCTGGTTGTAATTCGGGTTGTGAAAATCCTTGTAGCCATTTTTCTAAACCTGAAGGGCTTCTGATGCGCCATTCTAATTCCCATTTTTGTAAAGTTTGAGCCGATTCTAAAATGGTTTGCTCCAACAAAGCTATATCATCTGGATGCACCATCGAGGTAATTATTTGTGAATCTTGTTGAATACAATGCGGCTCTACTTCATAAATTAGTTGACAACCTGAAGATACATAAGGTGCGTGCATGGTACCATCGGGATTAAGACAAAATTGATAAATCATCCCCGGTACGTTATCGGCTAAACCGTGCAATCTTGTTTCTAATGTATTTACAGAAGATTCCAATTGCTTAATTTTCTTAGTCATCGATTCGTATTCAGTTTTGGGAATGGTAAGTAGATGCTCTGCTAACATTATGGGAACTAGAAAACTAAAGAATTTAACACTATATCCATAGTTCCCATTTATAAAATAAATAGTTAAGCGTTAGAAGTGAAGATTTTATGCTTTCTCCGAACATATAAATCATTAATTCAGTATTATCAAGGATATATTTCACATCTTTTAATTAACTATGTTTTCGCAATTACGAAATTGTTCTGAGAAAATACAAAAATGTATATAAAATTCACAAAAAAATTGACAAATTATTTATGAGTTAACCATAATATAAAAAGTTTTTACAATTTACTTCGTCTAGTAAAATTACTTAGAATCATTTTTATCTATTTTAGCAAAAGCATATGGTGAGTATAAATTTATAAGAAAGGTTTGAAATCGCAAAACGGTAATATAAGTTATTTGATTTTTATCAAAAACTACGTTAGGTTGTATAACTCAGCATTATTTGATTATTCTTAAAGATACAGCCCAAAAGCGAGAAAATTATTATTGAAAATAGCTCCATTGGGCTATTTATCGGCAAAATAAAGGCTAGGAGTACGGAAAATGAAGTCGTCAATCAAAACGAGTCCGGCAGTTCAAATCATTTCAGAGTTCGTAAAACTGCAAAACAATCTTAATTGTACATTTCGCCAGATATATCCCAATGTAATTAAATCTTTCTCTGCAAATTGTCCTCGTCAAGGTTTACTGTCACTGCAAGAAGAAAAATGGACTTTTGACAAACACGGAGTAGGCGTTTATTTTCAATCGGAAAAATCTTATACCGTAGTTGATATCCATGCTGGCTTTGTAGATTATCCGCAAGCCTTCGATGCATGGCGATTAGTACAGTACTTTGAATCAAAAGGAATAGAACAAATTTATTATTTAACAGATGTTTTCGATCTGACAAATAAAGAAAATAACGAAGATATCGTTGATGATTTATTAGAGCATCTTTTAGAAGATAATATTGTCGAAGTTGTTCAAAGTAAACTTAAGTTATACGGATTGAAAAACACTTCTACAGATGCTAGGGCTAGAATCTTGAGTCAATTGTCGCGATTGTTTAATGAAGGAAAGGAATAGTTAACACTCGTTACTAGGCTCTGCCTAGTGACGCAATGGTAAAAGGCTCTGCCTTTTTTTGTAAAACTGAAGGCAGAGCCTTCATCAAAGGCATTACAAGGCTCTGCCTTGTAACGAGAAGAAACAAGAATATTACCCACTACCCATTACCAATTACCTAATCTTGTTTTTTCTTCCTTATCCTCCGCTCGATAATATTTTCATCAACTCCAAATTTTTTAGCGGCTTGAGACATATTTAACTCTAATAAACTATCATCACCTAATGGCTGTATTTGTTCTGGTTTAACTGGAGTGATTTCTAAAGCTCGAATAATTTCTGTAGCGATCGCCTTAGCTAACAAAGGAGGAACTGAGTTTCCTATTTGCCGGAATCCATGCCATTTTGTCAGGTGAAAGCGAAACCAATCGGGGTAGGAATGTAATCTCGCTGCTTCTCTGACGGTAATACATCTAGGAGTTACCGGATGAATCGGGCGGGGAGAAGTGAAAGCACCGCGATTTCTAGGTGTTCCCGCTCTGAGAGTTTTGCTGATACCGTTTGCTGCTAGTTTATGAAAGTGGCTAACTGGTTCAGTTTTACCGGGTTCGGTTTGTTTAAATCTGCTGATAGACTGCAAATTATGTTTGGTACGAGTACTGCAAGTAAGAAAAAAATTATCAAATAAACGTTCGTAAGAATAATTCTTTTCGATTGATGAAATACCCCGTAATTGACTGCTGTAATTGCTTGGTTCACCATATTTAGCAATTACCCAATCTCTTTCAATCAATTCTGAATAATTTTCCACTTCCGGTAGATCGCAAATCGCATCCCATACTGTAGGAGTTGCAGGTAAATCGGGATTATTTACAATATATTTTGATTTTTTAGATATTTTGGGTGCAGTAAGTGGCTGGGGATATTTTGGTAAATTTAAACCTTGACGACATCCGAAGATAAATAATCTAGCTCTGTCTTGAGGAACCCCATAATTAGCAGCATTCAGGACTTGATAATTCGCTTCTACTCGATAACCGTTTTTCTCAAATTCTGCAATTACTGTTGATAGAAATATGCGATGCTCCCCTACAGTTAAACCCGGTACATTTTCAAATACGAAATATTTAGGCTGTAGCTCTAAAATTAACCGTAAAAAGTGAAATACCAAAGAATTTCTGGGGTCATCTAAAGCCCGTTTTCCCATCATCGAAAATCCCTGACAGGGAGAACCACCAAATACAACATCGATTTCTTTATTTCTAATTGTAGAAAGTCTTCTAATTTTCTTACCCGAAATCTTCTCTACCCTTGCACATAAAGTAGACCAAAAAGGAAAATTAAATTCATGAACAGCACAGTGAATTGGGTCTAATTCTACAGCAGCAAGCACATCAAAACCAGCTTGTTCAAAACCAAGAGTCATCCCCCCCGCACCCGCAAACAAATCTACAGCAATAGGACGCATTTTCAGTGAACAGTTATCAGTGAGCAGTTAACAGTTACTAGTTACCAGTGAATAGTTAGGAGTATTAGGTAGCAAGTTGCGAGTTAGTAAAAAAAATCTTCCCACTCTTCCCCTCACTCACGCAAGGCTTCTTTACTAGTACTAGTGTTCGCATTATCATTCTAATATAAGAATCTCCTCTGCTGCGAGGTGCCCCAATTGAATCGCAAGATAATTTATTTTTAATATTAAGATTTTTTATGTAATGTTCGGTATTTTGGATGTAACTTCTGTGGTAAATACTTTTTTATTTCAAGTTTGCGAAAAATATCGTGTTCTAAGGAAAATGTTATTGGCTAAAACAAATCTAGTTTGCGAGGAAGCCCTATTTCAATTAAGAAGCGTTTTTAACTCATATTTTACATAAAGCATTTTTCATAAACTAGCCTACGTAGGTGGGCTTTGTTGTGATAGCCCCACCCTTGGAGGGTGAAGGCATTTTGGCGTTTTATTTAAATACCAGCAATCATTTTTTGCAGGCGTTGCAAACTTTCTTTATCCTGCTTTTGAGCATAAATTTTAACGGCTTTGTCAAAAGCTTGTTTGGCTTCAACAGGTTTATTTAATGCCAGCAAAGATTTACCTTTTATTTCATAAGCTGCTGCATAACTGGGGTTACGTGCAATTACTCGATTGCTATCTTTAATTGCATCTTCATATTTCTTGCGATCGAAGCGAGCTAAACTTCTATAGTAGTAAGCGTCAACATGTTCTCGATTGATTTTGATAGCTTTATCAAAATGTTTGGTTGCATCTTTATATAAACCAATCGCATAACGGGCACGTCCCGAATTATAATATGCTGTCGCCCAACGACGAGAGAATTTAATCGCGTTACGAAAATCTTTAGCCGCAGCCTGATAATTTTTTAAGCCGTATTGCCCTAAACCTCTATTGTTATATGCTCGGGCATATCTGGAATTAAATCTAATCGCTTCTGTTGCATTCTGTACTGCTTTTGAATAGTCTTTTTGCTCAACATAAATACTAGCTTTACCATTGTAAGCTGAAGCATATTGTGGATTAATACTAATTGCTCGATCAAAATCCTGAAGTGCAAGTTGATATTTTTCTTGCTGAATGTAGAGATAAGCCCGATTATTATATGCTTCGGCGTAACTAGGATTAATTTCTATTGCTCGCTCGTAATCATCAAGGGCACCTTGATAATTTTGTAATTTACTTTTAGCTAAACCTCTATAAGTGTAAGCTGCTGCGGATCTAGAATCAAGTTCTATTGCTCTACTATAATAAGTAACCGCGCTTTGATAATCGTCTCGGTGATAACGATTGTGTCCCCAGTTCATAAAGTCAGAAGCATCAGCAATAAAATTGTCATCAGGGATGTATTTTATATCTAAATTAGCGCCTCTTAAATCGGCATTTCGCAAACTTGCGCCATTAAGTCTAACTCCAATCAATTCTGCATATCGAAGATTCGCACCATCGAGGTTAGTATTACTTAAATTAGCATTTTGAAGTTTGGCATTTCTGAAGTTGGCATTTCTCAGATTTGCGCCAGATAAATCGGCATTTTGTAGCGATGTACCTTTAAAATCGAAATTTTTTAAATTCGCATATTTAAGATTAACTCGATTTAAAATGGCACCATTAAGGTTTACGTACCTTAAGTTAACACCAGATAAATCCGCACCACTTAAATTGACACCATAGAGATTAACATCATCGAGTCTTGTTCCCCTGAGTTTGGTATTAGATAAGTTGATACCAGTTAACTTAGTATCGCTTAAATCGGCATAACTTAAATCGGCATTACTCAAATTGGCATTACTTAAATCTGCTTGACTCAAATCGGCGTAACTTAAATCGGCATGACTCAAATTAGTGCTGCGTAAATTAGCGCGATATAATTCGGCACGATTTAATTGTGCATAACTCAAATTGGCATAACTTAAATCCGAAGAACCTAAATCTACTTTTCTGAGGTTTTTACGATTAAAGTCAGCACTACTTAAATCGCATCGATTGCATTTTTTTGTATCTAATAACTTTTTAACGTGTTCTGGTTTTGCTGCGCTTGCAGGATTAGTTGTCAATACTGGTACGAACAACATTAAGGAAATTACAAGGCTTTGAAAAAACTTTTGAGAAATAAATTTAGAATTGAAGATTATTTGCATAATGGTAAATTCTATCTGTTACAAATGGTTGACTAACAGCTCGCAATACATCACAGTTTTGTTGCTTAAGCCACGATAAATTGATAAGTAATTATAGGGCTTTTACAAATTTAAAGTAAGTAATATCACTAGTTTTGACATTTTTAATTAGACATAAGTTCCTCTGTATTAAAGCTATATAAATATAATTTTCACAAATTAGTCTTAGTTATGATGACTGCTTTGATAAACATAAATAGCGCCCAAACACAACTAAGAGCAATACATTACTTAACAAAATCCACGGAAACCCAAACCGTTAAATAAGAGACTTGATGCGAACAGGGGTTTGCTGTATCTTCCCTGTTATTACTTACTACTAAAAAATACATGCTACAGCTAGTTGATTATCTAATAATTGCTGTTTACTTAATTTCTATAGTAATCTTTGGGATTTATCTGGAAAGAAAAGCTCGCGCGGGTATTGATTCCTATTTTTTGGGAAACCGTAATATGCCTTGGTGGGTTTTGGGTGCTTCGGGGATGGCATCGAATACCGATTTGGCGGGTACGATGATTATCAGTGCTTTGATTTACGCAGTGGGAGCCAAAGGATTTTTTATCGAAATTCGCGGTGGTGTGGTGTTAATCATGGCAATTTTGATGATTTTTATGGGTAAATGGAATCGTCGCGCTCAGGTAATGACGTTAGCTGAATGGATGCGGTTTCGTTTCGGTGAAGGAAGGGAAGGAAATACGGCTCGGATTATTAGCGCGATCGCAAATTTAATGTTTGCAGTGGGAGCCATGAGCTTTTTTACTGTTGCTGGCGGTAAATTTTTAGGTCAATTTCTCGGAATTAACGATGAACTAGCTTCACTTGCTTTAGTGACTCTAGCTTTGGTGTACACTGCTGCCAGCGGTTTTTACGGTGTTGTTTGGACTGATGTTTTTCAAGGTGTTTTGATTTTTGTGGCGATAATTTACGTTTGTGTCTTAGCGCTGCAAACTGCAACTATTCCCGATACATTCTCAGTTTCGATTCCTGCTGGTGATGGTTTTGAGTTCAAACAGTGGAATTTTGCTGACTGGAGCAGTATTTCACCATCTTTAACTTTGGATTTACCTGGAGACTATTCCGCATTTAATTTATTCGGTGGAGTAATTTTCTTTTATTTAATCAAAGAATGTATGGCTGGTATCGGTGGGGGTGGTGGCTATATGGTTCAACGTTATTTTGCTGCTAAAAGCGATAGGGAAGCGGGTTTACTTTCTTTGTTCTGGATTCTCTTACTTTCATTCAGATGGCCACTTGTTACCGCTTTTGCGATGCTGGGCATTCATTACGGAGCAACCCAAGAGGTTATATCAGATCCAGAATTGATTTTACCTACGGTAATTGGAGAATACGTGCCAGTAGGAATTAAAGGAATATTAATAGCTTGTTTTATTGCAGCAGCAATGTCTACTTTTGACTCTATCATTAATTCCAGCGCCGCTTACTGGGTAAAAGATATTTATCAAGCATATCTAAAACCCGAAGCATCCAGCCAGCAACTACTTACCCAAAGTCGTTTAGCATCGGTAGTGATTGTAGTTGTAGGAATGCTATTTAGTTACCAAATTAAAAATATTAACGAAATTTGGGGATGGCTAACCTTGGGATTGGGAGCAGGATTAGCAATTCCTTTGGTATTAAGATGGTATTGGTGGCGCTTTAACGGTTATGGATTTGCTGCTGGTACGGCAGCAGGGATGTTAGCAGCCATAGTTACTAAAGCATTCATCATCAAGAATATAGATTCACAGTTACAAGAATATGCTTTGTTTCTCATCCCTAGTATTTCCTCATTCATTGGCTGCATCATCGGCACATTTACAACCCAACCAACAGATTTACAGGTAATAGATAACTTCTATAAAGTTACCAGACCATTCGGCTTTTGGGGAATAGTGCGGAAAAATCTTCCTGCTAATATCCAGCAGAAAATTAAAAACGAAAATCGCCGCGATATTGTTTCTACATTGATTGCAATTCCCTGGCAATTGACTTTATTTATGCTGGGAATTACCTTTATGATGAAGCGCTGGGATGTTTTTGGTACTCTTTTGGCAGTGTTTATAATGCTTTCAATTGCCTTATATTTTACTTGGTTTAAATATCTTTCTAAAGAAGTGAAGATTACTGAAGAGTTGTAGTGTTTTCATCAGTGGAGGCAGAGCCTCCAAAACCTAGTTCCCAGGTTGAACCTGGGAACCAGACGAAAAACTAATTTAAAATATTAGCTTATTTTCGTAAGCTTCTCTACCTTGTTTAGAACGTTTATTTTTGGGTGAAAGTATTTCAATTACTGAAATTACTTCTCCAGATTGAGTCGAACGAACTTCTAAATATCTTTCTACGGTTTCTTCTGGTATGGGTACCGATACTTTTTTAGGTTGAATTAATTCCTGCGTCATCACAGCAATTCTCTCGCTTGAATCATTACGTCGGGAAACTGCTACATCTGCAATTCCGACAAGCAAATTGTCTGAAATACTGCTATAAACTCGTTCTACGATAGCAACATGATATTGAGGAGCTACTTGTGGAGTAATTTCATCTGCAATTGCTACAATTAAGCGGTTATGAACTTGATGCCATAATTCTGGCTGTTCCAAATATGGGTTCATTCCTGGAAAAGGATTATTCATAACTCCCGCCTTAAACTCTCGGACGAATTTATGTTAATTCTAACTTAGGCACGTAGGTAGCACAATTTCAACAAAAAAAAGCACAAATTTATCGCAAATTCGATAAGCTTACAAAAGCAGTTTCGCAAACTCATAAAATGACCGCAATTAGCCCGACAATTCTAGCTTTGGACTTTGATGGTGTAATCTGTAACGGCTTGATAGAATACTTTCAAGTAGCTTGGCGTACTCACTGCAAATTTTGGCCTTGTGCGAACCAAAATCAAACAGAAGAAATAGCTAATAAATTTTATCGCCTTCGTCCTGTAATAGAAACTGGTTGGGAAATGCCAGTGTTAGTAAAAGCATTATTAGAAGGTTTTGAGGAAGATAATATTTTGCAAGCATGGCATGATATATCTCAAAAAATTCTTCGTCAAAATGACTTTTCAGCCCAGGAAATTGCTTTTAGTTTAGATACGCAGCGCGATGAATGGATAGCCAATGATTTAGATGGTTGGCTAAGTATGCATAAATTTTATCCCGGAGTAGTAGAAAGAATTCAAAATATATATAATACTCAAACTGCATTATATATAGTGACAACAAAAGAAGGACGTTTTGTCAAAGAATTGTTGCAAAAAGCAGGTTTTGATTTACCGCGAGAAGCAATTTTCGGTAAAGAAGAAAAGCGTCCTAAATATGAAATATTGCGAGAATTAAAACAAGATTCTAACTATTCATCGGTTAATCTATGGTTTTTAGAAGACCGGATAAAAACGTTACAAAAAGTAAAAGTGCAAGAAGATTTACAAGAGGTAGAATTGTTCCTTTGCGACTGGGGTTATAATACTGCCAAAGAAAGAGAAAATGCTCAACAAGATACGCGAATAAATTTAATATCACTGGCTCAATTTACCCAAGACTTTGGTGAATGGCAAAGTTGAGTCATTGAACAGTGAACAGCGAGCAGTGAGCAGTTATTAGTTGCTAATTGGTAATTGGTAATTGGTAATTGTTTTCTGATAGTTAATAATTGTTCTTGCAGTCGCGAACACTATAATAATTTTCATAACACATCGGTCTTCAGAAAGAAATTGTTCACTGCTCGCTGTTAAATTTTCACTGGTTACTGATAACTGATAACTGTTCACTGCTCACTGCTCACTGCTCACTGATAACTGATTATGCTCGATTTAAGTAAACTTGCGGGACAAATGCGTGGTTTGAGTCAACATCTGACTCAAGAAGCTGAAGCAAATCGTCAACGGTTGCAGTTGGGGATGAAACATCTTGAATATGCTTTTGACAACCAAGACGAGTTAGTTAAAATCCAACAAAAATGGCGCGATCGCATATTGTTTGCGAATGCAACTCCAATGGAACCGTTGCACACCTGTATTGATATTATGGTTCCTCCCAAAATTCATACTGTCATTGCTACTGACGGTTCCCAAATTGCTCCCAACCATCACGAAATTGCTTATTGTTATCTTCTGAATATCGGTAGGGTCGTTTTGCATTATGGACAAAATAAACACCCGATTCTAGATAGTTTGCCGGAAATATTCTATCGACCTGAAGATTTATATATGTCTCGTCAGTGGGGAATTAGAACCGAAGAATGGATGAGTTACCGACGCACCGCTAGTGAAGCTGTGGTGTTGTCTGAGTTAGCAATTGCTGCCACCGGGAAGGGAGACGGTGAGAGTAGTCGCGTGCGGAGGTTCCCTCCGTTGAGCGAACTACCGAACCCGAAGGGGAGAAAGGGATGGGAAGATAAAAATAAACAAGGAGACAAAGTTAAAGAAAATTCTACCCCCTCTACCCACTCTTCCCCTTCTACCGCGACTTTAGAAAAAATACCTACATTGGCAATGGTAGATGGTTCGCTAATTTACTGGTTTTTAGAACAACTACCTTATGATGCGAGGGAATATATCTTACCGCCGATTTTGGAGTCTTGGAAAGATTTGCGGGAAGCGGGTATTCCTATGATGGGTTATTTAAGTGCTTCTCGGAGTATTGAGGCAATGAATTTTTTCCGATTGTCGGCTTGTCCTCATAAAGCACCGGACTGTATGAGTTTTTGCCCGAATCAAATGGAGAAGATTCCTTGCAAGTTGTTTGAAGGATTGCGGGATAGTACTTTATGGTCAACTCAACTCAAACCGGGACAGCGGAGTCCTTTATGGAAGAGTAATTCGCGCATTTTAGATTTATATGATTCGCAGCAAATTTACTTTTGTTACGTTCATGTGGGTACCGAAATCGCGCGGGTAGAATTTCCACAATGGGTAGTGGAAGATACCGAAATGTTTGAAGAATCCTTGGGGCTTATGCTCGCACAAGTTCATAAAGGATATGGTTATCCAGTAGCGTTAGCAGAATCCCACAACCAAGCAGTTGTAAGAGGTGGCGATAGATCTCGCTTCTTCAGTTTGCTAGAAAGACAAATGATTAAAGCTGGTTTGAAGAATGTCGGAACTTCTTACAAAGAAGCAAGGAAGAGAGGAAGTATTGCTTAGAGGAGAATAGGGGATAGGACATGGGGCATGAGTCATATTTAACACTTGGAAGTTAATCCCTTTCGGCACGCTACATCTTACTCCCAAACCCCTCTAAAATCTAGAAATCCCCTTTTCTACTTTTCTACCGCTTCTTCCCCGTCTAATTTTGAATAGATGATTTTTGCAATAAATTGTTATCTTTATCACCTATTTGGGAAAACTATACTTAGGCATGGACTGGACAAATAACCTTTGGGGGTTATGCATCTACAGTTCTACGAAATAAAGATTTTTCATTATATTTGGTACCATGCGAAAACATAATCATCTTTCAAGTAAGTCGGCAGCTTGTTTCCTTGAAATAGGGAAAGGTTAAATGAAAATTTTTAAAAAATTTATCCTTTCTTCTACTTGCTTTGCAGGATTAATCGCCATCCTCTTAACAGGGACTTCTTTATGGCGAAATAAAGTTACAAGCAAAATTAGTGATAAACTCAACAAATCCCATAGAGTTATTGCAATTTCTTTAGAATTAAAAGTAAATTTAAAACATGAAGTGGATGCTTTAAAAGATGACGTATTAATCAATAACAACAAGTCAGATGTAGAAAAATATCAAAATCAATTTTTAGCAAACCTACTTCGACTAGAGACTTTAGAGCCAAATGCCAAAGAAATAGACGATATTCGTCGTCGTCACGCGTTTTTAGTACGCTTAAGTAAGGAAATTAGAAAACAAAATAATACCTCATCCGATTCATATTTAGCTGATTCCCAAAAGGATTTTAGAGCAATAAACTCTTTTGCTAATGAGATTGAGTTATTTATACGTGATGTCACAGATAGCGCTCACGCAAAAATCATTCTAGTTGAAGATGAGATGAAAGAAATTAAGTACAAGACTGAACTCGCAACCTCTGCGATTATAGTAACAATTGTGCTGATTTTTATTAGTCAATTTTTCTTGATTATGCTTCCAGTCATTAACTCTTTGAATAAATTACAAAAGGGAGCATCGGCAATTGCTGCGGGTAAGCTTGATTACCGGCTGAATATACGTACAAAAGATGAATTAGAGCAACTAGCTGATGAATTCAACCGCATGACGGAAAAATTAAATGGATCGTACAGCGAAATTATTGAACATAGCGGGGAGTTAGTCAAACTCAATCGAGATCTTAGACACGAAGTTAGCGATCGCACTCAAGCGCAAGCTGAGTTACAAGAAACCCTAGATGAACTAAAAAGTACTCAAGCACAGCTAATTCAAACCGAAAAAATGTCGAGCTTGGGTCAAATGGTAGCCGGAGTTGCCCACGAAATCAATAATCCTGTTAGTTTCGTTTACGGCAACATTAATCACGTAAACCAGTATATAGAAGATATTTTAGAATTAATTGAACTTTATCAACAAGAATTTTCCACTCCCGGAGATGAAATAGAAGAAAAACTTGACGATATGGACTTGGACTTTGTAAAAGAAGATTTACCTAAAGTATTAAATTCAATGAAAATGGGAGCAACCCGCATTCGGGAAATAGTTGTATCTTTACGTAACTTCTCCCGCTTAGATGAAGCCGATATGAAAGAAGTTGATATTCATGAAGGTATCGAAAGCACTTTATTAATTTTACAAAATCGTCTCAAATCGAAACCGAATCGTACCGGTATCGAAATTATCAGAGAGTATAATCAACTGCCCAACGTAGAATGTTATCCCGGACAATTAAATCAAACATTTATGAATATTATTAATAATGCAATAGATGTTTTAGAGGAAGGAAGAGATAAAAAAGATATACAAAATCCTCAAATTTGCATTCAGACGGAATTGATTGATCGTCAAACAGTAGCAGTCAGGATTGCAGATAACGGCATGGGAATGAGCGAGGAAGTCAAAAACAAACTCTTTGACCCATTTTTTACTACCAAGCCCGTAGGAAAAGGAACCGGATTGGGCTTATCAATTACTTATCAAATAATAGTTGAGAAACATGAAGGTAAACTTCATTGCAGTTCAGAACTTGGTAAGGGCACTGAATTCATCATCGAGATTCCCCTATCTCAACAAATAAATAGAAATGGAGATACAAGGGAAGAAGGAGAAAAAATTATCGAGGATAAGGAATTAAGGGTTGTGAGTTAGAAGTTATAAGTATTTGGTATAAAAAGTTGGTCACTAGCGGGAGCCTCTTGCTCCCTTGCGACTATAAAGCAAGGTGCTTCCACTACGAAAATTACTCCTATCACCTTGAATACTACTTATAAAAATCTCTTTTCCTCCCTCACTCCTACCCCTATTCCAAACCGAGTCAATCTTGGCAAAGGATAATTTGGAATGCTGCTGGCTGATAACGCTACAATCAATATTACATATCAAAAAAACGTAAAATCAATACAAATATCATCCCTGAAAATGCAAAACTTACGCACTTTACAAACAACAGGGCTTGGTTTAGAACTGTTCCATACTCAAACCTCAACTTCGTTTGACATTCCGCCAAATTATCCGATTATTCGTATTGGAAAACCAAACGAGCAAATTCCTATAGATATTGATGTTTTAACTTTACCTTCTGCTGACATTGTTTCGCGTGTTCACGCAGAAATTATCGCAGAAGGTAGCAATTTTTATTTAATGGATGTGGGTAGTTCTAATGGCACTTATTTAAACGATAATAAATTAGAAAGTCATACACGTTACCAACTGAATCTAGGTGATAAAATTGACCTCGGTAGCGACAATAAAGTCAGTTTCATATTTCAATATAAACAGCAAAGCCAGCAGACTGCGATCGCGACAAACAAACCCACAACTATCCAACTTCAAGCTATCAATAACGAGCAAAAAGTACAAGTAGTAGACCGTAAAAGTAAATTTGTTGGTTTAGCCTCAATGCTGTCAGGAATATTAATGTTTGCTGCCAACACTAGAATTGGTTTTGGTCTTGGATTTCCAACAATTATATTATGGATTAGTGGACTTGCAATTCTTTTACAACGGCGAATCAATCGTAATTGGGGATGGGGTTTAATAGGACTCGGAACTGCATTACTTTTATTTTCTGGTAGATTATTCGCTTCGTTTAATCTTTTAGCTATGCTCTTATCAGCTTTTTTGATATTCATTGGGTATCAGCTATTTAGAAATGGCGAAGTCTTTGGTTATAGTTTGAATTCTGTAAAAAGATTATTTAAACGGTGAGCAGTTATCGGTTAGTAGTTGATTGAATTCGGTTACAACATGCAGAGAAATAGATAGAATCAAATCAAATTGACTCTTTAATATAAGTCTTCAAATGATAGCTATTCCCGAGAAGCCCCAAAAAATGACAATTGAGGAATATCTTGAATGGGAACCCCTGCAAGATATTCGCTACGAATATGTTAATGGCGAAGTTTTGGCAATGACTGGTGGTACAATTCCCCATAATGATATTGCTCTAAATTTTTATAGAAATTTGTACCCACATCTAAGTTCTAAAGGCTGTAAGGCTAACGTCTCAGATGTGAAAGTACAGGTTACTCCTCAAAGTCCTTACTACTATCCAGATGTTATCGTTAGTTGCAACCCTGAAGACCTCAAGGCTCGTAAATTTTATAAAAATCCGAAGCTAATAGCTGAAGTGCTTTCTCCGGGTACGAGTTCTAAAGATAGAGGAGAAAAATTTACTTACTACTTAAAAATGCTTTCTTTGCAAGAATATATCTTGATTGATTCGGAAAATATTTCTGTCGAGCGTTACTGTAGGGGAGAAGGAATAATGTGGCTTTATTATCCTTATATAGCAGGAGATATTGTCACTTTATCAAGTATTGAATTCGAGATTCCTATCGAGTTATTTTATGAAGGTGTTGTCTTTGAAACAACGAACAGCAAACAGTAATTATTATTGAATATTAAGATACAGCATTTTGAAGCTAAATAAGGTACAACCATAAATTATAAAACTCTGGTGGGGTGGACATCCCTGTCCGCCCAAATGTACCTCACAAAGATGAAATATGCTGTATTCGTGCTTTTAAATCATTATTACTAATTAATAAACCCGATCTTCTCAAAAAAACCGGGTTTATCAACATCAGGACTTACGCAAAAATAACCGGCGTTGCGTCATTACCTTAGCTCAGCGTGTCCGTTAGGACATGCGACGGCTACGCAACAAAGACACCCTTCTGTTCTCCGGAGTTGATTGTAAAATCACCTTCAGGAATGCCAGTCAATAAACTACTGACAGCAGATTCTGTAGTTAATGCTGCATCTGTTGTCAAAGCTGCACTTCTTGCACTTGATATTCCCAAAGAGACGGTTACTTTCGCGATTACATCTTTACCGGAATCTTTAACTAAAAATACATTAAATCCGTTGCTACTTTGTTCGATATTATATGTTGCTTGAGTACTCAATTGGATTGTCTCTCCAAATGTAAAGTCGGTGATTCGAGCAAAATCATTGCTGGTGAAATCATCGTAGAAGGAACCTTTTTCGTTACCTAAAATGAATTTATCTATACCAGAACCACCAGTTAGTTCATCTCTTTCGCTTCCAGGAGTCTGACTTACTGTTGGATCTGAACCTGTCAAAGTGTCATTTCCAGAACCGCCAAACAAGGTGTCGCTTTCTAATCCACCAATCAGAACATCATTACCACCGTTTCCTGATATCCTGTTTCTTTTATCGTTACCGGTAAGCGAGTCGTCATTTTCTGTTCCTTCAATATTTACAAAATTTTCGACTTCAAATTTAAAGGAACCGCCTCCGGGAAGATTTTCTACTACTAACTTTTCCTGGGCTAAATTGATGTTGAAAGATGTCTTTGTTCTCCTACCACCCGAACCATCAATCGCATTATCTTTATTTGGTGCTCCGACAATTCTTTCTATCTCTTGAATTTGACTTCCTTGAGTATCTCCATTACCCACAAAACCTCTTGGAAGCAGGGTAATTTTTTTCCCTAATAGACTGTAGTCTAGACTATCAAATCCATCACCACCGCTATACGTATCATTTCCAAGACTGCCAAAGATAGTATCGTTACCACCTTTAGCCAAAACCAAGTCATCTCCGGGAGTTGTGAAAAGTATTTCTGGGTTATCAGTTCCCTCGATGCGATTTGCTGCTGGAATTATTGATTCAGCACTTGTTCTTGCTTGAGCTTTTTTTGGACTTCCTTCAATTTGAATTGTGGCTTCAGGAGTTGGTCCGCCGATAGGAAAATCAGGCTCTACAGGAATTGGCCCATCGATAGGAGTGACAGGAATCTTGGTAAGTTTTTGGTCTTCCATAACTAACACTCAACCTCAAATATGAATACTCAGAATATTCCTATGTTTTAATTTTTAAGCTCTACCACCCGCAGATTATTAAATTGCGAAATTCACAATTCGAGAAATTGCAGCTAAAAAATAGCAGCCAAAATATAAATCAATTTTCCTGAAAAAACTGTATGATTTTGAATTTCGCTATCGGCGAATGGCAAATAAAATTTGTAGAGGAATTATTCCAGAACCATTTTCCCTTTAGTTAGACCATTTTTACGACAAAATGTGTAGTCTTTACAATAACTTTATACACATAATTACCAGTCTTTTATGTATAAACCGTATATATTTTGAACGTCAGTTAGTATTATCACAGCTAATACAGTATTTATATAGTAGAAAATATAATTTTGTGAATCTCCTCAAGACGCTGCAATTGTATAATTATTCCGATAGAATTAGGTCTAAAGTTATATTTTTATAATTGTCTTTAAAATCACTAACAAAGGAGGTTAATATATTCTTTAAATTAGACATTAATTCTAAGATAAATTACGTATCATTGTGTTGTCAGAAAAGTAAGCTATAGCAAACCACTTAAGGAAGGAGAGATGACCTCTCAAAAACCAAGAGTTGTAATAATCGGTGCTGGTTTTGCTGGTGTAGAAGTTGCTAAAAAGCTAGGTAAATATGGGGTCAATGTTTTGCTAATTGACCGTCATAATTATCACACCTTTGTCCCAATGCTCTACCAAGTAGCCACTGCTGTACTTTATCCCCATCAAATTATTTATCCCTTGCGTCGTTTATTACGAAATTTACCAACAGTAAATTTTTTGCAAGCTGATGTAAGAAAAGTTGATTTTGATAATCAAATTGTTTGTGCAGATAATGTAGCAATTGATTACAATTATTTAGTCATTGCGACTGGCAGTCAATCTCAATTCCTGGGAGTGACAGGAGCGCCGGAAAACAGTTTTCCTATGAGGACTTTGACAGATGCGATCGCCATCCGCAACCAAGTTTTAAGCCGTTTTGAACAGGCAACAAAAGTTACTAATAAGGATGAGCAAACACGGTTACTAACTTTTGTCATAGTCGGTGGTGGTGCAACTGGTATAGAATTAGCTGGTAGTTTAAACGAATTAATTCAAAGCGCTTTAAAAAAAGACTACCCAACTTTAAATCCAGATAGCGCCAGAGTCATACTTATACAATCCGGAGACAGATTATTTCCTAGCTATCCCCAAAAGTTAGGAAAATATACTGAAAAATGGTTGCTCCATCATGGAATCAAGGTACATCTTAATTCTAAAGTTAGTAAAGTTACTCCAGAAGCTGTTTATTTAGAAGATAATACCGTTATTTTTACAGATACAGTTATATGGACTGCGGGAGTATTAGCAGCAACTCCTGAAACGAAACAGTCAGTAAAAACCGCTGCAAAAGAGAAAGTTATAGTTGAGCAAACCTTACAACTTTGCGGGCATAAAAACATATATGGTGTAGGGGATGTTTCCTATGTTGATACTCAAGAAGAATTCAATGGAGTAGCACAAGAAGCTATTCAGCAAGGAAAAACAGCAGCAGATAACATCCTTCTACAAATGCGTGGAGAATCACCCAAAAGCTTCAATTACTTTAACAAGGGGCGTTTGGCTATAATTGCAAAACATGCAGGAGTTGGTAAAATTGGAAAATTTCCAATCAAAGGATTTATTGCCTGGTTTCTGTGGTTAGAAGTTCATTTGCTATATTTACCTGGAATTCGTAACCGTTTGGGAGTACTTTTCAATTGGCTGAAATATTATTTCTTTTCTGAAGGAGCATCTAGGATTATTATTTCTACAGGAAAGAGCGAGAAGTTACCAGTTAGCAGCGAACAGTAAACAATTATTTCTAACTCATAACTTTTCACTCCTAAGTTTCACAACTAACAACTAACAACTAACTTCATTATGGGCTTCAAAAAATATATTCCGTTAATTGGTAGAGCTTTTCTCGCAGCAATTTTTCTAAAAGCTGCGGTTGCTAACACTCTTGGTTTTCAAGGAATCGTAGAAATGATGACTAACAGGGGTTTACCCGCACCACAATTATTGCTTCTTGGTAATATTTTCTGTACTTTGGTGGGTGGGCTTTCAATTTTGTTAGGCTTCAAAGCACGTATAGGAGCAATTTTATTAATTATCTTCTTAGTTCCTACAACATTCGTCTTTCATAATCCTTTCACCGATCCTAAAGAATTGAATGCTTTTCTGAAAAACTTCGGTTTAGTTGGTTCGATGCTACTGATATATTACTACGGAACTGGGCCAGTTAGCTTAGATGCAGAATCAGCTACTAACGACTATGACGACACCTACGTTACAGATTCAGATAGAGCAAATGTATAACCCAAAAGTTCAATTGCGTAACTCAGATATTGTTCTAGCTTACACTTTTTTGCGGCTAGTTTTTGGTATCAATATGTTTGTTCATGGTTTGGTTAGACTCCCTAATATATCTGGTTTTGTTGATTCTCAGGTAGGACTTTACAAAGATATTGCGATACCTCCATTATTAATAGCCGGACCTGCTTATCTAATTCCTATTGTAGAATTTGCTGTAGGTTTGCTATTAATTTTGGGTTTGCAAACTCGTAAAGCTTTGATAGCTAATTTCCTGTTAATGATGACTTTGATGTTCGGGGTTTGTTTGCTACAAAAATGGGACATAGCTGGTTCGCAATTAATTTATAATTTAATCTTGTTTATATTACTCGCTGGTTGTAATTTCAATTTAATTTCTGTGGATAGTTGGTTAAGCCGTAGAAAAGGATAAATAGTCAGATGAGTGCATAGCTGAATATCTTTATTTTAGAAAAAAATTAGTAGGATAAGCATCTTGCTCGCTATGCATATCAAGCGAGCAAGATGTTCCCATTATAATTTAGCAAGAGAGATTCCAGTTTTGTAAAAATTCATCACCAGTTTTATGCTATCGCTCTAATTATTGCTGCTTTAATCTATGTAGGTTTTTCTTCTTTGAGTCAAAATGCCACGTGGATATTAACTGAAGTTGTAGGAGTAATTGTATTCAGTCTAATTGCTTTTGTAGGAGTAAAATATTCATCCTGGCTTTTAGCGATAGGATAGCTAATTCATCCAATTTGAGATTTACTTATTGATAATCATAGCCTAACTACATTTGTTCCTCGATGGTATCCAATAATTTGTATTGGCTATGATATTGCTATGGGTTCTTATATAGCTTTCAAATATATCGTAGAAGAAGAAAAGAATCTCTTTATAGATTAATTTCTGGATTTACCTTATAAGTATTTTTGAGTAAAAAAAGACGCTTAATTATCGTTAATAGTATTTTTTATACTTTATTATCGAAAAACAACCAAGTATTATCAGTGTAAATTAACACTTTATTAGGATACATGAAACTAGTGCCAAAAGTGTTCCTAATTACACTAGTAGCTTCGGTTGTTGGAATAGTAGGATACAATCAAATTTTGTTATCTAAAGATACAGAATTGCCTAAGTCATCATTAAAAATTGAACAAGTACCGATTGATGATTCAATAATACTTTTGCTACCGCAGGTGATTATAGAATTAAAAGAAGGAAAGCCAAAATATGGATGGCTGACTCAATTTAATTCTCCAAAAAAAGAACTTCAAATCACTTGGAACGGTAATTATCAAAAGATAAATTTCAAGGATATAAAAAAGTTGAAATTTGTCATTGGGAAAGCACCATTTTCTTCTCCTGATATTTTAGTGAGAAACGAAAAAGAACTGTCTGAAGTAAAGCAAGAAACTTGGCTAGCTGTTCCTACAAAAGATTTTAAATTGCAAGCAAATAGAGTAGATGAAGCTAAATTGAAACTTACTAACTCTATACTTGCTAGTTCCGAACAACTCATACTTAATAGTAAATATGTGATAGAGACTATAGAGTTTGACGAGTCCTTACAAAAGATGAAGATGAAAGTATTTCTAAATATATAAGCAATTAAGCTTACAATATTAAAAAACCTGGTTTTGACATAAACCAGGTTTTTTATTTTTTACTTTAGTCGCTATAATTTTCGTTTAAAAAATTAAATTAATAAATAAAAAAAAGCTTTGTTTGTTCATTTTAACAAATCACTATACCTTAAATCAAAAAATATTGAAGTATGATGAATATAAAATAACACTTAGGTTAGATACATGAAGGTATTATCTAAAGTGTTGCTAATTACATTATTAGCTGCAATTTTCGGACTGACAGGATGCAACCAGAGCAAATTTTCTGAAGTCAATAAGTCTGTAATTCCATTACCTGCAATAAAATCATATACTGCTGAAAATTCTGCTAGAGTCGTTTTTCCACAAAAGGCAAATGTAAGATTAATTGGAGGAGCATCTAAAATAGGATGGGTGAACATTAATCTACAAACAAAACAGATTGAAGTTACCTTGAATAATAATTCTGAAACATTTGATTTTAATCGAATTAAAAAGGTTAACTTTGATTTAAATCGAGCAATTTTCAGCGATGGCGATATCCTTATTAAAGGTGAAAAATTATCTGATTTTATTCGGGAATCTTTGATAAGAGTTCCTATGAGCGATTTGAAGTTGGAAAACGAAGCGGGTGAAGTTACAGTAAAACTTAATAATTCGGAATCGAGTCAAAATTATGTTGTCCGAGATGGTATTTATGTAGTACAAGATATACTTTTTGATGAGTCTTTAGATCGGACGACTTTAAAAGTATTGTGTTGTATGGCTGAATAGTAGAATAACGTAAATTATATGTAGAGACGTAGCAGTGCTACGTCTTATTTTTATGTAGATAACATCAGTAGAGACGCAATATCATATCACGTTTCTTAAAATTAACACCTCTGCATCTTACTTAAATGCACTACAATCTCATCAATTGCATTCCTAACAGTTCTAATTGGCTGTTCGGTTTGATTCACCATAATACTGAATGCTACGGGACCATAATTAGGTGCGTTGACATATCCAGCAAGGGTGACAACACCAGTCATGGTTCCGGTTTTTGCTTGTACCAAACCTTCGGGAGCTATATCCTTAAAACGATACTTTAGTGTGCCGTTTTTACCTGCAACCGGTAGTGAAGCGCGGAAAACGGAAGCATAGCGAGATTTTGCCATTCCCTGCAATGTCTGCACTAATGCTTGAGGACTGATTAAGTCTTTACGAGATAAACCCGAACCATCTACTAATTTATAGGTTGTAGGCTCAACTCCGATTCGTGTTAAGGTTGACTTCATCACTTCTAAACCCGCATCAACGGTTGTTTGGTTTCTCTCTAACGGCTTTTTAGTCGCTAATGCTTTTAATAAAGCTTCTGCATACAAATTATTACTATTAATATTTGTCTCTGTAATCAATTCAGATAATGGTGGTGATTGGACTGCGGCTAATTCTCTTCCGCTAGTTTTAGTAGTTCCCCAGTACGCTCCTTTAACGGAAACTCCTTGTTTTCTCAAGCTTTGCCGAAAATGTGTCAAGAAATTTTGTATTGGGTTAAAGACTGCGATCGCGGTGATATCGGGGCGAGAACCTTCGGGAAGTTGTCCTGTTAAATATAAGGTTTGCCCTTTTAAATCCCGCTTAACTTCTATGTATCTCTTTGTACCTTTACGGGCTGTCATCGTTTGATTAACAACTTTCCATCCAGATGCATCTAAAGGATTATCCCACTTTAATAACAAACGTCTGCCAACTCTTTGAGGATATAGCCTAATTACAGCAGCATTTTCATTTAACATTAAACTGTTAACTGGTGCGCCGTAATAAAACTGTACATCTTCCCACATCCAACTTGGCTCGACAGCTTCACCTTTAAAGTAAGCATCATTAGCTATTAATCTATTAATTCGGCGAACACCTTTTTGACGCAACTGTTTTGCTAAGACTTCAAGCTGTTCGCTTTTTAAGCTAGGATCTCCTCTACCAACTACTTGTACTACGCCATTTCCAGTTTCATACACTGAAGTACGGATACGATAATTAGGACTAAGAGTTTGTAAAGCTGCTGCCGTTGTCATCAACTTAGTGACGGATGCAGGAGTAAAATATTTTTTATGATTGCGGCTATACAAAGTTCGTGGTGAACCCAGATTTTGCACCATAATGCCCCAATGCGTTCTGTTAAATTGAGTACGATTTGTTATAGAATCAACTGCATAATTTAATTGAGAAGCGCAAAATCTATTTCCTGAAGGTGCGGGAGTTCTTCTAGGAGTTGTAGGTGTTCTTCTAGGAAGTGTAGGTATAGTTCGACTGGGAACCCGAGGTGTATTTCTGGGGGTTGTTGGTATTACTACTCCCGAATTTGTTTGTGCTGTTGCTGCTTGCTGATTGACACCAAATTGAACTCCGAAGAATAATAATAGTAAACTTAGAGAAGACTTTTTAGACATTCGAGGTTGAGTAATTCTTTGTATTTTATGTGTACTGTATGAGTGTTTTAGCGTTACTGAGGTTCCGCGAATGTTGTTATTAAAACATGAATATTGAAATTCGGTTTACTTAATTAAATTATTTTTCGGGAAAGCAAGTAGAGATTATGGCACAGGGAAACACAAAACCGACTAATTTTTTTATCATTCAGCTACAAAAATTAATTTGTTAAAATTCCTACTAAAGCAGGTGTATTATACTCTTCAATCACACACCTTATACCATTTCTTTATAAAGATGCGCCTAATTTAGCCCGCGTAGGCGGGCTTAGTTTCAGTAGCCCCAGCCTTCCAGGCTGTTAGCGGAGCGTGTCCGTAAGGACATGGGCGATTAAGCGCAGCCTCATACAGAATTGGTATTACAATTAAAAATATTTACAATCAATTAATACTCTTATTTTCAAACTGTCTTTAAGACTTTATCATTTAAGACAATATTTTTTATTATTTTGACTTAGAAAATTATTTTCATTTTTTATCCGGATAGCGGCGAATATCGAACAGCATACATTTTTATTGCATCTAACTAAGAAAATGTAGGATGGACAATGAACATCCTACATAAACATTGCGTCCCTCTAGTTGTTATAAAATTCATGCATTAATTGCATAACTCCGGACAGAAGTTATGAATTTATCTAATACTGTTATTTAATATTTGGTCAAAGTTGCAAAGCATACCAAGCCATTAAACATAAATTGCTCTGTTCAACAATCGACAAAAAGGTTCCCTTAATAGGAAACCTCTTAATATTAGGACTTACGCTGCGCTAAGGTGATTGCGTCATTACGTTAGCGCAGCGTGTCCGTTAGGACATGCGACAGCGAGGTAGATCGTCTCTCGAAAGCTTGGGATTGCTTCCCTACACTCTGTTTCGGTTGCAATGACAATTTTGCTTTGCGTAAGTCCTGAATCTATTAAGCCTCTGAAATTAATCTTAAGGTTTCAATCTTTTAGGGATATAAGAGCGCGAAAACCAATATCTACCTAATTTAAAATTCTGTCTTGGGAAAGACATATGTAAATGCGGACCAGTCGATCTAGCGCAACGATTGCGGGGTGTATTACGGGCTATAACTCCTATAATTTGACCCTTTCTATACCTTTTATTGACATACACGCTTCTCGATTTAACGTGAACTAAGCTATACCTGTTGCCATCTGCCGCTTGTAGGCGAATTGCTAGATGATTTCTACCTGCATTACAGAACGATAAGACTCTACTTGCAATAGGAGCTACTACAGGTGTTCCGGCAGGTAATCCAAAATCTACACTTTTATATCTACCCCAGCTATCCGAATGCCAGCGCTGAGTTACTGTTGCGGTTGCTCCAACCCAAGGCAATCTCCAATACAGTCTTCTTCTAGAAGCACGAGCTACTTTAATCTTTCTCGATCTTTTCTTAGAAGCATTAGTTGCTCTGATAGCTCTCGATCTTCTTTTCTTAGAGGTACGAGATGCTCTGATAGTTCTCGAACTTCTAGGAGCATGAGCTACTAACATCGCTTTTGAGCTTATACCAAACCTAGATTTGCTTCCTCCAGTATTCGCTTTAGGCTCAGTCTCGGTAGATTTTTGTGCATCGCTTTGAACATTTTTATTTACGCTTGATGACGCACTTCCAATAGCTTGAAACGTTGGAGACAAAGCTTTGAATGACAAGACACTAAGAGGTAACGCAACCAAAGTGGAAATAAGAAGTTTAGATTTAAAAAACACCGCTGAAAATCCTATCAAGTAGTAATCAAATTTTGCTGGAAAGGTTGTAGGGACTAACTAAATTGCCTAATGAAATAAAAGTAATTATTGGTTCAATCAATTACTTCTTCGCTATTGCTTTCATCCCTCGATTAACGTATTTATTCAGAAGCTAACTTTTATATTCGAGTACAAAAGTAATAATATTTACAATGAGTTTTGTATCGCTTTATTCTTTGCTGCATTTGTTGAAGCAATTGCTTTACTACATTAAACAGATTAATCAAAAAACTGACACAAAAGCAACCCGACATTATTTTTGCAAATTTATTAAATGTCGGGTTTATTTCGGATTGAATTAATGATATTTTGAGACAGAAGGTTTTGTATCTACCGAATTATTTCAAAGTATGAAATATCGTGATTCTTCTCAAAGACTTGATATTAACTGCTTACTCCATCAACTGATTAACGTAGACCCGACTGATTCAGCCCCAAAAAAATCCGAGCCTGATATTAATTGTTTGCTTGACGAACTAATTAACTTACACCCGATAAATTTAGCTCAAAAGAAGTCAGGGCTTGACATCAACCGCTTGCTTCATACGCTTCAACAAATAAAAAGATATTGCGAATTTAAACCGAATTGTAGGCTGACACAATTTGAAAAGCGTTATCTGTGTTTATGTCTTCATGGATATTCGGGTCGCGAAATTGCTTTTATATATGATGAGAATAGACTACCAAAAAAAGAAGAACTAATTCAATATAAAGACAAACTTGATGCTAGGATTAGAAACTTGCAGAAAGAAGCATCGAAAGGTTTAAATAAGTATTTGAAATTATTGTTGGGCTTAGAAGAAAGTGCCAACAAGCCACGAAATGGCGAACTGATTAAGATTTTAAAAGAAAAAGGATATGGAATAAATTCCGGTCAAAAGAAGAAAACTAGTTTTATCAGAGTCAATAGAGAATAGAGCAAGAAAGAGTAAATAATCAAGGTTATTCTGTACTGGTTATACGGTATTAAATATTTGTAAGGGAAGGCTAGGGGGTTAGAGAAAAGATTAATCTGAATCAATTACTTTGAGCTAATGATTTGATGATTTTTATGCGAGAGAGCTTTCAAGTTTTTTGATTTTTTAGTATATTTATGAATTGAAAAAGCATGATAGTTAATCGATTTTTGGTAATACTTTCCCATTCTCTAACTCCACCCCCCTTAAAAAGGAATGGAGTTTTTATCTGGTAACTGGTAATTATTAGCTGCTAACTGTTCGTTGCCACAGGAGTCAAATTTTGAACTGTATCGCTCTTAAGTCCCCAATACTTATAAGCAGCGTAAGCAACAGTAACAACCCCAGTAATAATGGCAGATTCGTCAACTTCAAATTTGGGATGATGTAATGGGTGATTTACCTCTCTATCTGCAAAACCTACACCCAAACGAAACATTGAGCCGGGTGCTTTTTCTAAATACATAGAAAAATCTTCACCACCCAAAGAAGGTTCCGGTAAAATTTCAACGCGATCGCTACCCCATGCTTCTTCAGCTGCTGTCTGTAAAATTTGAGTAAGTGCTAGGTCATTTTGAACACTGGGTACGCCCTGACGATAATCTACTTTGTATTTTGCACCATAAGTATCGCAAACATTTTTGACAATATTTTCAATCCAACTTGGTAATTCCTTGCTGCTATCTGGATGTAGCGATCGCACTGTTCCTTGCAAAAGAACGGAATCGGCAATAACATTGGGCGCTCTACCACCAGTAATTTTTCCGATGCTCAATACTACCGGATGCAAGGGATTTTGCGTGCGGCTAATTGCTTGTTGCAGCGTAGTAATTACCTGTGCGGCTATCCAAATAGCATCTATGGCTTGGTGAGGGCGTGCCCCATGTCCAGATTCACCAGTAATAGTAATCTCTAAATCATCTGCTGCTGCTGTTAATGCACCGTAACGTATACCAACCGAACCCGCAGGTATAGAAGGGAAAACGTGAACTCCTAAAATACTTTCTACATTTTCCATCGCTCCATCTGCAACCATCCAACTTGCACCTTGAGCAATTTCCTCAGCAGGCTGAAATATAAATCGTACTTTTCCAGGTATCTCCTGTGATAACTTAGACAAAATAATTGCCGTCCCCAAACCCACAGTAGTGTGGACATCATGTCCGCAAGCGTGCATAATTCCTTGATTGCGGGATGCATAATCGAGTGGCGCTAATTCCTGAATCGGCAAAGCATCCATGTCAGTACGAATAGCCAAAATACGTTTATCGCTACCATTACCTTCAAGTTCCCCAATCGCGCCGGTTTTACCAATATTTTCCTCAACATGAATACCGTTAGAAGATAAAACCCCAGCAACAAAAGCTGCTGTCTGAAACTCTTCACCACTCAATTCCGGGTGAGAGTGAATGTGGCGACGAATTTCGATTAAACGCGGTGCTAATTCTGCTGCTAAATCTTTAATACGAGAAAGCATTGATTATTTCTTCTACTATCGCTTTTTCCACATAATAGAGAAGTGTAGCGCTTATTACCGTTCAATTGATACAAATTAATTTAATGGGAATTGGAAATTGGGCATAGGGCATTGGTAATTGGTAATAGGCATCGAAAAAATCTAACCTTTAACCTTTGACCTAATTCTGTATTATGATGTAATATATAAAATACCAACTCTTAGAATTAACGGTAACGGGATATGTAGTTCCTCAATTCAGTCAAGTTTGTGATTTAGCGCGAATGTTGTCTTTTCGGACGCTTCTATTCTTCATTCGCTGCGAAATTTTTTAGGTTTTTAGCATTTTGTATTATTTATGTTGCTTTACAAGAAGTAACACGTAGAGTATATGCAATTTGCGTAATTCCTATCTTTGATTGAACTTATTAAGAGTTAAAAGCAATGAAACAAATTTATAAATATCCGCGTACCCATCATATTCAGGGTTCGCGATTGCAACCTGGGGATGAAGATTTAAATGATATCCCTTTTGCAGAAATTAAGCAGCGCTATGCAGTAGTTGAAGAAAAAGTAGATGGTGCGAATGCTGCAATTAGCTTCAGTGCTGACGGACAAATTCAACTGCAAAGTCGGGGACACTATTTAACTGGTGGAGCGCGAGAAAAGCACTTCAACTTGTTCAAGCAGTGGGCTAATACTCACGTTGCTAGTTTTTGGGAAGTATTAGGTAGTCGCTATATTCTTTACGGAGAATGGCTATATGCAAAACATACGGTATTTTACGATGCTTTGCCTCATTATTTCTTAGAATTCGATGTGCTTGATTTAGAAAAACAAGTATTTCTAAGTACTGCTAAAAGAAAACAGCTATTAGCAGGTTTGCCGATAGTTTCCGTACCCCTCTTATTTGCTGGAGAAATTCAATCCTATAAACAATTAATTAGTTTCTTAGGAAAATCATATTATCAAACCTCCGAACACTTACAGAACTTTGAAAAGATTTGTTTAGAAAAAGGGCTAGATGTCGAACGCTCTTTACAACAAACCGATAGAAGCTCTGTAATTGAAGGTTTATACATCAAAATTGAATCGGCAGATACGGTTATAAATCGTTATAAATACGTGCGTTCGAGCTTTTTAACCACCATTCAACAATCAGATGGACATTGGCTGAATCGTCCGATAATTCCGAATCAGTTGTGTGATGGTGTTGATTTATTTAGCGAGCAGTTATCAGGGAGTAGTAGAGGGGGAAGAGAGGGAGAGGGGGTAGAGGGGGTAAGAAAATAATTTTCTCTCCATTACTCCATCATCATTCTTTATTCGCTACTAACCACCAACCACTAACCACTAACTACTAACTAATACTATGTGGACTTTTCCTTATTGCCCAAATAAGGGTGATTTTGCCATAAATTGGCGTGAATTAGAAAATAAATTTGAGTGGTTGCGAGTACTTGCTGATTGCCCGCAAGATGCACGCTATCACGAGGAGGGTGATGTTCTTACTCATACAAAGTTAGTGTGTGAAGCTTTGATTGCATTACCCCAATGGCAAGCTTTACCTGAAATACAGCGCTCGATGCTGTTTGCTGGGGCTTTATTACACGATGTCGCAAAACCAAAGGCTACCAAAATAGAAGATTCTGGTGCCATTAGTTCAAAGGGGCATGTATTACAAGGTGCAAAAATGGCACAAGAAATTCTTTGGGATTTAAACGTACCTTTTCAACAAAGAGAAGAAATTGTCTCTTTAGTAAAATACGGAAGTTTACCTTTATGGTTTTGGGATAAATTAAATCCGCAAAAAGCTGTTATTAAAGCCAGCCAAATTATTCGTTGCGATATGTTAGCTATGCTCGCAGAAGCTGATGTAAGGGGACGTTATTGTAATGACCAAAATCAATTATTTGAACGTATTGATTTCTTTCGTGAATTCTGCCGAGAAAACAATTGTTTTTCCCAACCACGCTTGTTTCCATCAGCCCATAGTCGGTTTATATATTTCCAAAAAGAAAACGGTAATCCTGATTATCACGCTTATGACGATACTCGTTTTCAAGTAGTAATCATGTCAGGATTACCCGGCTCGGGAAAAGACACTTGGATTCAAGAAAATTTACCAGAATATAAAGTCATATCCCTGGATGACTTGCGTCGCGAAATGGGTATTAAACCAGGTGATAATCAAGGTGAAGTTGCAAATGCAGCTAAATATCTGGCGAAAGAATATATGCGAACAGGAGTTTCTTTTGTTTGGAATGCAACTAATTTAAACAAGCAATTACGGGGAATGTTGATTCGTTTATTTGCAGCTTACCAAGCTGATATTCGCATTGTTTATCTAGAAACATCTTGGTCAAACTTGTTGAAAAGAAACAAAACCCGTACCGATAAAGTGCCAGAAAAAGTACTCTACCGCATGAAAAATCGTTTGGAAGTTCCGACGATTATTGAAGCGCACCGCGTGGATTGGATTGCGAGTTGAGGAAGAGAGGGAGGAGAAAAATTTATGATTCCCAATGCCCAATTACCAATTACCAAATTAAAATCATGTCTAAACAAGATAAGCCAAAAATGGCAACTAGCTGGGAAATTTATAATCGAATTATTTGGGATTCTCGTCTTGATAGCAATGTTTTTATTGCTGGTTTTGAAGACAGGGTTTCTGCAAGCGGTATTCGCGAAAAACCTTTGGCTCATTGGGCTGCTGATGGCGATATCCCTTGGCATCGTATCCGCTATATTCGCGCTCAAGATATTGTTGTTTGGGATAGAGAGCAGCATTTGGATTTGATTTCCAGCGGACATTTACCGGCTTTTGCGTGGAATAACAATCAAGCAGATGAAACCGATAAAAGTACTTCAGATATAAAAGAACAACCCGCAACTTTTAGTACAAAGCCTGTTTATAAATACAAAGTTGATGGTTGGCAAGCTATTGATTATTTATCAAAGTCAGTTAAATCAAATTCTTTAACAGTTGCTAGTTTCAATGTGCTATGTGATGTTTATGAAAAGGAGAAAATCCAAACTGAAAAACGTTTGCCGGTAATTGTTGAAGAATTGCGTAAATGCGATGCGGATATTATTGCGATTCAAGAAGCAACACCAGATTTTGTCAGGTTTCTCTTAGCCCAAGATTGGGTACGGGATTATTATGTTTCTGAATCAAGTACGGCTGAAAATATTCAAACATTTGCTAATTTATTGTTGTCGCGTTTGCCATATACATTAGTCGAACATAAGTTTTCTGCTCATAAGCATGTATTAGTGGGAAGCTGGTTTATCAATAGTGAGTTATTACAGGTTGCGGCGGTGCATTTGACAAGCAATCGCGCTCAAAATGCTGACAAAAAAAGAAAATACCAATTAACAACTGTAGTTGATTATCTGCGAAAGCAGCCAGGAAATTACTTTATTGTTGGTGATTTTAATACTAGAAATAATCTCCAAGAACAAGTACCAGATATTAGTAGTTTTGTTGATGTTTGGCAGGATTTACGTCCTGATGAAGCAGGTTATACTTTCAATCCGCAGCTAAATCCTTTAGCAGAATTAATGAGTTTGGCAGGAGAAGCAGCACGATTTGACCGGATTTTGATGTGTAGCGAGCAAGATAGCTGGGTACCGCAGTCTGTAGACTTATTTGCTATTGAACCTGTAGATAATACCGAAGAAAAAATATTCCCCTCAGACCATTTTGGTATACGAGCGGTTGTAGAAAACCTCACCCCGCCCTTCCGGGCACCCCTCTCCTTATCAAGGAGAAGGGAAGAAAACCTTGCTACACCCCTCTCCTTATCGAGGAGAAGGGAAGAAGAAAACCTCACCCCGCCCTTCCGGGCACCCCTCTCCTTGTCAAGGAGAAGGGAAGGAAACCTTGCTACACCCCTCTCCTTATCGAGGAGAAGGGAAGAAGAAAACCTCACCCCGCCCTTATCAAGGAGAGGGGAAGAAAACCTTGCGACACCCCTCTACTTAACAAGGAGAGGGGAAGGGGGTGAGGTTATCAGGGATGAGTTAAAGACAATTGCTCCCGTCTATCAAAGCGCTATTGTAATAATTCCACCAGAAGATATTGTCCCAGCAATCCAAACAATACGTCAGCGTTACGATGCAAGATTTGAACGTTGGATGCCACATATTAATTTGATTTACGGTTTTCTACCAGAATCTTATTTTGATGAAGCTGCGGAAATAATTACCTCAGCAGTTGCTCAAATACAGCCATTTACAGTTAACTTAAACAACTTTGAGACATTTACTCACCGCAAAAGTTCTACAGCTTGGTTGCATCCTATCGCCCAACCGGAAACTGCTTTGCATCAATTACAGGCATTACTACAAAGTTTATTTCCTCAATGCAACGAACAAAGTCGTAAATCGGATGCAGGATTTACACCCCATCTTAGTGTCGGACAATTTTCTACTCCAGAAGAAGCTTTTGCAAAACTACCCCAATGGCATCCTCGAAGTTTCACCGTTAAATCTATAGCTTTAATTAGTCGTCGAGGCAATGAAGCTTTTGAAGTAAGACGTATTATTGATTTAGGAGCAGAAGCAAGCGATATTATTCCTTCTGAATTGATTAATTTAGTCAATCAACTCCAACCAAAATTAAATCAAGCACAGCAAATACAGCGCGATACTGTTTTAGAAATTGTTAGTCAAGCCTGTAAAGAATGTTTAGGTTTTCAACCAAATTTACAGTTATTGGGTTCTTATCGTTTGGGAGTAGAAAGTCCCGAAAGCGACTTAGACGTTGTTTGTCAGATTCCTACTTATTTATCTGGGGATGATTTTCTCAAAAACGTACAACAACGTTTAAAAGGACTTTGCGAAAGTATTCAACTAGTTTTAGATGCCAAAGTGCCATTGTTGCGTTTGAAGTTAGAAGGAATATCTCTTGATTTGCTTTATACAGGTGTTGATAAGAATTGGGCATCGGGCATTAATCCTAAACCAACAAAATCGGAGATGGCTATTATCGGTTGTTGGGAAGCTGATTTTATTAGAGAATTCGTGCAGGAATATGTGCCATTTGATTCATTTCAATGGTTGTTACGGGCTGTTAGAGCATGGGCAAAATCCCGCCGAATCTACGGCAACAATTGGGGTTTCTTGGGTGGCTTGTCTTGGGCTTTACTGAGTGCTTGGAGTTGCCAGTATTGCGATAAAAATCATACTCAACCGGATAAATTACTTGCTAATTTCTTTAATCATCTCAATCAATACAATTGGAGACAACCGATTGCTTTAACAGATGCAGGAAAGCAATATTCAGTACAAGTGCCAAGGGATTTATTACCAATAATTACATCAATAGAACCTTGTCAAAATACTGCTCGCAATATCACTCGTTCGACAGCAGAAATATTATCTGGTGAATTTGCAAGAGCTACAGAAATGACTCAAGAGATTGCAGCCGGTAATCTTGATTGGTCATCATTATTTGAACCAATTAATTTACAGCAAGAATCGGATATATTCTTAAATTTAAAGTTAATAGGTAATGACAAACAACAGCTAGAAAAAGAATGCGGTTATTTAGAAGGCTATATTATTAGCTTAATTATTCAACTTGAAAATCATGGTATCTTTGTTAGACCTTGGGCAGAAATGTATAGGATACAAAATGCAGCTAGTATAAGATTAGGCTTAAAAATTCCTTTAAACTTGGATTTAAGTTTAATAAAAGAATTAGCTAGAGATTTTATGTCGCAATATTGTCATGATTTTGAAGTGGAGACATAGCAACTCACATAAAAATCAACTCATCCTACAGACGGGGTGAGGTTTATCTGTATTCTATCCAAGTAAAACTGCTATTTAAAAATAAATAAACCCGGTCATAAATCACCGGGTATATCTAATAAAAATCTAAATGTAATTATTAGTTATAAATTAGCAATCAGCAATTATCAAACGAACTTATTCGTTATAACAAGTTGTACCGCGAGCATTTTCAGATGTAAACTTATTACAGTCTTTAAGGCTTTCTGATTGTAAAGACCACCAGTAAGGTTTGTCAGATGAAACTACACCATTTCTCAAAGTAGTTAATCGGAAATTTGCCCCACGGAAGTTTGCTAGAAATACATTCGCTCCAGATAGGTTAGCTGCTGATAAATTAGCACTCATTAAAGCAGCAAAAGAAAGATTGGCATTTTCCATAGAAGCCGATCGCAAGTTAGCACCCATTAAAGAAGCACCTGAAAGATTAGCACCAATCAATACCGCATTTTGTAAATCAGCACCTGTGAGATCGGCATTGGATAAATTTGTGCCTGTTAAATCCGCACCCCTCAAATTTGCATCCCGTAGGTTTACTTTTGACAGATTAGCTTGTGACAAATTAGCACCACTTAGATCGCATCTTGGACAAGCACCATTAGCCTTAAAACGTTCTACATCTTGTGGATTAAATGCTTTTGCTTGTTCCATAAAGCCAAAACAAGCTAACAAAGTAATACTAGCTACAATTGCTGATTTCATATTCTTTAGAGATACTTATCAAGATAGGGGTTTTAAACAATTATGTATTGCTATACTTACATATACAAGCCGCTAATTATATAACAAGTATAAAGGATTGATAAAAAAAATATAAAAAAGTTGTAAATAGTGGATTTTGGACTACTCAATCCCACATACAGATCTTAAAATAGGGACATCAAGAGATATACCGAAAGTTCTATAGTCAACGAATTATCGAATCCCTCTAGCCCAGTTTATATGGTGGCGGAGGGATTCACTATTTTTGGGCATTGGTAATTGGTAATTGGTAATTGGGGATTGGGCATTGGGCATTGGGCATGGGGGATTGGGCATTGGGCATGGGGCATTGAGATTTTTCTAGGGAGCGAGACGCTCCCACTACATTGAGAATTGATAATTCCTAACTGCTCACTGTTGACTGTTCACTGTTGACTGATTATCTCCAGCCCAAAATTTTCAATGCAGGAACGATTAGGTAGGTACTGACTCCCAACCAAAAACTCGTAAAGCTACCTAACATACAAAAGAAGGCTAATTTTATCCACAATTGCGATATATCGAAGGGAGTTGCTGCATTTAATATAGTTGGCGATAAACCTAAGTTTATTAACCCTGCAAAAATAATCGCCGTACCAAATGCAGTCATGATTGCATGGATAATGTGATGAGAGCGAAGCCCCAAGCCGAAGGTGAGTAAGGAGATGGAAAATAGTATTAGCCCTACCCAGCCTTCTCCTTGTTGCGGTGGTATTAGCTGTAAGATAAACCAACCCCCGCTATATCCAATTATTCCCATTACGGAGGCTATCAAAAATCTTCTTCTTTGATTGAAACCTCCTGCTAAAGTTATTGCCCAAGCTGTTGTCAGCCCAGATACTGCGAATAATACTATCTCCGAACCTAATACGGGTTGAGGAGTTGATGTGAAAGCTATCAGTATATTACTTACTACTTCTCCAACTTTATCGCCTAAAGCCGTGGCAAATGCGAGGAAAAAACCTGCAACTGTACCTATACAAGCGCCAATACAGGCTAAGATTATTGTCCACAAAGTTTCAAAGCTACCGCGAATTATTCCTGTAATTATATTAAAAGCGAATAGTGTAGTATTGCTTACACCTTGAGTTGTTCCTGAAATAAATTGTTGGATAAATTCTTTTGTTCCCTTAAAAAACCCTTTGCGCGGATGTGCTGGTAAATATGATGTTGATTTGATTATCTGTGATAAACGTTTTTGAATAATTAGCGCATTTTCCGGACGCGATCGCACTTCTTCTTGTGCCATGTCGTCGAGTAAGTCTACCAAAAGAGGATTGACATCACTGCCATATTCTGAAAATTTTAATGCTGCCCGCCAGCGTAATGTTCCTGTACGGATATCTTCTAATTCTTGAGGATTTTTTCCCGTTAGCAATTCAATCATTGTTCTGGCAAGAGCGTAAAAATCGGCTGTGGGACCAACATTGCGCCCGGTAACTTGTTCTGGTGGGCTGTATCCAGTAGAAAATAATCGCGTAGAACTAGATTGGCGATGAGAACTTGCAACGCTAAAGTGTTTGGCACCACCAAAATCAATTACTACCAACTGAGAGTTTTTTAAGTTGGAAGCAGGATTACGCAGCATCAAGTTGGAAGGTTTGATATCGCGGTGAATAATCATGTGTTCGTGGAGATGTCGCAGGATATCTACCGCTTGCTTGAGCCAATCCAATACCAATTCTTCAGAACAACCTTGCGGATATAAATAACGAACTTCTTCCAAAGTTTGACCGTTGATTTTTTCCATTATCAGACAAGGTAAATCTAGCTCTTGAACTGAATTTGAGAGATTATGGAAAAAATACCCACCAGCTTCAACTTTAGGAACACCCCCATGCTTTAAACGCTGTAAAACTTCTGCTTCTTGGGCAAATAATTCCAGTGCTTTTGGAGAAGTTTCCACCAACACTTTCAAAACTTTTTCTGTTTGTGTATTGACATCCCAAACCGTATAAATGCGAGCAAAACCCCCAGCACCCAAACGTTCGAGAGGAATAAATCTATCTTGAAGTTGCAACTGCGAACCGCAAGCAAGACAAAATTTATTTCCCCAAGGTTGGGGATAAGGGCGGGAACAATTTGGATTTACGCAGTGAATCGCATTTAAATTGGGTTGGGAATTGGGCATGGGGCATGGGGCATTGGGGATTGGGCGCAGGGCATGGATTTCTCGATTTTAGATGAGGATTTGGGATTTAGGAGTTAAGAATTAGGAGTCAAAAGTTAAAGAAAGTTGAGTCACACCAAGAAATTTTGATCTGTATTTTTGCGGTTTAGTAGCGAAGCACTCTTTTATATCTTTCACTTATAGCTAGTTTCCACAGAAAGCTTTTTGATTTTCTATTTTCAAGAAAATGTGACAACAGGGGAGAGAGGGGAGAGGGGGTAGGGGGAGAAGAGGGGGAGAGAATTTACTTTCAATTACCAATTACCAATTACCAATTACCAATCCCCCATGCCCAATGCCCAATGCCCAATTCCCAACTTCCAATTCATCAACTAAACCCTTCCCAAGAAATGGGGAAAGTTTGTTTTGATAGCGATGAGAAATCATCATCGCTGTTGGGGGTTTCTTCATCAAGAACTTTTACTACTTTGTTATAGATTTCTTCTGCTTGTTGGGGGGAATCACCGATGCTGGTTAATCCTAATTTACCAAATTCTGAAAGACAACCCATTAAATGAAATACGGTTCCAGTTTCTGTTCCGGTGTCGAAATGCAATCTGTGTTGAGCAATAATATCCATCAAATCGTTGGGTAAAAGTCCCCGATAGCGGTCTTTTTGCAAGTTATCGGTAGCAATGTAGTATTTTGGTCGTCCTTGTTGAGAATAAAATAAACCTGTAGAAGGTTCGTAACGACCGTTGGTAAGTAATTTTAAAGTCATAAAGGGGTGAGTAGTTCCACCTTTTCGTAAATTGATTTCGATTGCTTGAATATCCCATCTTCCGTCTTGCTTGACGACGATAAAATCTACACCATACCTTTCCAAAGCCCCTTTTTCCGCTAATTTAAGACCAATTTGTAAACCTAATTGCTGTAACTGCAATCTATAATCTTCATCAGCAGGGAATTTACATCCGAGAAAAATTTGACCGTCGGGGCCACCTAGAATTTGGTCGTGAGTAGAAAGAATTTCGACTTCTCCAGTCGGTGTAATCCTTCCCTGAACGCTGGGCGAAAGCTTAATATTACCTTCCACAAAAGCTTCTACAATCGCTCCTAATTCGGGTATTCTTCCGGAAAATGTAGACCAAGTTTCTTGTTTTGCTTGAAAACTCATATTATTGAAACTTTCAGTAATTTTCGTTACCCTCTCTTGGTGAGATGCTTTCGAGGGAGCAAATTCAAGCATCGGTCTTAAATCTAACAGCGCATTTCCTTCTCCAGAAATGCCTTCATTTAGTTTTATTACCATCCTTTTTAAAGATGGCTCACGTTCCCATAATTTTGCCCCAGCTTCCGCTAAATCTGAGATATTCCACATAAGTTCGCTACCATCTGGATGAGGAACTTCAGATTCGGCAAAAATTTGTCTAGAACCGCTTTTTGTCCCCCAAATTTGCAAATCTGGAGCCGCAGCATACAATGGAACTCCCAGTTTTAAAGACAATTGTCCTTCAAAACCAGTGGAGTTATAACATATCATAAAAGACTTATCTATTCTTAAAGCATGTCGAATATGCTGTAATAACCGGGGACGCTCTAAAATCTTTTGACTCAAAGGTTTGAGGGAAGAATCATAAGTAGAAAGCAATAACAAACGATTGCGAGCGTGGGAAAAAGGGATTCCCGGTAACATCTGTAAATAATAATCGATAATACTAGGATGTAAAGGAACCGATGTCACATAAATTAACCGATTGCGTGGGTTCCACAAGCGAATTAAAGCAAACAACAAACGTTCTTCATAATGTTCGTAACCTTCAACTTTTTTAAGTTCGCGTTGATCGAGACTAAGAGAAGGAATTACTAAAATATCAACATCACTTGTATCGCTTTCATCACCTTCTACACACTTCCATCTATCCCGTAAGTCTGATTGAAGATAACGAAATTTCTCCAGTTGTTCTAAATCAGATATATGAAGCATCTTATCAATTGCTAGTTATTTATCATTATTAATTATCAGTGATTAACTACAGTTCGCCTAATCAAACAAGCAAATGAATGCAAAATATCTTGACATTCTTACTATCAGTTACTAATTCAGCAAAATTTCTTCCTAATAGCCTAAAAGCTGTTCAACCATTTGAGAGATGAGCATAGGGACAACTACTGTTAATATTGCAATATTATTGTTAACCCGATTACAAATATAAATATGGCATCTCCTACACCACTAAAAGGTACAGATTTAGTAGACTGCGCGAAAGCAAACGCGAAGCAGGGAATAGAAACTGCTGCTCTTCAGTGTGGCTATGGTGATGATTTAAATAAATTTAGACAAGAATTAAGCGATGCTTGTAGTGAAATGAATTTGCAAGTTTCCGAATTGAACGAATTAATTACCACTCCTGATGCAAGGTTGAATATTAATACTGGGGAAGTTGTTGCCCCCGATACTCCAGCAGATTTGTAAATCAGTTATCAGTTATCAAATTGTAGGGTGTGTTACGGCATAAGCATCTGCAAACATAAATTTGAAATTTTATGTTGCCGTAACGCATCATTTTAACTTAGCAACGAACACATTGTAGGGTGTGTTAGATGCACTCTGGATCTATCTGTTAATACGAAAAATTTTAAAACATCATCTAACGCACCATAGCGTTGACACATAAAACATGAATGGCTGCAATTGTCACAAAATCCTGTTGGTGCGTAACAATTTTAAGCTTATTATTTCTTATTAGAGCCAAAGAACAAGTTAAATAGCGAATAATAAATTAAAAATTTGATTTTGTGTTTAATAACAATTTTTAATCATAAATTGAGAATCAGCCGCGCTAAACCAAAGTAAATTAATACACCTGCAACATCTACCGCTGTTGTAATAAATGGTGCAGACATTAATGCCGGATCTAGTTTCATAAAGCGGAATAGAAACGGTAGCGAGGAACCCGAAACTGAAGCCAAAATCGATATAGCAACCAAACTACTACCAACTGCGATCGCAACTTGTAAGTTACCTTGTAGTAAAAATGCCCATAAAGTGGCGATCGCTCCTAATGTTACTCCTAAGATTGCACCAGCGAGGGCTTCCCTAGCAATTACCTGAATCGTCCCTAAACTACGGATTTCATCGGTATTCATGCCTCTAATCACCACCGTAGATGATTGAGCGCCGACGTTACCCCCCGTACCGGTAAGTAAGGGAATGAAAGCAGCTAAGGTTACTACTTTTCGTAAAATATCTTCTTCAGATTTAATAATCGTTCCCGTAACGGTATTAGTTACGAGCAAAACTAATAACCAGACTACCCGCTTGCGAGCGACAGTAAATAAGTCAGTTTGAAAATAGTTATCACCGTTAGATTGTACGCCACCACCCAGAGCGTAAATATCTTCTGTAGTTTCTTCTTGAATAATATCTATAACGTCATCTACGGTAATTATACCGACTAAACGTTTTTCTTTATCTACTACAGGTACGGCTAGAAAATCATACTTTTGAATAACTCTGGCAACTTCTTCTTGATCTGTATCTGTATGAACGTAGATTAAATCGTGATTAATTATCTCATCAATTGTTTGATCTGTTCTAGCCGTTACTAATTGTCGTAGCGAAACAATTCCGGTGAAATGCCTAGCATTATCCGTAACGTAAAGATAATAAATCATCTCGCTAGCATTAGCTTGACGGCGAATTCTTTCCAAAGCTTGCGCTACGGTAAAATTTTCCTTGAGCAAAATGAACTCAGGAGTCATGAGTCTTCCGGCGGTACCGGATTCATAACCCAAGAGTTGAGCAGTAGCTTGTCTTTGAGTTGGACTAAGTTGTTCTAAGAGACGATTAACAACTTTTGCCGGTAATTCATCAAATAATCTCGCTCTATCGTCAGGTGACATTTTATCAACAATATCAAGCACTTCCTGAGAGCGAAATTCCTCTATCAATTTTTCTTGAACGCTACGATCGAGATACTCATAAACCTCAATTGCTTCATTTTTAGAAAGCAAGCGAAACACTAAAGCGTGCATCGTTTCCGGTAAACCTTCAATCACCTCCGCCGTATCCGCAGGTTGTACCGGTACGAGAATTGCTTTTGCACCCCGCAAGTCTCCTTGTTCGAGCAGCATTTGCAATTGAGTTCGTACTAAATCCCGCAATTCCCGGCGAGTTGATTCCTGAATGACAGAAGCTACATTGTTCATTTCAGTCACTTCGGGTATCTCCGATTCGGTGATTCGATAATGGTTTACCAATCATAGTTTATGGGAATTTGGTAGCCAAAAACGTTCAACCGGTTAATTTTCACTCCCTTGATGGATATTTATCGGTTATTCGACAAGATTTTTTTCATTCTTAAGTCATAGTTTTTGCTTTGCGAGTAGCCCATATGTTTACGTATTTAGCAGCTTTCGCCACTAGCCATTAGACTCGTAAATAATGGCAATTGGTTAGAAAACACTACATGCTCATAATAAAGCTAACAAGCAGATTTGCAAAAACAACAAAAAACAAGAACTAAATTGATGAACTAATTCGACGAATAATATTATTAGATTATTTTTGTTGTTGATGTACTATTTTGTCCAACTTGATTGAGCATTGATTAGATTTATTTTGATAAAAAATATTCTGATAAAGCTATAGATTCATAGCTCATCTTTAGAGAAATGCGGTCGAAACAAATGACCTGTCTTTCGTTGCTATTAAATTATTTACTTCACAGGCATTTATTTGAAATTTTGGTTGAGAAATTTAGAAATCACTTGATTATATAGTTCAGTTTTCTCCACGTCATCAACCGAGCATATTTTTCAATATCCTGACCTTTAAATATATAAGCAAGTAATTGCGGCGATCGCCATATTTATATTGCGATTTAGATTTAGATTGATATAGATAATAGATATGGGTTTTACTACTGTCAAATAATATTGTGACAATATCGGTCTTATCAATAATGCTAGCTGTTTACTATCGGTAAAATGAATATTAGTAGTTGTTAGTTATTTAAAGTTTTATGTATTTTGCTTAACTTATCTCTTTAGATAGTGCTACTCCCCAAAGTCTGGACTTAATATTTTTCGAGAGGGACACGTATTATCAAAATGACTACAACAAAGCCAAATCCGCTATCAACTAATGCACAAAGCAAAAGTGTTGATACCGTTCCGGTGAAATTAAAGATTAATGGTACAGAACATACTTTAAACATTGAACCCCGCGTTACTCTTCTTGATGCGCTGCGAGAACGTTTAAATTTAACTGGTAGTAAAAAAGGCTGCAATCACGGACAGTGTGGTGCTTGCACAGTATTAATTAATGGAGAAAGAATAAATTCTTGTCTGGCTTTAGCAATTATGCATGAAGGGGATGAGATTACAACTATCGAAGGGCTTGCTGATGGTGATGAACTTCATGCAATGCAGACTGCATTTGTAAATAACGATGGTTTTCAATGCGGTTACTGTACCTCGGGACAAATTTGTTCTGCGGTGGCATTACTTTCAGAAATAGAAGCAGGGCAAGCAAGTACGGTAACTGATTTAGAAGAAATAGCCAACCCAACCGCATCAATTGAATTAACCGACACCGAAATTCGCGAACGCATGAGCGGAAACCTGTGTCGTTGCGGCGCTTATCCCCATATTGTGGCTGCTGTTAGAGAAGCTTATCAGGTCAAAGGTTAGGAGTAATGAGTAATGAGTAATGAGTAATGAGTAATGAGTTGGGAATAGAAATTTTCTACCCCCTCTACCCCCTCTACCCTTTCTACCCCCTCTCATCATTACCAATTCCCAATGCTCAATTACCAATTGATAACTATTCACTGCTCACTGAAAAACATGAAACCATTTAATTATCAAAAAGCTAATTCTTCCAATGCTGCGGTACAAGAATTAAGCAGTAATAACCAAGCCAAGTTTATCGGTGGTGGTACGAATTTACTCGATTTAATGAAATCCGGTGTGGAAGTACCGGATAGTTTAATTGATATTACTAAATTACCGCTGGCTGATATCACAGAATTACCCAATGGTGGGGTGCGTATTGGTGCGTTAGCTCGTAATACTGCGACTGCAAATCATCCTTTGATTCGGGAAAGATATTCTTTGTTGTCACAAGCTTTTCTTTCTGGAGCTACCCAACAATTACGCAATATGGCGACAGTTGGCGGAAATTTGATGCAAAGAACCCGCTGCTATTATTTCTACGATACCGCAACACCATGTAATAAAAGAGAACCGGGTTCTGGATGTCCAGCGGTAGAGGGTTTCAACAGAATTCACGCTATTTTAGGTGCAACCGATGCGTGTATTGCAACTCATCCCTCAGATATGTGTGTCGCATTAGCAGCTTTGGATGCTGTAGTTAGAGTAGTTAATGCATCCGGTGAAGAAAGAGAAATACCGGCGACAGAATTTCATCGCTTACCGGGAGATACGCCAAATATTGACACTAATTTACAAGAAAACGAATTAATTACTGCTGTCGATTTACCTCCATCTAATTCTGGGGCAAAGTCTTATTACTTAAAAGTTAGAGATAGAGCATCCTATGCATTTGCTTTAGTTTCCGTTGCTGCCGCACTCGAAATTGAAAATAATTCCATTAAAACAGCACGTTTGGCAATGGGTGGGGTTGCTCATAAACCTTGGAGAGCAACAAATGCTGAGGAAATTTTAATTGGTGCTTCCCCAACAGAAGAAGTATTTCGACAAGCAGCAGAAACTGCATTACAGGGAGCGCAAGGTTATCAGCATAATAATTTCAAAATCGAACTAGCGAAAAGAGCAATAGTAAGGGCACTAACGACTTTAGCAGAATAAACCCTCCGCGAACCTTTGCGCTTACTTTGCGTGCCTTTGCGTTAAAATACAATATTTTTTTGAAATGCAGAATAGCGCTGAGAAGAATTAATCCAAAATCTAAAATTGTTATGGTTAACACAATCGGAAAACCTTTAAATCGCGTTGATGGTAGTCTTAAAGTTACAGGTGGGGCACATTATTCGGCTGAATTTCCTCAAGAAAATCTAGCTTATGCTGTTGGTATTCCCAGCACTATTGCAAGAGGAAAAATTCAAAGTATCGATACCAGCGCTGCGGAAAGTTTACCTGGCGTTATCGGCATCATTACTCATGAAAATGCACCAAAATTTGAACCCTTAAAATCCTTTATGAAAGGTGGTACGGCAGCAGAAGAATATTCACCTTTACAAGATAATGCTGTTTATTACAGCGGCGAACATATTGGAATAGTAATAGCAGATTCTTTAGAACAAGCAACTTATGCTGCTTCCTTGGTGCAAGTTACCTATGATGAAGAAACTCCAATAGTGGAGATGCAAAAGCACCGGAATGAAGAATTTGAGCCGCAGACAGTTTTTGGTAAAGAACCAACTTTTATCCGGGGTAATCCTCAAGATGCTTTTGAAAAAGCGGATATCAAAGTAGACGAAGTTTACACAACACCCACCGAAAACCATAATCCCATAGAACCTTCGGCAACAATTGCTGTATGGGAAAACGATAAATTAACGGTTTACACCTCTACGCAAAATAATTACGGTACAAAAAAAGCTTTAGCAACTAGTTTACAAATCCCCGAAGAAAACGTGCGGGTAATTTGTCAGTTTATCGGTGGTGCATTCGGCTGTAAAGGTGCTTTTTGGTCGCATATGTTATTACCAGCGATCGCCTCTCGTCATGTCAATCGTCCGGTAAAGTTAGTGTTGACTCGCCAAGATATGTTTAACGTAGTCGGACATCGCGCCGAAACCGAACAAAACGTTAAGTTAGGGGCAGCTAAGGATGGTAAGTTAACGGCAATTGTCCACGATGGTGTTTCTCATACTTCGATGTACGATGATTTTGTCGAACCGTTCACCATTGCTAGTCATATGCTGTATGCTTGTGAAAATTTACAGGCTTCCCAGCGTTTGATACGTTTGAATCGAGTTACACCAACCTTTATGCGTGCCCCTGGGGAAGCTTCGGGAACTTTCGGCATTGAATCGGCAATGGATGAACTTGCTTATGCTTTGAAAATTGACCCCGTAGAATTAAGATTACGCAATCATGCAGATACCGATCCTGCTAAGAATATACCTTGGTCTAGTAAGTCACTGAAAGAATGTTACCAAGTCGGTGCTGAAAAATTTGGCTGGTCGAAACGCAATCCCGAAATTGGTTCGATGCGCGACGGGCGTTATTTAATCGGTATGGGCATGGCAACTGCGACTTACCCTGTAATGGTTTTCCCCGCTAGTGCTAAAGCTAAAATGCTCTCAGACGGTAGCGTTGTGGTACAAAGCAGCACACACGAAATGGGTGGTGGTACTGCTACCGTGATGGCACAACTGATTGCCGAAACCTTAGGTTTACCCTTTGACAAAGTATGCTTTGAATATGGTGACACCAGATTACCACAAGCACCCGTCAGTGGTGGTTCTGCCACCGTGGGCAGTGTCGGTTCTGCGGTACATGGTGTTGCAAAAGCTTTACAGGCAAAAGTTTTAGAACTTGCCGGTAAAGACAAAAACGAGTCTTTGACAATTGAAGACTACTCACAAATACTCAAGCAAAATAATCTCGAACAAATCGAAGCCGACTACAGTTTTCAGCCAGAGCAAGAACAAAATTATTCCAAACATTCTTTCGGCGCTCAATTTGTAGAAGTAAGAATAGATCCAGATTTTGGTGAAGTGCGTATCAACCGTTGTACGGGAGCCTTCGCTTGCGGCAAGATACTTAATCATAAAACAGCGCGATCGCAATTTATGGGCGGTATCATCATGGGTATCGGTATGGCATTGATGGAAGAAAGCGTAGTCGATCCAAATTTCGGTCGGGTAATGAATGCAAACTTAGGTGAATACCACGTTCCCGTAAATGCCGATATTCCCGATATTGACATAGAAATGGTCGAAGAAGTTGATAATCATGTCAATCCTATTGGTACAAAAGGTATCGGTGAAATTGGAATTACGGGGGCTGCTGCTGCGGTAGCAAATGCTGTTTATCATGCTACAGGTAAGCGGATTCGCAGTTTACCAATTACCCCAGATAAGGTGATGTAATTAATCAAATAGCCCCCCTTTTTAAGGGGGGTTGGGGGGATCTAAATGGGTCGAATATTAAAAAAAATTTAATAAAAAACCGCAGAGACGCAGCGTTAGCGGAGCGTGTCCGCCAGGACATAAAGTGTGGTCTTGGGGGTTTCCCCCATGAACAACTTTTCAAGAGAGAGAGCGCAGAGGAAAGAAATAGAGAGATAATGAAAGAATTAAAAAATATAATTTCAGCAATTGATGATTTAGAAAAAATTGGTGAAACAGCAATAGCAACTCTAGTAAAAGTCAGCGGTTCAACTTATAGAAGCCCTGGCGCAAGAATGTTAATTAATAATAATGGTAATACTATTGGTGCAATTAGCGGTGGTTGTTTGGAAAGCGATGTTTTTGAAAAATCTCAAGCTGTAATTGAATCAAAAAATCCCCGCGTAATTAAGTACGATACGACCTCAGAAGAAGATATGATTTGGGGTTTGGGGCTTGGCTGTCAAGGAATTGCCTATGTTTTAATTGAACCTTTACGAGAAAATCAATTACAGGAAATCGCTTTTATTAAGAAATGTTTGTTAAGTAGAAGCTATGGGGCGATCGCCAGGGTAATAACAGTAGGAGGTGAAACTGAAACCCAAGTAGGGCAGCGTTTGTTATTGGGTGAAGATACTATTATTAATAATTTGACAGATGACAATTTATTAACGGAAGTTTTAAGCGATACAAAAGCAGCATTGCAAAATAATAGTTCTATTTTAAAAGAATATAGTTTAAAAGCTGGTAGGATAGAAGTTTTTATCGAAGTTATTCAACCACCCTTATCTTTAATCGTATTTGGTGCTGGTTACGATGTTCTACCATTAGTAAACTTTGGCAAGCAGCTTGGTTGGGATGTAACAGTAGTAGATAATCGTCAGCGGGAAGCTAGTAAAAAGCGATTTGAACAAGCCGATAAAATACAGCTTTGTGGCCCCGAAGAGATTTTAGATAATATCGAAATTACCGAGCGTACCGTCGCCGTAGTTATGAGTCATAATTATTTAGATGATTTAGAAATGCTCAAACTACTTGTACCTTCCGATTTAAATTATTTAGGAATACTTGGGCCTAAAAAAAGAACAAATCGGATATTAAAAGAATTACAAGCAGAAGGAATTATGCAAAATGCTAATATTCACAGTCCCGTTGGATTAGATATTGGTGCAGATAACGCTGAAGAAATAGCGCTTTCGATAGTTTCCGAAATTAAATCAGTAATATCTCAACGTAATGCTGGTTTTTTGAGAAATAGAAATGCTCCAATTCATGCGAATAAAGAATAACCTCACCCTATCCTAACGGACATCCCTCTCCTTATTAAGGAGAGGGAAAACAGTTGAGTTACAGTACTAGAGTTAATTAATAATTGATGAAAAATGTTGGTTTAATAATATTAGCTGCGGGAAAAGCCAGCCGCATGGGAAAACCAAAACAACTGCTAACTTACCAAGGAAATAATTTGATATCTCATGCTGTAAAAATTGGTTTAAATTCTATTTGCAAACCAGTTTTAGTAGTTTTAGGAGCTTATGCAGAAAAGATTAAACCAGAAATAGATAAATTCCCCGTACAAATATTAGAAAATCCGGTTTGGGAAACGGGAATGGCTTCTTCAATTAGTGCCGGTATTAAAGCTATAAAACAAAGCAATCATAACTTAGATGCAGTAATTATTGGACTTACAGACCAACCTTTAATTTCTGAAGCTGTATTTAATCAATTAATTCAGAAATATCAAGAAACGGAGAATAAAATTATTGCTTCTGCTTACGATGATGTTGTTGGTGTTCCGGCTTTATTTCATCAAAATCTCTTTGTAGAATTAATGCAGCTTGAAGGTGATAAAGGTGCTAAAGCTTTGATGCGGAAATATCAAGATGAAGTGTTAGCTATTGAGATACCGGAAGCAGCGATTGATATTGATACGCCGGATGATTATGAGAAGTTATTAATAGGTTCGTAGTAGCGCTTCAGCGCCTCTTAATTTAAATCAAAGATAATATCCAAATTAGTAAAACTACGAATGATACAGCGATTCTTTCAAGGAAGTAAGTTGGGTTAATCCGGATGCGCTGTTAGCGGAGCGTGCCGCTTGCTTTTAGCTCTACTACGAGCCATTTTTATCGCATTACGAAAAACTACGAATGACGCAGCACGAATTCGTCTGTTACCAAATAAATTATTAGTTATTAGTAGCGTTTTAGCGCTCTTTAAAAAGAGTGTACGAATATCGCAAACTTACAGATGAACAAAAAGCAGCTATCGTAGAAGAAAGATAAAAAAAACGCTTTCCTCCACATTCACCTCCTCATCCTATTTTGGAAAAAAGTGGGATGATTTATAGTAGGATGAAGTAATTCGGAATTAACAGGCGAAGACAGCACTACTACGAACCATTAAAAGCTTTATGTCTCAATTAGAATATTTTTTATTAACTCGCGTTTTACTTCAGTTCGATCGTAGAAGTGATGATATTGTCAGCGATATTTCATCTGCTACTTTTAGCGATGATGGTAGCTTATGGGTTGGCTCTGATGAAATGGTTGGGGTTGAGCGTCTTTCTCCTATCGGCTGCCATAGTTATGGGAAGCATCAACGCTTTTTGTTAAAGGATTATATCGATTTATTTGATGATGATGAAATTGATATTGAAGGTATGGATTTTAAGAATGGTTATCTTTGGTTAACTGGTTCTCATAGTACTAAACGCAAGAAACCTAAAGGGAAAGATTTAGAAACAGATTTAGAAAGGCTTGCTACTGTTACTACCGATCTAAATCGGTTTATTTTAGCGAGAATTCCTGTTGTTAATGGTGAATTAATTAAATCTTGCGTTCTTGCTGAAGGTGAAAGCAAAACGGCAGCTTGTTTGCAGAAAATTGATCGGCGTAATTTGTTATTTGAGGTTTTGAAATCAGACGCGCATTTGAAACGATTTATTACTAGTGGAATCCCTTCTAAAGATAACGGTTTGGATATCGAAGGTTTAGCTATAGCAAATAATAATCGCATTTTTCTTGGTTTACGCGGCCCTGTTTTACGAGGATGGGCTATCATCCTTGAAATACAGTTAACGGAATCTGAACCTGGTGTTCTTACTTTGGAAGAGATAACCGATGAAGGTGCAAAATACAAGAAGCATTTTCTCGATTTAAATGGTTTGGGAATACGAGAATTATGTTTGCAAGGGGAAGATTTAATTATCTTAGCAGGGCCGACGATGGCTGTAGAAGGAGAAATGCAGGTTTTTCGTTGGAAAGATATTTTCAATCATTCGGGTAATAATATTCACCTGCAAGATGATAATTTGTTTCCTTTATTTGACTTACCTTTTACCATTGGTTCGGATCATGCTGAAGGTTTAGCGCTGTATTCTTGTTGGGGAGAACAAAATAGCTTGATGATATTTTATGATTCTCCAGATAGTAGCCGCTTGCGAGAAGACAAAAGAATACTCGTTGATGTTTTTCAAATTAAGTCTCAGAAATAAAACAACACATATCTGGTGAATAAAATACTACGCATCGCCGTATAATTATTTTTACTTATAGCTTGAGTCAGGAGAGTAAAGCCATGCCAATGGCAGTAGGGGTAATTGAAACACTAAGTTTTCCTGCAATACTTATAGCCTCGGATACTATGGTTAAGGCTGCCGAAGTTTCAATAGTATTTTACGATAAGTCGGAAAGCGGACGCTTTTTTGTGGCTGTTAGGGGGAGGGTTGCTGAAGTCACCCGTGCTGTGGAAGCGGGGATTGAAGTTGTTGAAAAAGAATCTCATGGCGGGCAAGTAATGGAGTATTACATCGTCCCCAATCCTCCAGAGAATGTGGAAAGCGTTTTACCAATCCACTTTACTTCAAAATCAGAACCTTTCCGTCTGTAGTACGCAATTGTTCGATTTCTGAGAAGATAAAGAAAATATCTGTAGCTGTTCTAAGTCATAGCAGCTCATACGTTTATTAATACAGGAGATTTATAAATGCCACTACAGGCAGTTGGTGCTTTAGAAACTAAAGGTTTTCCTGCCGTATTAGCAGCGGCGGATGCAATGGTAAAAGCGGGTAGAGTTACCCTTGTCGGCTATATAAGAGTTGGTAGTGCCCGATTTACAGTTAATATTCGCGGTGATGTTTCGGAAGTTAAAACTGCTATGGCAGCCGGTGTTGAAGCCGCCGAAAGCTGTTATGGCGGTACTCTTGAATCTTGGGTAATTATTCCTCGTCCCCATGAAAACGTTGAAGCTGTCTTACCGATTGCTTATTCAGAAGCAGTTGAAGAATATCGACTTGCTGTGGAAAATCCAGTTATAGGCAGGTCGAATGGTCGTTAAACTGTTAATGAAATAATGAGTTCTCATTCCCTAAGTGCGGACTGTTTGCTATAGTTGCATCTTCTATCTGAACTACGCTAAGCCTTTTTGTCGGTTTCATTACGTTAAAAAAGTACCCGTAGGGGTACTTCTACATTTTCAGTATTTTTTTCATAATTCATTTAAGGGTTTTAGATAAACCTTGTTTAAATAATTGCATTGTCTAAACTCATGCATCTATATCAGTTTGTCATGAGTTATATATAATGCGTATTTGTTGCTCGGTATTTTGCAATTGTGCCAAATATTTTTTTGTAATAGGAGTATCTTGCTCTGCGATGGCAAGAAGGCTATTAATTACCTTTGTCAACCATCTATTTTTAATGTTTAATGACTATCTAATTAACTTCTTTAACTATTTGGTTAATTTTTCATGACATTAGTCATAGGGATAAACATAGAATATAAAGCTGTAGATTATACTAAGCAAGCGAACTCTATAGTAACCGTGATTATATCTGATTAAACCTTATTAAATAATTAATCATGTAAAAATAAATACTAATATATACATAGGCTTTTATAGTGAAACTAATATGCATAATACAACGTCTCGGTGAAAGTGAATTCTATTTATTACGTTAAAAATAGTCTTATATTGTAAGACTTAAGAATAGATAAGCTGGTTATTTGTAAATCTACCTTAGGACAGATATGAATTGTTTATCTGAAAAATGAAAGATTTTTCTTAAAAAAAATTTACATTGTCTGAAACTAAGGAAGATAGCTTAAAAACACAATTGGATTGCACGTTATATTAATTGGTTTTTAAGTTGATGGGAAAAAAACTGCATAACTTTGACTTATTCAGACGTATTAAAAATAGAATCCATAAAATGTTTTTTTGGATATTTTGGTCTGATGTGGCGACAAATAGTTAGATACACCAATTGTGATAAGTGGGGGTTGTGATGCAAACTTTAAAGCAGGGTTTTGAGGAGCGCAATCTCAATATGACATCTGAAGCAGAAAAACTGGCACAGTATTGGCAAAATCGCTTGGCTGATGAATGTTCTGGGCATAGCGAAGTCACAAGAGCCAGCATAGTCAAGTGGCTAATAGGAAGCGACAAAGAACGTTTTGACAATTTAAATCTTAAAGAATTAAAAATTGCCAAGCAAGCGATGGAATATCGCTATAGGATTTTGTGTCAACGTTATTTAGGTATGGGTAGAGAGCGTGCCTATCGCAACCTGGTTACTCGTTTGGGAAGCCTTACGACATTGCGATCCAAAATTCAAACTTGGATTTCATTAAGTCGCGATCGCCAGCGTAAGGTATTGGATGTGTTGCAAGAGATACTCCAAGAATTATTGCAGAGCGATAAATATATGGTTTCTCAAATGGCTTGTATTTCTGAGTTTACCCAAGATAGTAGATTGAGAAATGCCTTGGTATTCGCCAGCTTAGAAGAGTATTGTATGCGACCAATACGCAATCAACCGTTGTTGGTATATCGTTTTGTTAACTATTTGAAGAGAACTCAAAGAGGTGGTTTAACCCAGGTACCAACAAAAGATATGGTGCGCTTGGTTTCTGAAGAAGTACTTGGTGAAGACGGTGAAAATCGAGTTAGTTTAGTCGATCAAAACGCCATAGAAGATTACCAGGAAGAAGAAAAAGCCCAGGCACAACAGCTACAGCGTCAACTGGTGAAAGATGAATTTGCAGAGTATCTCAAAGAAAACTTGGGAGAAGACGCAACAATGTGGTTGAAACTGTATCTTAAAGGCTTAACCCAAGATGCCATTGCCAAAAAATTAGGTAAACCCATCAAAGAAATTTATCGTTTGCGGGAAAAGATTGGCTATCATGCGGTACGGGTTTTTGCTCTTAAAGATAAACCGGAATTGGTAGCAAACTGGTTGGAAACTTCTTTGCTAGAACATAATTTAGGACTAACGCCGCAACAGTGGGAGAAATTGCAAGAAAAAATATCTCCCGTGCAGAAGCAAATTTTGGAGATGTCGAAAATGGGTAAAACGACAGAAGAAATTGCTAAAAATCTCAAACGCAAAACTCATCAAGTGATGGGAGAGTGGACAAAGGTTTATTTAGCGGCACAAGCTATACGCAGCGAATAAGATGACGCTCGCATCTTGCAGCATTTGTATCCTCGACTCGATAACCAAGTCAAGCTCTTAGATGCAGAAGAATACTAAAGTTAATTATGATTCGTAGTAATTAATTTAACTTTCGCCAGCTAAAAAGTTTTTGACAAAATAGTGCCAAATTACTGATGGAGCGAATAGTATGGAGTAAAATATTAAGCGATTTGACCTATGTTGTCTTCCGAAGGCAAACCAACTGATACTAGTTCGGCAAATGCCAATCACAAGCCATCTAAGACTATAGGGACTGACGGTGCATCATCTCTCGAACAGAACCAACAACTAGAACGCGAACAGATATTTCGACTTATTGAAGAAGGTATTCTGTGTTTTGAGGCTTGCCTCTACCATCAAATTTTACCTTTGAAGTTAGAATACAACAGTCTGTTGTTGGGCATCGTTAACCCTAAAGACACGGTAGCATTAGATTATGTTAATAGTATCTTATCTTACTTAAAAATTCGGGTAATAACTCGAACCGTGTCTGCTGATACTCACCGCATCATATTGTCAGAGTATCTTAATCACAAAAACGCATGTGAAGAATCTAAGCTACATGAAAAAGAAACTCAAGTAGATTCTAATAATTCACAAAATAATCCGGCAAAAGTTGTTAATAGATTAGATGTAGAAGATTCCGAAGAAGAATCACAACCAGGAGATAATACATTAATACTGTTTGATTCTTCTGCGGGAGCTAACTTCAAAAATTTATCGGCAAAAGAAATTAAAAAACCTCCTGTGGGCAAGCCCTTAAAGTCAGACAAGCAAAATACACCTGAAAATACTGGTGCAGATATCTTTGAAATTATCTCCGCACAAAATATCCCTTTATTAAGACTGCCTCTTCCAGAATCATTCAATGCTGATGAAACACTGTCAATGCTTCCACCAAAGCAATTACTCAATGAATTATTAGCAAGAATTCTTGAAGGAGGTATAGGTCGTTTATATTTAGAAAGGCAGCCTTATCAAGGAAGAATACTCTGGAGTTTAAATGGGATAGTACAGTCAGTGGTAGAAGAATTACCATTGTCGGCGTTTCAAGGCGTACTCAATGAATTAAAGCGGTTAGGTTCTTTACCTATAAGGACATTATCGCAAGCAAAACAAGTCGAAATAGAATGTTTATATCAAAAACAGCGCTTGTTATTGCGTCTGCGAGTCATGCTAGGAGTGCATGGGGAGGAAGCTACTTTACAGGTATTGCGTGGAGCCGCATTAAAATTTTATCAGCAGCAGCAGTTAACACGTCTGAGTCGCGATGCTTTAGGAGCTTCCCAGCAGCTAAACTATAAAGTACGCGAACTACAACAAAGACTGACTTTAAACAAACGAGAATTAAATCCCCAGCAATCCCAAGCTTTAGACTCCTTAAGCAAACTTATAGACAATTTAGACCATCATTTGAGAATACTTACTGAAATTTCCAACATGTAAATTAGTATTGAGTGAATAGTCAGTAAAACCGCTGATGAGTATTCGCAAAGCATTGTGTTGTAATAGAGACATAAACCGTTAGCTAAGCAGGAATGCGGTTTGATAAAATCACATTTTGCAACCGTAATCTGCTGAATATTAGGTTATAGATACGCTTTTATCTATACATTTTTAAGCTGTTGAGTTTTTTAATCTATTTGTGGCAGATATTTCATGCAGACAGAGGTTTTTAGTGAAATTTTCCCTTTAATGAGTACGGCTAATCCCCAAACTTTAGAATGGCTGCTCAACGTTGCAACAATGCACGAATATCCAGCAGGAAGAGCCGTTTTAATGGAAGATTCTTGGGGTAATGCAGTTTATTTTATTGTTTCAGGTTGGGTAAAAGTTAGGCGTACTACCAGCGAAGACTCTCGCGCTTTAGCGATTTTGGGCAAAGGTGATTTTTTCGGCGAAATGGCTATTTTAGATGAATCTCCCCGCTCCACCGATGTAATTGCTCTTTCTCCGGTGGAGTTGATTAGCGTATCGAGGGAAAGTTTTATTCAGATACTATTTAAAGATCCCCAACTACATCACCGAATGCTGCAACTGATGGTAAGACGGTTGCGTTATGTTAACTTACGTCTGCAAATGCGAGCTGCACCACCAGCAGTTAAGTTATCTCATACGTTGGTTTCTTTGGGTGAAAGTTACGGTGAAGAAGCTCCAAAAGGGAAAGATATTTACAATATTCCTTTTCAAGATTTAGCCGATATTACCGATATCGGAATAGAAGAAACTACCCAAATTATGGAAAAGCTGCATGAAAAAGCTTGGGTAAACATCAATACAACTCAAGATTTAATTCATCTTCTTAATTTCAAGCAATTGGTAAATTTAGCTGGCAGAATTTAAGTTAAGTTTTTGTGCAATAGTTTAAGTTATTTATGAACCTGGTTTGGAAAAACCGGGTTTTTTGATTAATACCATTTGTTTATAAAGATGCACCGAATTTAGCCCATGCAGATGGGCTTTGTTTGGATAGCCCCAGTCTTATAGGCTGTGGGTGTTCTCTTATTTTCAGCAAAACCCTTGAATAAACTCGGATTTTAAGAAAATCTTACTTTTTGTCTTTGTTGGAGAGAAAGCATATCAAACTGTAGATTATAAGTTAAATTAAAAATTCTTGACCGATAACTCAAAACAAATGACATTAGGTACAGCTCCTCATCTCCCAAATTCTGCAAAACAAGCTACAGCAACAATAAATTACCAAGTTGCAATGCCTCATCCAGAAAACCATCTGTTTGAGGTTACTTTACATTTAGTAGATTATTCATCATCGGCTTTAGATTTGAAAATGCCGGTTTGGACTCCTGGTTCTTATTTAGTGCGGGAATATGCCAAGCATTTACAAGATTTTTCCGCAACCAGCCATAATAAAGCTTTAAATTGGCAGAAAATTGGTAAAAATCATTGGCAAGTTGAGACAAATGGAGCTTCCGAAGTTACTATAAAATATCGTATTTTCGCGAATGAATTAACAGTACGGACAAATCATTTAGATCCAACCCACGGTTATTTTAATGGAGCGGCAATATTTTTTAGAATACCGGAATTTGATAAGCAACCGATTCGCGTTGCTGTTGAAACGCCCAATCCTCAATGGCAAGTCACTACTACACTGCCAGTAGTTGAAGAACAAAAAAATACTTTTATTGCTGCGGACTTTGATACCCTTGTAGACAGTCCTTTTGAAATCGGTACCCATCAGCTACATGACTTTGAAGTCAACGGAAAACCCCATCAATTAGCGATTTATGGCAAAGGTAATGTCAAAGTCGAACCATTAATTGAGGATATCAAGAAAATCGTCGAAGTTGAAGCAGATATGTTTGAGGGTTTACCTTACGAACGATATCTATTTTTGCTACACTTATCCGCACAATCCTTTGGTGGGTTAGAACATAAGGATTCTTGCTCCTTAATTTATCGTCGTTTTGGATTTAGCGATCGCGAAAAATACGAACGTTTTATGCAGTTAGTGGCTCATGAATTCTTCCATCTATGGAATGTAAAGCGAATTCGTCCCAAAGAATTAGAAGTTTTTGATTACGACCAAGAAAACTATACACCTTCTTTGTGGTTTTGCGAGGGAACTACAAGCTATTACGACTTATTAATTCCTTTAAGAGCGGGAATTTACGATGTTGATTCATACTTGAATAATTTAAGTAAAGAAATAACTCGATATCTAACCACACCAGGGCGTAAAGTACAGCCAGTGGCGGAATCGAGTTTCGATGCTTGGATTAAACTTTATCGTCAAGATGCTAACAGTCCAAATTCTCAAATCTCCTATTATTTAAAAGGGGAAATGATTACATTATTGTTAGATTTGTTGATTCGTTCCCGCCATCAAAACCAGCGCTCTCTTGATGACGTAATGCTGAAATTATGGCAGAAGTTTGGTAAAGATGAAATTGGTTATACTGCTGAGGAATTAAAACAGGTTATCGAATCAGTAGCGGGTAGTGATTTAACAGAATTCTTTGAACGTTATGTTAGCGGTAGAGAAGAGTTACCTTTTAACGAATATCTCGAACCTTTTGGTTTAAAGTTAGTTGCAGATAAAGTGGATGAACCATTTTTAGGAATTAAAGTAGTTAGTAATAATGGAAAAGAATCAGTAAAATTTGTAGAATATGATTCTCCCGCACAAGTTGCCGGAATAGATGCTGGTGATGAATTATTAGCAATTGACGGAATTAAAGTAACCGCAAATAAATTAAGCGCAAGATTAAAGGATTATCAGCCGCAAGAGAATATTGAGATTACTGTATTTCATCAAGATGAATTGCGAACTTATAGCGTTACCTTAGCAGAACCCCGTGCGAATAAATATCGGGTAGCACCAGTTGAAAATCTTTCTAATCCTCAGAAAGATAATTTTAATGGGTTTCTTGGAGTGTAGTTTATTAGTTGTAGGTTGGGTTAGACACGAAAATCAATTTAATTTGTGACAAAAATGCTAATTTATCGTGTCGTCACCTAACATAAATTTTGTAAGATTGTTCAAAACGATGTTGGGTTACGGTTCAAATCTAATTTATTTATTTTTGATGGTGTATCTTCGTGAACCTAACCCAACCTACAAAATGCCAACTAAACAAAAAGTTTTGCAACACCGGTAATATTGTCGCCACCATATCCCTTATCAACAGCATCCAAATAAACTCGATGAATTGCTTCCGATATTGGACTTGCTGCTTCAACATCTTTAGCAGTTTGCATCACGTAACGAAAATCTTTTTCTACCAAATCAATCGGAAACATTGCTGCATGATTGCCTTTCAATATTAAATTTGCTGCATTCTTCGCTGCTGGGCTAGTTACGGGTAATTCGGCTAAATATTGAACTGCTTTTTCTAATCCAAACCCGTTTTTGATCAACATCCCAATAATTTCACTAATAGCAGCAACTTGAATACCAAACATTGCATTTACAGCTAATTTCATCGCCATTCCCTTACCAATCTCTCCCGCATGATTGATTTTTCCACCACCGGCAGATAAAAAAATATTTTCTGCTTGCTTCAAGGTTTCAATTTCTCCACCTATCAAATAAATCAAATTTCCGCTATCTGCTTGGGGGCGAGTACCAACTACCGGAGCATCCAGAAAGGCAATTCCGCTGTGTTTGAATTCTGTTGCTAATTCTTTTACCCAACTTACTGTTAAAGTACTCGATTCGATTGCAATTGCACTTTGACGCATTGCTGATAATGCACCGGTTTCCGAATCCAACCAAACTGCTCTCGATGCATCGCTATCTGTAACCATGCTAATAACAACATCAGCTTCTTTAACTGCAAGCTTCGGTGTAGTCGCGACAACTGCACCTTTTGCCGCTAAAGCTTCTGTAGGTTTAGGAGAGCGATTCCAAACCGTTACGCTATATCCTGCTTTTAACAGATTAACACCCATGCGCGAACCCATCGCACCAAGTCCGAGTACGGTTACTTTCTGCTTATTCATATTTGATAATTTAATTTGACGGTGAATACAATATATTTGCTGCATCAAAAACAATAAATAGCAATTGATGAATTAAACTCATGTAATTAACGCACGAATCACAAACCTGCTTTTTTTGAAAAACCAGGTTTCTAAATATCTGCATTTTTGGCGTTGCTGATTAAAATATGATTTGCCCCCCAACCCCCAATTCTGGGGGAGATAAATCATTTCAAGTCCCCCAGAATTGGGGGATTTAGGGGGCTAGTAAATGCTAGAAAAATAAATTCATATTTCAATTGGGCAACGCCGCGTTTTTTATATAAATTACTTAAAAATGGATTTATCCGTACTGCAAACTTTTGTGGAAGTGATGCGACACGGTAATTTTGCATCTGTCGCACGAGAAAGAAATATCGATCCATCTTCTGTATCGCGAACAATTGCTGGTTTAGAATCGGAACTCGGTATTAGGTTATTTCAGCGTACAACCCGTAAACTGTCGCCAACCGAAGCAGGAATAGCTTACTTTGAAAGAATTGAGCCGCTTATCGAAGAAATCCAACAAGCAGCAGCAGTTGCAAAGGATATTTCTGGAAACCCTAAAGGAACAATCCGGGTTACGGCTTCGGTTTCTTTCGGGCTTAAGTGTATTGTGCCGTTGTTACCCAAGTTTGAAGCGAAATATCCAGAATTGACAGTAGATTTATTACTTACAGATTCAGTTGTTGATTTATTTACTGAAAGAATTGATGTTGCAATTCGTTTAGGACAACTTACTGATTCAACATTAATTATTCAACAATTGATGCGAACTCGTTATTCTGTTTGTACAAGTCCAGATTATTTACAAAAATACGGAAAACCGCAAAAACCGAAAGATATCGAGCAGCATAATTGTTTGCTTTTTCCCTTAGTTGGCTTTAGAACAAGATGGATATTTAAAGATAAAATTGGCAACAATCAAGAAATTTCCGTTAGCGGAAACACGATTATTTCAAATGCTATAGCACTGCAACAGTGTGCAATTTCAGGAATGGGTTTAACCCTGCTTCCCCATTGGCTAATTGATGAAGATATTCGTAGTGGTAAATTAGTTAAGCTATTTCCAGATTACGAAGTTACCGCCACAGATTTTAATACCGCAGCTTGGCTAGTTTTTCCGAGTCGTGCTTACATGCCTCTTAAAGTAAGGGTATTTGTTGAGGAATTGAAAAATTATATTTCAGCGTCTAAGTTGTGATTTTTAGGTTGTAGATTGGGTTAGACACGAAAACCGATTTAATTAGCAACGAAAATTTGAATAATCGTGTCGTAACCCAACATTTCTATAGTAAATGAAATTGCTTCATACCGATAAGTTAATGTTGGGTTACGGTTCAAACATACATTGTTGGTTGGTGATTAGATTTAAAGTGAACCTAACCCAACCTACAAGCAGGAATATTTTATCCTTGTCTTTTCAAAATTCCCGGCTCTTGCTGCATTGGCAAAACATCTAAAGTATCAATTTCGGAACAGTATTTTAAATCATCATTGCAATCCAAACCTAATAAACGTTTACCGTGACTAGCATGTTTAAACATTTGCAATAAATTATCTTTCCATTGAGAATAAAGTGCCATTGCCGCAACGACTTCATCATTACCTGCTACTTCATCTATAGATAACTTAGTTTTTTCCAATAGATGAGCAGCAATTGCACCAGCACAAGCAGTATCCTCAAGAGAGTAACTACCTTGCCATCCCGAACCCACTATCCAAACATTTTCTGGCTGATTCTTAGCTAAATACTCAACCACAGTTGTCAGATTTACAAAAGCTCCCGTAATAACTGTTTTAGCCTCTTGTATCCTTTGTAAAGCACGAGTACCGTTGGTAGTACTAATAAACAAGCGCTTTCCCTCCACAACTTCCTGTTTACAGTCGAGGGGAGAATTTCCCAAATCGAAACCAGGAACCTTCGCACCTCCCCTTTCTCCAGCCCGCAGGCGTTTTTCGGCAGGAAACTTATCGCTAACTTCTACCAATTTGTCCAAATCGCTGAAAAATTGAACAGCTTCACCACCACCAGCTAAAACCGTTGCCATTGTTGTAGTCGCACGCAACACATCAACCGCGATCGCGCATTCTGGCATCTTGTCTGTGGGAGTTTCTTCTGGAGCATGATAAATAAATAACTTCATCCGCTTGATACACTTGCCTTTATATACTGCCGAGATTTTAATACGCTGCCGGTGTTAATGGGAAAGTTGAAAGAGTGAGGGGGAAGAGGGGGAAGAGGGGGAAGAGTGGGAAGAGGGGGAAGAAATAAATTATTTATTGTTAACTGCTCACTGTTGACTGCTCACTGTTGACTGCTCACTGCTCACTGGTTACTGTTCGCTGTTAGCTGTAATCTGGAAACAAGAACGATATTTTAGCTGACATCTAAAATTCAAAATCCTCAAATCTCAAATCTAAATGGCTCCTTTACCAGATTACCGTCCCAAACAACTTTCTCTAGGTCCGTTGGAAGCAGAAATTCTAAATATTGTTTGGCAGTTAGGCAAAGCTAGTGTAAAAAATGTACACGACCGCATTTTAGCCGATCCCAATCGCGAATTAGCTTATACTTCAGTTACTACCGTGCTGCGACGACTAACAGATAAAGGTTGGCTTGAATGTAATAAAAGAGGAAAAGCTTTTTACTGGCAGCCGCTGTTAACAAAGCAGCAAGCGGAAGTTATTAAAGCCCACGAGCAGTTACAGCAATTTCTTAAAGTGGGAAATCCCGATGTAATTGCCGCTTTTGCAGATAGTTTAGATGAAGCAGATTCTGCGAAAATACAAGCAATAGCAAAACGAATTGAAGCTGCGCGACAAGCAAGGGAGGAGAAATAAAAAATGCATTTACTGATAATTTTTTTAGCTTTGATGGTTGCTTACATCACTAGATGTCAATGGAATCAAAGCTCAGCTAAATGGAATGAGCGCTGGCACAAAGCACTATTTTTCTTTCTATTTCCTCCCTTGTTAATTTTCATGACAACGTTTGCTTTATTGTTTATGGGACCTCAAGGTACCATGGGAGGATTGCAAACTGGTTGTTATGGCTATTTAATCGCATTAATTTGTATGGCGTTTTTCGCCGTCGTCTGCATTAAACAGGCATGGCTGGGATGGCTATCTGTAAAGTCTACTCGCAATTGTCCAAAAGTTGATGTAGCCGGAACACAAGTTCGCTTGCTCGATACAGGGGCATTATTTGCCGGACAAATTGGCTTTTTGAAACCTGAATTAGTCTTAAGTTCTGGATTATTAAAAACTCTTTCGAGCAATCATATAGAAACTGTCTTAGCTCACGAACAAGGACATTATTATTACCAAGATACGTTTTGGTTCTTTTGGTTGGGTTGGATGCGAGAATGTACTTCTTGGTTGCCTTACACTGAAACTTTATGGCAAGAATTACTAACTTTACGAGAATTACGAGCTGATGCTCATGCGGTTTCATATGTAGATCCCTTGCTGCTAGCCGAATCCTTGCTCATGGTTGTTAATAGTTCACCGATATCTTCAGAAATTCTTTGTGCAGCATTAGGTTCCCCCCATGCTAATCGTTTAGAAGAAAGAGTCGAAGCCCTTTTATCTCAACCACAACCTACTCCAGAGGTTAAATTCACTTCTTTAAAATGGCTTTTATGGACTTTTATTCCTTTAGTTAGTGTTGTATTTCATAGTTGATTATGAATTGGGAATTGGGCATTGGACATTGGGCATTTGGAATAGATAAGAGTGGAGAGTTATTTTCTCTTGTCTTCCTTATCTCCTTTTCCCCTCTTCCCTGCCTATGCTCCTAAAATTTGAAAATATAGATTTAAGTTATACCGGTTATCTTAAACCTTTGACTTTTAACCTTTAACCTTTAACCTTCGCGTAGCGCTATACCAATTCCGAAATAACAAAGTTGCTCTATCGGTAGGGACATTGCATTCTTTTGTTGTGTTGGGAATTTCACCAATTTGAGATTCAATTACTATTTTGTCTTCAATAACGGGCTTGATAAATTCTTCCGCAATAGATGCTTTTGATATTTCATCAGTTTCTCCTAACACCAAAATAGTTAATATATACCTAGTTTGATGTTCGTTAATTGGTACCCCAAACAAATGAACGCGAACTGGTACCCCCATTTCATCAAACTTCAATACAACCAGATTGGGCTGATGCCATTCCAATGCAAAGCCAGAGGGAATATTATCAAAACGATTAAAAACTTTAATACTTTCTGCGGTTTTTTCTATTTCATATTCTGCAACACTTTTTGCTTCTAAAGCTTTTTTGCCAATAGCGCCACCGAAAGAGTTACGATGCACAAATGGCAGATGCACAAAATCCATTGCGTTTTCTATAATCCTCGTCCAGTGAGCTTTCCAGATTTCGCTATGAACGTAGTAAGACTGTTGCGATCGCTTTAAACTTTCAGGAATTTTGTTAGCCTGGGAATTTATTCCAAGGTGGTTGTTGCGAATGGTGCAAGATATGACATTTTTAAAGTCAAAACTTTATCATAGAAAATATTTAATTTCAAATAAACATAACAAGCCAAAAATGAATTCAAAACTAAACTCAGAAAATATCCAAAAATTACAAAAAGCCTTAGCCGAAAATCCTAACGATATTAATCTCATGAATACCTTAGCTATTGGATATTTGAATAATCCTAGCTTGGTGAAAGATAAAGAGGATTTGAGATTAATGGAAAAAGCATATGCAACAAAAAAGACAATTAAATCGACTCATAACCTAGCTTGGTTTTATTTTTTAGAGTGTTGGGGAAGTTTAGAAAAAGCCCTTGAAATACAGAAAGAATGTATATTAATGCAACCTAAAAGCTTTTATCCATACTCTCTTTATGGCTATTTGCTTTTAGAAAATAATCAACTGCATGAAGCTATCGAAAATTTAGAAATTGCCTACTCTAAACATAAAAGTAGAGAGATAACCCATAATTTAGGTACAGCATATGCAAAGTCAGGTAATTTTGATATTGCTAAAGAATATTTGGTTGCAGTAACTAACGATAAAGATATTGAAAATAGAAGTAAGCACAATTTAGCAATAGTCAAAATTCAGCTTGGGGAAAAAGAAGATGCTCGGAAGATAGTAAAAGAATTAGAACAAGAGATTAATAAATGTGATGAAATTGATAGTTTTGAAGTAGCTTATCTATATTATCTCTTGAATGATTACGATAGTGCATACAGTTGTTGCCAAAACTGTGACTGGAATCATTATGCTTTATTCAGTTGGCAGCATATTCCTTATTTAATATATATAAACGATATAGATACATACCATAGATTAGTTGCTGGTGAAATTGATAATCAAGAAAATTTGATAAAACAAATTAAAGACAATCATCAAAACTGGGATGATTACAGTGAAGAAGAAAAACAAGAAGAATTAGTAGAATTAAAGTCAGAAGTGATGCGATTGACTAATTTAGAGAAAAAATTTGCATTAGATAAGCCAAATATAAATATAAACAACTATTACTTATTGGAAAGCTGCGGATGCTTGTTATTTGGCTGCGATGAACACGGAAATTTACAAGACGATCGATAAATAGAATTATGGCGTTAAATTGACAACTATTAACGGAAGCATATCTTTAGCTTAGACAAACTTTCCTTAATAATCTTAATATTCGTAAAGTACTCTTAACAAAAGCAATAGTAAGCAAGCAAGTTATGAGAACATATTTAAAATCAACCTTGATAAATAGATATAGAAATTTAAGATTATGGCACAAGATAGCAAATCAACGGTTGTCATCACGGGTGCTTCCTCTGGAGTAGGCTTGTACGCTGCGAAAGCTCTTGCACAGAAAGGATGGCATGTAGTAATGGCTTGTCGCAACTTGGAAAAAACTCAAAAAGTTGCTAATGAAGTGGGAATGTCATCCGATAGCTACACCATCATGCATTTGGATTTGGCTTCTTTAAATAGCGTGCGTCAATTCGTTAACACTTTTCGTGAAAGCGGTAAATCTCTTGATGCTTTGGTGTGTAATGCTGCGGTGTATTTACCTTTAGCTAAGGAGCCACAAAGAAGTGAAGACGGGTATGAATTAAGCGTTGCCACCAATCACTTGGGGCATTTCTTGTTATGTAACTTGATGTTGGAAGACTTGCAAAAATCTTCTGCTCCTGAAGCGAGGTTAGTGATTTTAGGAACTGTAACAGCTAATCCTAAAGAATTGGGAGGAAAGATACCCATTCCCGCACCTCCAGATTTAGGAGATTTAAAAGGTTTTGAGGAAGGTTTCAAAGCACCGATTTCGATGATTAACGGTAAGAAATTTAAAGCGGGTAAAGCTTATAAAGACAGCAAGCTTTGCAATGTTTTAACCATGAGAGAATTACACAGACGCTATCACGAATCCACCGGGATTGTATTTAGCTCGCTTTATCCCGGATGCGTTGCTGAAACTGGTTTATTCCGCAATCACTATTCCCTATTCCAGAAAATATTCCCGCTATTCCAAAAGAATATTACCGGCGGATATGTATCCGAAGAATTAGCTGGTGAAAGAGTTGCAGATGTAGTTGCAGAGCCAGAATATAATAAATCCGGTTCATATTATAGTTGGGGAAATCGTCAGAAAGAAGGTAGAAAATCTTTCGAGCAGGAAGTTTCTAACGAAGCCCTAGATGATGATAAAGCACAGCGTTTGTGGGAATTAAGTGCAAAGTTAGTAGGAATTGCAGACGAGCAAGCTGTTGGTGCTGCTGCTGGTGCTGTGTGAAGATTGATGTTTTCGTTCCCAGGCTTTGGCTTGGGAATGTATTTGATATGTATTTTTTAGAAACATAAATATTAAATTATTTACCCTTCTAAATTTTCATCATTATTAATAAAAACTAGCCTGAAAATAATTAACAATAAATTTGGGGACAAAATTAGTTGTCCCCAAGTATTTAACATTTAGGAGGTGATGCATTGAGCAAAAACGGTAACGGTCATAAGAAGGTTTTTAACCCAGTACGAATTTTTATTCGTTTGTTGTTAGGACAATGGGAAAAACGCGACTTGGTGAATGATGAAACTTATCTCGTAAACTCTGAAGTCGTCAAAGACGATTTGGATGATATGAGTGACGAAGAATCAGAATTTCCTGAAAATGACCGTAACTAATTAACAATTTAGCCCCTAGCTCGCCTCTAGGGGCTATTCTTTAACTGAATGTTATAGATAATTTTAAGATAAAACATTATGTCCGCTAATGCCACTATTGTTTATCCTGTTTATTATCGATTAATTGTCCGACGTAATAAGAGTTGGTATTTTACAAAGGGTGAACCTTTTGTGAATTTATTTAACGTACCTTGGCTTGAACAAGAAGATTTATTTTCATTATTTGATATTTCGATGAAGCAAGTAGCTAATGAACTAAGATGCATCAATGGTGGAAAACAAGGTTATTATATCGCTAATATTTTGGATAAGAAATATTACTATTGCGGTAGTGAATGGCAAGATGTGAAAAACAAGCTTAGGGAATTAGGAATTGGTAAAGATAATCCTATTGTTAAGTGATAAATATTAAACCTTCTCTTTGGCTGAAGGAATCCCCAATTTATCCAAAGTAGCGTCAATCTCTTCTAAAACCTGAAAATCTTCTTGTGGTAAAGTGCTACCGCTATATTTTTCTAAAAATGAAAATGCTTGTCTAAATTGATTTGGTGTAGCTTCTATTGGTGCATCAAAGTGACAGGGAATAATTCGTTTAAAATCCCATTGTGCTATCTTTTCAGCCCATGCAATAGTTGCTTGTGGTGCCCGATTTAAAATTAAAGTTTGTAAAATTGGTGCTACGAATAATCTACCATCACCCCGCAAAGCTTCAAAACAACGCTGCCAATCTTGTTTCCACTGAAAAGGGTATAAGCCAAAATAATTTTTTTTAGAGCGTTTTGGAGCTTTAGCAGCATCGCGAAAGACTTGACTCCACTTAGGTACATCTAAAACGCTGGGACGAAAGTATAAACCAAATAAAGCAATTCGCTGCCATCCTTTACGACGATTTTCGGGGTTGTCTGCAACGATGTCGGTTGCTTTATCTCTGGCGTGGAAAAGTAAGGGATAAGAATCTAACTGAATTATGGCAGGAGGTTGTTCGGGAACGGAAACTATTGAGTCCGTAACTAAAAGTGTTTTGGATGATTTATGAAATAATGCGACTTCAGCAAATTTCCCAGCACCAAGTTCGATGGGACCTAGAATTTCGTAGTCAAACTGATTTGCAAAAGGTGTTTTGTTGCTGTCTTCTGGAACTACTTGAGTACGCTTAGCAGGTATACCCAACCAACTGAGGGGAAGATTTACGGGAAAGCTCCATTGTTTGGGTGCTACAAATACTTGGGAATCGGGAAAGCGTCTGGCAAATGGGCCAACAAATATTTTATGCTCTAAACCAGAAATAGTAGGTAAAATTATGTATTTAATTCTGCCATGTTCTGCCACTAATTCCTCAACCAAACGCACGCATTCAGGAGTCGGTGCTACTGGCGCATAAACTAATAAACCTCCTTCTTCCAGCTTTACTACCGTCATGCGAATGGGAACGACAACATAGAAAATGCCTTGAAGCTGGTCAAAAGTCCAAATAGTATCTTTAACTACTTCCTTACGGATTGTTTGCCGTTTACCAAATGGATAAATTGGCAAAGTAAACCAGAATTTCCATGAGTAGTCTTGGGAATTATTTTGTTGTTTTGAGGTTTCAAGCATTTTCAGGAATTAGGAGTTAGGAGCTATATTTATTATTCGCTGTTAACTGTTAACTGTTCGCCGAATAATTATTCACGATTTTTCAAGAAACTTTATTATCTCACAAAGATTTATTGACTTAAATACAGAATTTACGCGATTGTCACAATATCGAATTGATGCGTGACACTGCAACCCTTATTATTACGTTTAAGATAACTCAAAGTGTCACACATCCCACAATCAACAATGTGCTATCTGCGTAATTCCTGAAATTATTAAGGCTATCTTAAGTCGAAGTTTGAGCAAGCAACCAACAGCATAATTTGCGTAGTTAAACTATGGCTGGCAATCTATTCCATAACAAGGGTATGCAACAAATTTAATCCTCAAGTTTCGTAAGCCTATATCTAGTTTTAGAAAATCTAAAATACTATAAATAGTTCAAACAATTGATAATTTTAGGTAAATTTTAGTTTTTAGCAATGGTATCTTTTTGGATACAATGTATAGATAAATTCAGTGTTGAAAGTAAAATCATATGACCCTAGGACAATCGATTCGTCAGAAGGTATTCGATGCTAACATTGAGAATTATCACGTTTTATTGACACCACAAGAAGTTAAATCAAAATTACCTTTAACACCCTCAGCGGAAGCAAATGTTGTAAAGTACAGACAAGAGTTAAAGGATATATTAGATTTTCAAAATAGAAGAAAATTTATTGTAATTGGTCCTTGTTCGATTCATAATACAGAACTAGCTTTAGAATATTCTCGAAGATTAAAGCAGCTTCAAGAAAAAGTTGAAGATAAGTTGCTGTTGATTATGAGGGTTTATTTTGAAAAACCTAGAACAACGGTAGGCTGGAAAGGTTTAATTAATGACCCAGACATGGATGATTCTTTCCGTATCGAGAAAGGTATCTTGACTGCACGGGAATTGCTGATAAAAATCAATGAATTAGGATTGCCCGCAGGTACGGAAGCTCTAGATCCGATTATACCTCAGTACCTCAGCGAATTAATTTCTTGGTCTGCAATTGGCGCACGTACCACCGAGTCACAAACTCACCGGGAAATGTCTAGCGGGCTTTCCATGCCAGTTGGTTTTAAAAATGGTACGGATGGTAATATTCAAGTTGCTTTGAATGCTTTGCAGTCAGCTAAAAATAGCCATCATTTTCTAGGGTTAAATCGACAAGGACAGGTTAGTATTGTTCAAACCAAAGGAAACAATTACGGGCATGTAATTTTACGTGGTGGTGGTGGACAACCAAACTGCGATCGCGAAAGTGTTAAATTTACCGAAGAACAACTCAAAAAAGCAAATTTACCACCAAGGATTGTTATTGATTGCAGTCACGGCAATTCAAATAAAGACTATAGAAAGCAACCAGGTGTTTTAGAAGATATCGTTAACCAAATAGTGGAAGGCAACACATCTATCGTGGGTGTGATGTTGGAATCTAATTTACATGAAGGCAATCAAAAGATTCCTAGCAATTTAGAAGACTTAAAGCATGGTGTTTCCGTAACGGATGCTTGTATCGGTTGGGAGGAAACAGAACAAATTATTTTAGCCGCTCATGAAAAGTTGTAATTAATCAGCGGTAACTTGATGGTAATGTTACAAGTTGCAACCTCTTTCCTTTTTGTGGGAGAGAGGTTTTGTATTTGTGAATCAGATTATTAAGGGAAATGGCTTTACGTACTTTAATTTTTCCAAGGAAATAATCCTCCAACTTCGTCACGATAGCGTTGATATTCTTCCCCATAAATACGAATTAAGTCTCTTTCTTCCAAGGCTATTCCAATTAATATATAAAATGTAAGTGTTATTGATAAAATGAGATGGTCAAGTTTCATATATGGAGTTGCCCATAAACCTATCAGTAAACCGGTTTGGATTGGATGACGGTTAAAGTTGTACATCCAGCGCTTCATAAAGGGAAATTCTTGATAGGTTTCTCCTTTCCAGTAAAGATATACCTGACGCAAACCAAATAAATCAAAATGATTAATGGCAAAAGTGGCGAGAACAAAATAAATCCAACCGCAGCCAAATAATCCCCAAAAAAAATATTTTAGTTTTATATTATTAACCGACCAAATTGTTATTTGTATCGGCTGCCAGAAGTATAATAGTGTAGCTAAAGCGATAGCAGAAAATAACACATAGGTACTTCGCTCCACAGCAACGGGTATTTTTTGCGTCCACCATTGCTTAAAAAATGGACGTGCCATAATGCTATGTTGCAGCCCAAATAAAAACACTAAAAGTAGATTAATAGATAGTGCTAAAAAAATAGAGTTTTGATTTAAAGATATTGAAGCTAACGGGTGTTTTCCTGCGCTGTAAAAAATTAAATATAGTATAGTCAGCATTGCGATCGCGTAAGCAGCAATTCCGTAGATAAGTAGGGCGAATCGTTTACCCCGCGAGGTTTGGGTTAACTGTTGTTTTTTTCTAAATGTCATTATATCGGCTCTGCTCTACCCAACCTATTACCATGCAAGGCTTAGATTAAGAGGTTTATAGCGAGCGATTTGTTTTTGCACAAAGTTCGTAGTAGTGCCCTATGCCCTATGCCCAATTCCCAATTCCCAATTCTCAAATCATTTCTTGAATAAACCCAGGTAAAGCAAAAGCTGCTTTATGAACCTCTGTGTTGTAGTAACGTAAATTATGTTCTTTGACAAATTGTGCTGCCCTGTCGCCATCTAAATTTTCTATTGGATGAACACCTTGTTTAGAACAATAAGTCAAACTCCACATACCCGTGGGATACATGGGAATAAATACTAAATAGCAATGTACCGAATCGTTACCAAAAACCTGCTTGAGACATTGATTTAAATCAACAAAAGCCTTGCGATGAAAAATTGGCGATTCACTTTGTACCGTTACGACTCCACCAACACGAAGAGTGCGATACACATCTTGATAAAAGGATTTTGTAAATAAACCTTCCGATGGTCCCACAGGATCGGAAGAATCAATTATTACCAAGTCATAGGAATTATCGGCAGCATTTTGAACGAATTTAATGCCGTCATCTATAAGCAAATTCAACTTTGGATGCTCCAAAGCCGATGAAATAGTAGGTAAAAATTCCTTGGAAGCACGTACCACCGCTTCATCGATTTCTACCATTGTAATTCGCTCAATTCCTTGATGCCGCACTAGTTCGCGAATAGTACCACCATCACCAGCACCAATTACCAACACATCTTTTACATGAGGATGAGTCAACATTGGTACGTGAGCAATCATTTCATGATAAGCCGCTTCATCCGCTTCGGTACACATCACCATGCGGTCGATAGTCAGCATTTTTCCTCTATCATGAGTATCAAATACTTCTACTGTTTGAAAGGGCGATACTTCATGAAAAAGCCTTTCTCCTTTCAAACGAATGGATATAGCAAAATTTCCATTGCTATCTGTTACCCATTCGGTAGCATTTATTTTACTGGGTTGCTCTGAAATAGTCATTTGTAGATGCGCGGCTTTTTTGGGAATTTACCAGCCTTTAAGTATATGGTTTTAGGTTACTTGATTCAAGCTGGGAATTGTATCAATTTTAATTAAGGCTCTGCCTGGGAATAAGAACATAAAGTTTAGAAAGAAGCTGATATTTTCGTTAATTGAATAATCTCGATAATATGATGCATGAATATATTTTTTAAGTAAGAACTTTTGTAGAAAAAAGTATTAAAGAACCGAAATTGTTGCCCTAGATGCTTTATAAAAGCTTGCCCTGATGATATGTTTGTAATAACAGATTAGCTTACCGCTACAACACTTCTGTTGATTTTTCTGTTTGTTTTAATTAGCTTCGGTTCTTATGTCTTGATGCAGTTTGAAATTAAGTCTGTAGCTTGCTACCTAAAATAGCTTTTTGCAAGAAACACGAGAATTCAATTAGTAATTAATTAGTAATTAACTAGAAATTAACTAGATATTAACTAAAATTTCTGCCCTGCAAAAATTGAACGAACTTCTCCATTGCGACGGATAATAGCTTCTCCGTTGGCTACATCGACTAATGTCCAACCACTAGCACCAATGGTTTCGCCTTTTTGAACGCGACGACTTACGCCATTAACTTTAAATAGTGCCGCAGATTGTTCTCCTAGTTCTAACAATCCTTCTAATACGTGGGAAGAAGTTGGAACTGATGCCACTTTTTGCTCTTTGCTTGCAACTGGTTTTGGAACTGGTGCTGCTTTTTCGGGAGTTGATGGTGCAACAGTCGCAGTCTGCTTCATTTTTGGTATTTCGGGAGCTTGTTTTACATTAACGGGTTTGTTTTTTACCGCTAATGGCTTAATTTCTCGAATAGAAGCAAAAGCTTGAATGTTTTTTGGTGTGTTGGCTTTAGCAACTTTCACCGGTGCGGGTTTTTTGGCTTTGGTGTCGGATGGTTTCGGCGCAACTCCTTTGGAAGCAGTCTTGATTGGAGGCAATGGTGTTGGTGTTGGCGCTTGTGCAATCTCTGGAGGTGCGTAGCGCATTGGTTGCGGCGCTTGATATACGGGTATGTAAATTCTTTCTACAACCCTGGTATTACGACTGGGTAATGGTTTAGCGTTGTTAGCAATTCTTGGTGGTGGAAGATTTGCCGGTGGTTGATTGGCATAAGCTAAAGTTGCTTGATTTGCGGGTACGGGAGTAGCGCGAGCAATGTTATTAGCCGATGCTCTATCCTGCCTACCTTTTTGACTGTCAATAACTTCTAAAGCACTTAACATGTAATCAACTAATTCCGACTTAATTTCAGCTTGAGTCGGTGCCGATTGCGCTTCGATTACTTTCTGCTTCAAAGCTGGCTCCTGTAAAGCAAATTGCAGCGATTGAGAAGTCAGACGATTCAACAATCCGTTACTAATTGCCCAGTTAATTGCAGCGATCGCCAATCCTAAACCGGCTCCTACCTTAAGTATTTGTCCGAGGTTCCGCCAAATTTTCCGACGGGATTTCTTGACTGTTTTAGCAGTTTTGGGAGAATCACCTCTGACAACGCGATTAAATTCGGCTTCGATGCGTCGCTGTTCGGTTTCTTGAAAAGGACTGACAATAGTTGGCGGTGCAACTACCTGGGGTGGTGTTGCTTGATGAAGAATTAATTGTTGCTGCGGCTGGACAATTTGCTTGCTCAGATGAGCTTTGCCATCGAGAATACAGTCAATGTCGGAAAATAATTCATCCATTAAGCCGTCAGCGTAATTGTCCATCGTCCAAGGTTCGCTGACGATTAATTCTTCAGAGGGTTCTGGAATTACAAGATGTTTGCTAGCTGTTTGAGACATAATAATTTTCAGTATTAATTCATTCGGTTGAGGCAATTTATGAAATCTTTATCTTTAAAAATTTGCCTTCGTAAATTTGAATAAAAACAACTGTTTCCTCACTTAGATAGTTACGGAAGAGTTCATCAAGTTTAAGTATCTATTTCGACATATGCTAGGGAGTTATCAATGATTTTTTGATTTTTACTATGTCATTAATCATACCAGCATTCCCGGAGACACCATACTACTATACTCCCGCTTCATGAAGATTGTGTTGACGTTAAGGCTGTAAATTCGCTCTGGTCATGTTTTTTACGCAATTCTAAATATATGAGTAAAGCATTGACATCGGCAGGATTAACTCCACCGATACGTGCGGCTTGTCCGATAGTAAGAGGTTTTACTTTGTTTAGTTTTTCGCGTGCTTCCTTGGATAGAGTGTCTATGGAGTCATAATCTAATTCCCCCGGAAGCAAACGATTTGCTTGACGGGCAATTTGATCGATTTGATTTTGCTGTCTGGCTAAATAACCGGAATATTTGATATCAATTTCTGCACCTTCTTTCTCAGCACGCTGCAAATCAGCATTTCCCAATCCATACTTAATTAAATCGGCATAATGAAATTTTGGACGACGCAATAAATCGGCAAGGGTAATAGAACCTTTGATTACTTGTTTGGTATCTGCGACTATTGCTTTCCCAACATCATCATTTTCCTTAATCCGCTTAGCATAGAGCCGTTCTTTCTCGGCAGTAATATTAGCTTGCTTCTGAGTAAATAATTCCCAACGTCGGTTATCAATTAAGCCAACTTCTCTTCCTAAAGGAGTCAGTCGTCGATCGGCATTATCGGAGCGCAGCAGCAAACGATATTCCGATCTACTAGTCAACACGCGGTAAGGCTCGCGCAAATCTTTGGTACACAAATCGTCAATTAAAGTCCCGATATAGCTTTGCTCGCGGGGGAAAACTATCATTTCCCGATTGCGAACAAATCTAGCAGCATTTATTCCAGCCACAATTCCTTGGGCTGCGGCTTCTTCGTAGCCAGTTGTACCGTTGACTTGTCCCGCACAGAATAAACCGGCGATTTTTTTAGTCATCAATGTGGGAAAACACTGAGTAGCTGGTAAGTAATCATACTCAACTGCATAAGCAGGTCGTAACATTACGCAGTTCTCCATACCCGGAAGAGTACGTAACATACGTAGTTGCAAATTTTCCGGTAAACCTGTAGAAAACCCTTGAATATAAAGTTCGGGAATGTCTCTTCCTTCCGGCTCAATAAAAATTTGATGACTTTCTTTATCGGCAAAACGAACAATTTTATCTTCAATGCTGGGACAATAGCGGGGTCCTTTGGCATCTACCCAACCACCGTACACCGGGGAAAGATTGAGATTATCGCGAATTAATTGATGAGTTTCGGCAGTCGTGCGAGTCATATAACAAGGTAGCTGTTCCTTTTCCACCCATACTTCTGGATCGAAACTAAACCACCGAACCTCTTCGTCACCCGGTTGGGGAGTCATTTTGCTGTAATCAACCGTGCGCTTGTCTACTCGTGCGGGAGTTCCAGTTTTGAGGCGACCTGTTTCAAATCCCAAATCTTGGAGAGTTTGCGTCAAACCTTCAGCAGCAAATTCTCCTGCCCTTCCGGCTGCCATTGACTTATTACCAACCCAAATTCTTCCTCCTAGAAAAGTACCGGTGGTAAGGACAACAGCTTTACATCCGAAAGCAACATCAAAATAAGTTTGAACGCCAATTACATCATCATTCGCGCCCAAAACTAAATCCGTGACCATTGCTTCACGAATGCTCAAGTTCTCTTGATTTTCTACAATGCCCTTCATTATCGCAGCATATTCGCGCTTATCAGTTTGAGCGCGTAATGCCCAAACAGCAGGACCTCTTGAAGAATTAAGAATCCTTTTTTGCACGTAGGTGCGGTCTGCCATTTTACCGATTTCTCCACCAAGTGCATCGACTTCGTGGGTTAACTGAGATTTAGCCGGACCACCAACAGCGGGGTTACACGGTTGCCAAGCGATTTTATCCAAGTTAAGGGTTAACAGCAGGGTACGACAGCCCAGGCGTGCAGTAGCTAAAGCCGCTTCACAACCAGAGTGACCTGCACCGACAACTATGACATCAAAAGAGTCTTGGAACTCAACACAATTGTGCATGGTCTTACCTAGAGTTCAGCATTATTTGGAATTAATCTAATTTTAACCGATACAGTCAATTAATGATTGTACAGTGTTGATAAAATACTCAGCAAAATCACCGTTATTTTTTTACAAAAAGAAAATTATTGTTGTGATTGATAGCCCAGATATGAGATATTTTATTGGGTCGATTAATTAAATATTCGATTAAATTTTATGTTATCGTTTTGACTTTTATATTGACTAATGTACTGCTTTAGTATCAAGTATTACTATAAAAATAAATGAACACAATCTTTCAGAAAATAGCTTTTTTGATAGTTGCTATATGTTTGCTTATAACCGTAGTCGCAAGCAATCAGATTGCTCGTAGCAATACCAGTGATGAGATTAGCAATATAGAAAACTGCCTGATAAATAGACTGCTTAATAAGAAATGTACCGTTCCCGAAAAACCTAAGATTACTCCTATACCCGTTGTTTCACCAACTCCAACTACAGTTCTCACAGATAAACAAAGGTTTATTGCAGCATTGATGAATCAATTCCCCCAGATTCCTCAACCAGATACTTATGAGTATATTTTGCTGCGTGCTTATGGTGCGCCATTGGTAAATTTAGAACCAACAATTAGGCTACCTAAGAAAGTAGTATTTAGTAACGATGAAGAAACTCAAATATTTCAAGCTACCCTGACAAAAGCTAAAATAGTCGGTACGAGAAACTGTTATTTACAAAAATCAGCCGCCGATGCTTTAAATAAAGCTCGTAAGCAAACAAGATTTAGGCTGAAATCAGGATTTGGAAACAGCGACTGCATTCGTAATTTCGCTACAACAGCAAAATTTTGGAGAAAATATACTAATTCAAAGACATTAGATTTAGTCAAAAAAGGAAAAGAAACCAGAATTTTAGGTACAGTTGCACCACCAGGAACTTCACAACATTTATGGGGGTTGGCAATTGATTTAGGAGTTAACAATCAAAAGCAAATAAAAGCTTTAAATCAAAATGGTTGGTATCGCACCGTAGAATATGACGTACCGCATTGGAGTTATGTAGGTTATCCACCAGAAAAATTACTTAAATTAGGTTTTAGAAAGAAAGTTATTGGGAACACTACTTATTGGGTAACGCCGCTGTAATTTTGGATTGGTAATTGGTAATTGGTAATTGATAACTGTGACGAAAACTTGGGAAAACTAAGTTTATCGTTGCATTATCGGAATTACAGCAATGCATCAAGATTTAATATTCCAGTTTTTAAAAGCAATTAGTCAAAATCAAGATATATCTTCGCTGCTTGTAGAGCATTTAGAGAAACTTGATAACGCCTTTGCATCTGAATTACGAAGTTTTGCAAGCCTAACATTTGCAAATCAACCTGCTAAAGCTGTTGGTATAGCTAAGATTATTGTTAGATTTAGTAACTTAATTGAAAAGTTTGAACAAGGAAACCACGCGAGTAATTTAGAGATTGCGATCGCAGGTTACGAATCAGCGCTTGAAGTCATTACTCATCAGGCTTTTCCACAAATTTGGGCTAATATTCAGCAAAGTTTGATTAGTGTCTATCAGCAGCGTCAAGGCATTTTATCTCAAACGATTAGCGAATTAAAAGAAAATACCTCTCAAAACAAGATTCAAATAAACGATTTAATAGAAAAATTTGAACAAGAAAAACAGCAATCTTCCGAGCTAAAAACACAACTCCTGAAAGCGATGGAGTCTCAAACACAACCTGCAGCAGCAATCGATTTACAACCCATATTTTCGGCGATTCAAGAAACTAAATCACCATCGCCAAATTTCAACACAGTAATCCTCTACGACATCGAAAATTTAATTAAAGGTAATAATAATCCTCAATTCAATTTCTCCTTAGAAGATATTATCGGAAAAATAAAGGCATATAATTTAGTTGATAAAATTGCCGGACAATATGCTTATGCTGACTGGAGCAATAATAGATTAAAACAAATAAAACCTAATATCCAAAAACTTGGAATTGAAGCAATGCAAATTTTTGCTTTCAGCAATCAGAAGAATGCAGCGGATATTCAATTAGTCATTGATGCAGTTGAATTAATTCATAGCAAACCGTGGTTACAAGTTTTTGCAATTGTATCTGGTGATGGTGGATTTTCCTGCTTGGCTAAAAAGCTGCATGAATATGGAAAAATAGTCATTGGATGCGCTTACGAGAATCAAACTAATAAGTTGCTTCCTGCTGTGTGTGATTACTTTGTTCGATTGCCCGAACCAAAAAATTCAAACGAAAGCAATAATTCCAATAATGTAAAAGCTACAGTTGAAACACAAAAAAGCAAAAGTAATTATCAAGAAGTTTTAAATTATTTGAAAAAAAATGAGCCTTATCGAACTGCATTAAAACAAAATGGTGTAGATTTTTCACAGGTGAGTAAAGTTTTTAAAGAACAAATTTCAGGCTTTGATTATAAAAAGCAAGGGTTTAAACAATTTAAAAACTTTTTAAATTCTACTATTCAAGGTACGGAATTTAAAATTATTTGCGTTGATAAATGTAATAAAATATCAAGGTTGAAGATAAATTAATCTTTTTATTTATTATATCTGGTTCGTGGTTGCGCCGTCTTCGCTTGCGATTAGAGACGCTGTAAGCGTTAGCGGAGCTTGTCCGTAAGCACATAGCTTTCTCTCAGAGTAGCGCAACTACCAACCTTTCCGATTCAACCATTCTGCCGTATAATAACAAAATTTAGTTGAAACTTTTGCTTATCATCTCCAACAGGAAGACGCGCTTTATCAAGGTTCAATTCGCTATTGAAATTCTCAATGGTGCAAAAATTGGAATTTTAAAACGCTGCAAAATTATTCTGCACCTCACCACCTCCAAGGAAGAGAATTGCAGGATAATCAACGTATTGTTTATGTGACATACTCCTACACTGACTCTTCGAGTACAGTGTAGGCTTCCAAGACAATCCGGCTATTGCTTAGGAGACTCTTGGCTTTAAGAACGGGATGCCCCACCGCTCTATTCTTTATGTTTATTGCTGCGTTATGATCGCGATCCAAACTACATCCACAATGTGGGCAGTCGTGCCATCTCTCATGCAGTTTTTTAGGCACTTTAACGCCACAACTAGAACAGTCTTGACTTGTGCCGGACGCTTTAACCGGGATAACCAACAAACCAGCTTTTTCGGCTTTGTTTGTCAGTATCGACAAGAAGCTTGACCATCCAGCATCAAGAACAGACTTTGCCAATCGAGTACGTGCAAGTCCTTTTATATTCAAATCTTCAACCGCAACAACATCATATTTTTTCAATAGATTGTTGGCAGTTTTGAAATGAAAATCTTTTCGTTTATCAGCAACTTTTTTATGTTGCTTGCCCAACTGTTTTAACGCTTTTAATCTTTTGTTGCTCCCTTTCCTGCGACGGGAAACACGTTTTTGGATAACTCGTAAACGTTTTTGAGATTTGCGATAATGTTGAGGTATCGCAACATTATCGCCTTCAGAAGTTGTTAAAAACTCCTTTAAACCTACATCAATTCCAGCAATCGAATCAGGATTAAAATCAGGTTTAATTGTTGGGACTGTTTCATCTTCCAAGCTAAGGGTTACGTAATAGCCATCAGCTTTTTTGGTGATAGACACGGTTTTGATTTTAAAACCATCTGGGATTTGCCGATGCTTTAGGACTTTAATATTTCCCAATTTAGGCAATGATATTTTACCGTTGGTTATGCAGTCAGGCTTAACTCTTGGATACAAGAAAGTCCGATAACGGTTACGCGCTTTAAACCTTGGTCTACCGCTACGCTTGCCGTTGCTATCACCTTTCAAGAAACGGTCAAAAGTTACTTTAACTCGCTTAACTACATCTTGCAAAACATCAGAGTAAACATCCTTGTAATGTGGATGTGTTTCTTTAAGTTTAGGGAGTGTTCTTTTTTGTCCAAAATATTCAGGTTTATCCCTTAATTCTGGTAGATAACAAATAAGAGGACAAGCATTAATAGGACAACGATTTTGCTCATACCAGTTGAATCTATCAGCCAGCAAATAATTGTATTGAGCGCAACACATAGATAACCATCGGTCTATATCTTGCGCTTGTTGTTTTGTTGGACGTAGTTTGTACTGGTATGCCGTTCTCACTTGTTTCTCATCTGCTGTTATGGATATGATAACAGAACTGTGATAACAATGGGTAGACAAAGTTATGAAAACAACTAGATTAAATGTAAGGATGTCCGAGCGTAGATTAAACAAAATAAGGCAGTATGCAGCAAACAAAGATAAAACCGTGACGCAGATAGTTGAGGACTGGATTGACCGACTGCCAAATAAAGAAATTGATAAAAACTCAACTGTCCCTCTCCCGGTCAATCCTGCGGATTGATGTGGTCAAGGGACGTTTCGTTTTTATCTCGCAATTCCTCTCATCACCTCTGCTGTCGCGGTAGGTGAGAGGCTCCTTGCTGTTTTAGCTGAATGAGGTCTGAGTAGTTGCTATTACCCAAGATGGAACCGGGAAGAGAATAAGTTAGAAATCACAGGTAAAGCATACTTTCGCATTACCGATAATAATCATTACAATTAACCTAATCATGCTTAGGTTTGGGAGCTAAGAGAAAGTGGGCTTATTTGACGATTTGAGTAAATTTTTGGAAAGTCGTTTAGAAGAATTTCTGCGGAATAACCCGCATTTAGAATTAGATGCGCTACTCGAACAGTTACGAGAGCAAGAAGAAGACACTTTGAAGCTAATTGCAGATTTGCAGTTGCAAGAAAAGCGCAAGCAAGACGAAATATTATCCACCGCGCAAGAAATTCAAAGATGGCATATCCGGGTACAAAAAGCCAAAAATGCTGGTAGAGAAGACTTGGCACTCAAAGCTCAAGAAAGAGAAGCAGCGTTATTACGTCAGGGAAATCAGCTTTGGGGGCAAATGCAAGGCATGAAAGAGCGCATTAGCCAAGGTAAAGAATTACTAAAACAAGTGCGACAGCGACGACAGGAAGTACAAGCCAAAGCAGCAGAAGCTCAAGCAGCACGCACAAAAGCCCAGACGCAACAACGCATGGAAACAGACACTGGTTGGTGGAGTGCAAGCAGCACCTATCCTAGTTCAAACAAATACGACGATTTAGAAGAGAAATTTCTCCGGTGGGAGACGGAAGCGGAATTAGAAGAAATGAAACGCAAAATGAATCAGTGAAGGATCGGTTATCAACTTCGCTGATATGTAGCTCTCATTGCAAAAGATAAAAATTTTATTTTGAATACTGTAGTGCGGGCAAAATGCCCGCTGATGATATAAAAATTAACTTGATAGTTGTTTATTACCAATTACCAATTACCCGCCCTCACAGATATAGTAACTGCCTAACTGAAGATGATATAAACCAGATTTTTATGGTTTTCAAGATTAAGTACAATTCAAACAGCTTGTCTTATTGCTTCGCTGATATTATCGTGAGACCATTTCTTAAATGTTCCGCATAAAAGATTGAAGCATGGAACGAAGTATTTTTTTTAATCTGTTATCGAGTTTACAATTATTATTAGTAGGTTATATCTCTGCTGCGGTTTTAGGTATTGTAATTGGGTATTTTATTGGTATAAATAAAATTGTTTATCAAGTATGTAAATGGATTCTTCAGGTTCCAAATACTCTTGTTTCGATTGCTTTATTACCAATTGCTTTAATCGTTTTTAAAGAAGCTGAAGCCGCTGCAATTGTAGTTGTATTTTTTAGCGCTATCTGGTCAATTATTCTTAATTCTGCCAAGGGCATACGGTGCGGACGCAAGCAAGGTAGAAACTTCAGAATAGTCATCAAGCATATATTTGAAGGTTTAAGGTTTGCTGTTTGGATTGCTTGGTTTAGCGCAATTGCCACAGAAATGTTAACTCTAAATCAAGGTCTTGGTTTTGTAATTTGGAATGCTTATAAAGAAAGTCAAGTTGATAACATCATTGAAGGAATAATCTGTATTGGAGCTATTGGATTATTATTAGATCAACTTTTAGATTTAACTGGGAATATTCTTTTTGAGTTAGTTTCCGATGGAGAAAAATCCAAAGTAAGTTGATTAGCATTTACGATACAAATGCTTTTCCAAATAACCCTAGGATAAATACAAAATTATGTTTAAAAGATATATTAGTTATGGAATAAAGCCAAATTGCAATTATTGGTTACAACCAGATTTAAATTTCTCAATTAAATATAAATGTAATTCATCAATAGAGCGGGTAATGCCCGCTTTTGATTGTTAAATTACAGAGAAAAAATCAAGATAAATTCTTAGCTTATGTCACAAAAAATATAATCTAGAGATTTACTAAAAGCATAGTCATTACTTGCTATTCCCTAATTTCCGATTCTTGAATTTCTTTAACAGATTCATAGGTATCAAAAGAGGCAGATACTTCAGGTTGAGAAGCAGCATCCAACTGTTGCTGTTGAGTAGAGCTTTCCCCTGAATATTCCCCTAAATAACTACCAAAAAGTTTTTCATAATTGGAAGCAACTGCTAAAAATGCTCCACCTAAAATATAGATTGGCAAAGGCAAAGAAAAATCTTTTACCCAATCGAATAGCTGTGATAAGGCAAATAGTACTACAAAGCAAATAAACCAGACTTTAATATTTTTATCCATAAAGCTAAAGATGACTAAGTCACGATAGTTATTTGTTGCATGATACTTTATGGATGGCAAATACAACAATGGGAGGCAATACGATGAATAAAATTCTTTTTCAGCTATCCTAATAATGCTCAAATATTGAATACAAGATAGATTCAGAGGATGTGAATACCGTTACAAGCAGCCGTTAATAGATAATTATCCAAAACTAATGACGATTATCAACCGCATTTTGGGAATCATATATTTAGCTGCAAATCCCATATCTCGGTGCAAAAGCTGTCAGACGAATGACTTATCCTTCTTCAGAGCATCACATTTCCCAACCCGATACCCATAAGCATGAAAAAGCTTCTTGGGTTTTGTCAGCACGAAACCGTTTTAACCCTATATCTTGGATAGAAAATCGTCTCACCCTGCAAAAAAATATTTGCATCGGATACATTGTTGCTTTAGGCATTGCTGTTGGGGGTAGCGGCTTCGGTTTGAGCGTAGGAAACTTTTGGGTTCACCAGGCAAACCAGGAGAGAAAGGATATACATCGAGAATTAAAATTGTTAAATAAACTACTTAATGCAACTTTAACTTTACAGCCAATTAGCGATATTTATCCTTATTTACAAGAGCCTCAAGAACTGCAAAAAGCTATTAATAACGTAAAGGATTTTCAAAAAATACTAACGGAAGTAGGGATAAATGCTTCAACTAAGTTTCAACCTATATTCGATAAATATAAAGTTAGCTTAGAAGAATTTGGTAAGGATTCTAAAACTACTTTAAAACAAATTGACTCAATTCAGTTGAAGTCACAAGAAAATAAAAAAAAAGAATTAGTAGCAAAGTTAATTGTAGATAACTCTCGTATCCAGACGCTCAAGTTTATAGATGAATTAAAATATTTCCTTGAATCCATAGAGGCAGAGTCAGAAAACGCAGAAAATAATCTAAGTCGAGCGCAAATACTGAGGTTGCTAGTTGCACTCATTAGTATAATTTCGTCTTTGACTATAGCGACTTTGATTGTAATTTATAGCAGCAGAATGATTGCGAAACCGATTACAACAGTTGCTAGCTTCACAGAAAAAGCTTTGGAAGAAGCAAACTATGACTTACAAATTCCTACAATCGGAAATTTAGAAACTAGAAAACTTGCAGCTTCTGTCAACCAACTTTTTGAACAAATCAAAATTAATATAGAAAAACAGGAAGAATCCCGAATTTCTGCCGATGCTGCAAGTTATGCGAAAAGCGAATTTATGGCTAATATGAGTCACGAACTTCGTACTCCATTAAATGGCATTTTGGGTTATACCCAAATTATTCAAAATTCTCCAAACTTGTCTAAAAAGGAACAAAGGGGTGTAGAAATAATTCATCGCTGCGGCAAGCATTTATTAACACTAATCAATGACATTCTTGATTTTTCTAAAATAGAAGCACATCAAATTAAGCTTCATAATAGTGATTTTCATTTACCTTCATTTTTACAAGGAATTGTAGAAATATGTCGTATTAAGACTGAAAATAAAGGTTTGAGTTTTATTTACTTAACTCCAAAAAACTTACCATCCGGTATCAATATTGATAAAAGACGATTGCGGCAAGTATTAATAAATTTGCTTAGTAATGCAATTAAATTTACTGATAAAGGCTGCGTAACTTTACAGGTAGAGGTGTTAGAAATAAAAAAAGAAGCTTTCTCAGAAAAAGTCAGATTGCTTTTTCATATAGAAGATACTGGTATCGGTATGAAACCTGAAGTTTTAGAAAAAATATTTTTACCTTTTGAGCAATTAGGTACTACAAAAAATAAGTCAGAAGGTACGGGATTAGGATTAGCTTTAAGTCAAAAAATAATCCAAATGATGAATAGTACGATTAATGTTAAAAGCAAATTAGATATGGGGAGTGTATTTCAATTTGAAATAGAATGTCCAGTTGCTGAAGATTGGACGGAATCAAATAGTATTACTAGAACAGGTAAAATTGTTGGTTATGCAGGAGAAAGAAAACAAATTCTCATAGTAGATGACAGATGGGAAAATCGTTCTTTATTTATTAATCTCCTGTCGTCTATCGGCTTTGAGTTAATAGAAGCAGAAAACGGTAAAGACGGCTTAGAACAAGCAGTAAAATACAAGCCCGACTTGATTATTTCCGATATAAAAATGCCTGTGATGCATGGATGGGATATGCTTGAGCAAATACGCAAAAATGACAATTTGAAAAACACTTTGTTCTTTTTCTGCTCTGTAAATTCATCCGATAATTTGAGCCAAAAAGCAATTCAAGCAGGGGCAAATCATTTTCTGAATAAACCTGTTAAGTCAAAAGAACTTTATCGTGCATTAGCAAAATATTTTCAATTAACTTGGTTATATAGCGAAGAAGAAATAGTCAGACCAACTATTAAAAAATCTTCTACTAGAGATAAGATAATTATTCCCCCAATATCTGAACTAAGTATGCTATTAGAATTCGCTAAAAAAGGTAAAATTACGGGTATCCAAAAGGAATTAGATCGGATTGCATTAATAGATGAGAAATATCAAGATTTTGTCAACGAGCTTTATGCATTTGCTAAATCTTTTAATATCAACAAAATCCGTGCTTATTTACAAAAAAACGTCAAAGAATAATTCGATCAAAATATTTTAAATTCAATAAATTGATATGAGCAATAACTATTTAAACAATATGAACTCATCCGACGAACAAGAACTCGAATTTCATAAAAATACAGAAACTATATTAGTAATTGATGATAGTCCAACAAATTTAGAAATTCTCCACGATGTCTTGGGAAATGCTGGTTATGAAGTATTAGTAGAAATGGATGGCGCTAGTGGAATTGAACAAGTAGAAACTAATCCGCCTGATTTGATATTACTAGATGTGATGATGCCGAAAATAGATGGGTTTGAAACTTGTCGTAGATTGCAAGCCGATCCTTCTACAAAAGATATTCCCATCATTTTTATTACAGCACTTACAGAAGCAGAAGAAAAAGTTAAAGGCTTAAATTTAGGGGCTGTAGATTACATCACAAAACCATTTGAGCAACAAGAAGTTATAGCTAGAATTAGCCTGCATTTAAAATTACGAAAGTTAAACTTAGAATTAGATAAACAAAAACAAGAATTAGAAGTACGAGTTAAAGAGAGAACTTTAGAACTTTCTCAAACTTTAGAGCAATTAAAACATACTCAGCTACAGTTAGTTCAGACAGAAAAAATATCTTCCTTAGGACAGTTAGTTGCTGGTGTTGCTCATGAAGTTAATAATCCTATAGGCTTTATTTCTACAAATTTACATTACGCTAATCAGTATATAGAAGACTTATTGATATTAGTAGGGCTTTTTCAAAAAAATTGCTCTAATCCCGGTAGCGAAATTGAAGCACAAATAGAAAATATGGATTTAGGTCATATTGCAAAAGATTTACCTAAATTAATGTCTTCAATGAAGCTAGGTACCGACACTATAAAAGGAATTATGCAATCTTTACGAAACTTTTCTCGTACCGATGGAGACAAGAAAAAATTAGTTGATATTCATCAAGGTATAGAAGCTACATTAATGATTTTACAACATCGTCTTAAAGCTTATTCTAAACGTCCCGCTATTCAAGTAATTAAAGACTATAGCATTTTACCTAAAATCAAATGTTATCCGGGACAACTTAATCAAGTGTTCATGAATCTATTAGCTAATGCTATCGATGTTTTAGAAGAATCAATGAACGATAGTATTTGTGTAAATCATGAAGAATATATTCCTATTAATCCTCAAATTCGTATTGGAACTACCATAGATAAACATCACGTTACTGTCACAATTGCTGATAATGGCAAGGGAATGCCGGAATCAGTGATGAATGATATTTTCCAACCTTTCTTTACTACTAAACCTGAAGGAAAGGGTACTGGTTTAGGACTTTCAATTAGTTACCAAATTATCACCGAAAATCATGGAGGTAATTTACAATGTATTTCTTCTCCTGGAGAAGGTACGGAGTTTATAATTAAAATTCCCTTCTAAATTATCTGCAATTATCAAATCACAATTGAAAATATATTCTATTTTTTATTTATATTAATCACAATCAAATTTAATCAAGTTAAACTTGCAGTTGTATATCATAAATAACTTGAATAATTCAGGACTTACGCAAGCGGCACATTTTTCTTGTAGGGTGCTGTGACTTCCATTAATTTTCAACGTAGTAATAGGGTTTTTAGTGTCACGCACCAGCCTAGCATTATGACAGCTGCGTAAGTCCTATAATTAATCTTATTTTTGTTTAAAAGTAACAGGTAATTGGACGTAGTGATAGGCTTTCTTTCTTAAAGAGCGCTTACAACTTTTAACTAATTTTAAAACCAGAAAGTAATAGTTATAGCAAGCCTGGTTAATTGCTTACTTAGAACCTAAAGCTATCACCAATTACCAATTACCTATTATCAATTACCCATTAACGGACAACATCTTCTACCCAAACGGAAACGGAACCACCATTGCAGCGAAATTCAGCCCAACCCCACTCGTTAGTAGAAACGGGTTCTTTGACATGTTCGGTTAAGTCGTAAAACTTGGTATTTGGTTTACCAACTTCCATCCATTTAGTTCCCCCTGCTCCGTTACTCATGATTACTGCCATTGCTTGAGGATGTTCTGGATTGCCCAATCTAGTCCACCCGATAATGTCCCAATGGTCAAAGTAATTGTACTGATAGCCATAGGCAAAATGTTTACGAGCATAAAGAAATTTATCTATCAACCACTGATGGGAAGGTAAATAAATCGGATAAAGATTTCCATCCCTGCCATAGTCTTCATATTCCGCACCGTAATAGTCTGCGTAGAATACACAGGGATAACCTTCTTGACGCAGTAAAATTAAAGCATATGCTAAAGGTTTAAACCACGGTTCTACGGGAGCTTCCAAAGCTTGCAACGGCTGCGAATCATGATTTTCGACAAAAGTAACGGCATGAGTCGGACGTTGCTGTACAAATGTATTATCGAAAATACGCCGCATATCGTAACTTTCACCGGATTTGCTGGCGTAGTGGAAATTGTAGTGTAAGGGAACATCAAAAAGTGACATTCTTCCACCCACTGCATCAGCAAACCAGTGTAAAGTACCGATATCGTTATACCAATATTCGCCTACCGAAAATAATTCTTTACCAGCATGGCGCTCCATTTCATCCAACCATATCGGGAAAAACCACGATGAAATATGTTTGATAGCGTCTAAGCGGAAACCATTCACACCGGTTGTATCCAGATACCATTTACCCCAATTAATTGCTTCGTCTTGCACTTCCTTATTTTGAAAATCGCAATCGCTTCCCATTAAATAAGAAAAGTTGCCGTTTTCTAAAGCAACATAATCGTCAAACACCTTACCTTCGAGTAAATATATATTTGAAGAATCCTGAGTGTATTCGTCGTAATCTACCGCATCAAAATGCCACCAATGCCACTCAAATTTTGAATATTTACCTTTTCTGCCGGGAAATTTGTAATGGGTATAGCATTTAATATCGCGCATCTCACCTTTAGGATTTAAGCGATCGCTCTGAGAAAAAGGAGTCGCTTTGGCGATTTCTGTATCATCTGCACCAATGCGGTGATTTAATACCGTATCCGCATAAACTTCAATTCCCGCACCTTGGAGAGAATGAACAGCATCTACATATTGTTGACGGGTACCGTACTTAGTGCGAACAGTTCCCTTTTGCTCAAACTCACCCAAATCATACATATCGTAAACAGCATATCCCACATCGTAAGTTCCACCCATTCCCTTATAAGCAGGTGGAAGCCACATCGCCGTAAAACCCGCTTGGGCTAATTCTTCCGCTCTTGTCTTCACTTTATCCCACAGCATTCCATCGCCGGGAATGTACCAATGGAAATACTGCATTATCGTACCGTTAATATTTGACATGGGAGTGCTGCTGATAACTGTACATTAAGCACTATAGTCTCTAAAGTATTAATCAGCAAAAATACCCCATGGTTATGTAGCTATTTTACACAAATAATCACTTATGAATCGACTTGAACCTATCTATAGGACTACTATTTGATTATTGAAAAATACGTAGGGTGTGTTGTCGCGGAGCGCAACGCACCATCGGGTATTGGTTCCGGTGCGTTAGGCTAAAGCCGTAACACACCCTACAAATACCTAATTTTATTCAGAAATCAAACCGGATTCCTATATATTCAAATTTGGCATCATTGAGTAATTCAGAATTTCCTATTCCCAAGTAGCCACATCTCGAAATACTTGAGGAATTTCTGTCGATTGGGGAAATTCTAATACAGTTTCTCTAACACCCAAATATCCCGATTCAGTAAAAGACATTAACATCCTTCCTAAAGCAAACCAAACTTCACTTTCATACTCCCAATCACCATAACGCCCAGCTTTACCAGCAATCGAACGCAAAGCCCAGAAATAACTATTTCTCACCACCGAACCACCTTTTTTATACTCCGGTATATCTTCGTGGCTTATATACAATAAATCATCTTCAATTCTGGCTTTCATATTTACAGTGAACAGTTATCAGTGAACAGTGAGCAGTGAGCAGTGAGCAGTGAGCAGTGAACAGTGAACAGTTACCCATTACCAATTACCAATTACCAATTACCAATTACCAATTCCCAATCCCCCATGCCCCATGCCCAATTCCCTATACCCAATTTCCAACTCCCAATTTATTGGCAATTTCCACTTTCCCAGTCATTTTCTGTTGTACGGTTTCGATTAATTTTACCGTTCTTTGATAAGCTATTTTCTCACCTCGATTTACAAAATGATTTGCTGCTGTTTGTAAATCCTTGATAGCGGCTTGTTCGTAACCAAGATTGTGGTAAGCGACACCCCGATTTACATAAGCGATCGCATTGTCGGGATCGAGCTTAACAACTTCACTAAAATCGCGCAATGCTCCCCAATTATCGTGACTTTGAACGCAAGCGCAACCCCGATTAAAATATGCTCTATCATCTGCCGAATTCAAACGAATTGCTCTTGAAAAATCTAGCAACGCCGCAGATAAATTTTGCAATTCAAAATTAACCAAACCCCTATCGTTATAAATATCTCCCAACAAAGAAGTTGTTAAGTCAGGAGTTTGAGTTAATGCCAAATTATAATCTGCAATTGCTTGTTGATGATTTTTTAAAGCAGCATTAGCTATGCCTCGATTGTAATATGCTCGGAAATCATGAGGCTTGAGTTTAATAGCTTCATTATTGTCTAAAACTGCTGCTTGATAATTTCCCAATCTATATTCTGCAAGTCCTCTATTTAAGTAAGCTTCAGTATTATTGGGTACAAAATTTATTGCTATCGTGCAATCGGCAACAGCATTATGGTATTCTTCTAATTGAAGGTAGGTCAAACAACGATTGCTATAAGCTACGCCAGAATTACTATTTAACTCAATTGCATCGGTAAAGTCTTCAATAGCTTGTATATAATGACCTAACTGAATATTCTTTACTCCCATTTGTAAAAAATCACCCGATTTAAATTCTTGAGAAGATGGTGATGAAAATGCAGGAGAAATAATTAAAAAACAGTTAATAACTGCAATCAAAATAAGATTGATCGTCAACTTGTAGCAGCAATTCATAAACAGTATTTCCGCGAATTGTTGGTATAAAGAAAATAGTAGGGCAAGTCAGACTTTCCCTACTATTTAAAAATAATTAAATTACGATTCAATTCTTACCAACCTGCTTCAGCTTTCGACAAAACGTAAGCAGCTACATCTTGGATTTGTGCATCGCTTAAACGCCCTTTGAAAGCAGGCATTGCATTTTTACCATTGGTAACTTGATTTGTGATAGCTTCTATGGAATACATGTCATACTTTTCCAAGTCAGCTTTGCTAAGTGTTTTTTGAGCGTTAACCAAATTTCTACCGCCTGCGTGACAAGAAGCGCAGTTAGCGTTAAATACAGCGCCACCAGCAGCTGCATCAGCTAAAGCAGGACGATTAAAAGCAAAACTGAAAATTGCTACACCCAGCAGCAATATTGACAAAATCTTCTTCATTCTGTGTTCTCTCTAGGATTTAAGGATTATCCAGTACAATGCCAATATTTTCCCCATGAGCTACTAACAACGTCAAATGACAGGCTGTCATACTTGGGCACAGGCTATAGGGCATAGGGCATAGAGCATAGGGCATTGGGCATCAAGTACCTCTGTTTTTTAAGTTTTATGAAGCTATGTGAAGGAAGATAGGAGTTGTAAAGTTATTTGGTTTAGGTTTAGCCGCGTATATCACCCATTCCCAATTCCCAACTTTTTCAACTCCTTTCCGGTAACGCGGCAAATTTGCCAATCTTCTAGAATATCTGCTCCCATGTGGCGATAAAATACTTTTGCGGGTTCGTTCCAATCTAAAACGCTCCATTCTAATCTGCCGCAATTTCTTTCAACTGCGATGCTGGCAATTTTGCGTAAAAGCGCTTTTCCAATTCCCTTTTGACGGTATTCTGGCAAAATAAATAAATCTTCTAAATAAATTCCCGGCTGAGTCAGAAAAGTTGAATAATTATGAAAAAATAAGGCGAAACCCACACCATGCCCGTTTACTTCCGCTAATATAGCTTCGGCATATTTCTTAGAACCAAATAAATGCTCTTTTAGTTTTGCAGCACTGCCGGTTACCGCATCACTAAGTTTTTCATACTCTGCCAACCCTTTGATTAATTCAAATAATACGTCGCAGTCTTCTGGTTGAGCTAAACGTAAAATTAAATCGTTATCGGTCGTCATTGGTTATTTAAAATATCAAGGATGAAGTGTTTAGTATGAGGCAAACCTATCCTAAACACCGGGCAGCTTTACAAAACTTTTTATCGAATTGTTCCTCTACGCGATGGCGAAATTATCTTTAATCCCCTGGCAATTTCTTCATGGGTTGCCGTTCCATTTGCAACTTTCGGCATGATATTCATTAATTCCAAAGCCAAATCTGTAGGAATTCCCCATGCCTCCAGACGCTTTAGTTCCAAAATATCAATGCCTGCTTCTAAGCCTTCTAAGTATTCTTCTACGGTAACTCCAAAGTCTTGAATTTCTTGCATAGATACAATTCCCTAATTTTTAGTTGATATTTAATTGATAAATTAATTTTCTCTCACCAGAGATAATTAAAAACAAGCAAATTTTAAATACTTAATTTAAGTATTTTTAAATAAAAATATATTAACTGCTGTATTTATAAATTGACTTATCTGAATACGAGTTTTGCTATTGTATGCAGAATTACATTACTAGATTGTGTTAAAAATAATGCCAGACGTTAGTTTAAATTCATATCTTGCACGCTGTCAATACCGCCTTTAAAAAAATTTAAAGAGGTGAATATTGCTTCAAAACTAGAAATGCTATTCTCCCCAGTATTGAAGATTGTACAAGAATATTTCTCAACTATATAACCATCCACCAGGGATTATAAATCCCTGGCTAATAGCTAAACTCCTTTCAAGAGAATCAAAAAAAAGGGCGTTGCTCAACCCTGGTATGAATTTATTTTTTCCTTCATATTCATGCCCCCTAAATTCCCCCCAAAATGGGGGACTTTTAATTATCTTGTTCCCTCATAGTTGTGGGCTCGCGGGGACAATTTATACTTTTAATCAGCAACGTCAAAAAAAGTGATAACTGTTAACTGCTCACTGTTAACTGACTATATCAACCAACCTTTTAAACGCTTGGCAATATGAGGGCGACGCAATTTTCGCATTGCTTTACTTTGAATTTGTCTTACCCTCTCGCGAGAAAGATTGAACATATTGCCAACTTCCTCCAAAGTACAAGGCTCGCTACTTGTTAAGCCATAGCGTAAGGAAATTACGTCTTTCTCCCGTGGAGTTAATACGTCTCCTAAAACTTCCCAAATCTCTTGACGCATCATGCTTTCGTTCATTCTTGCTTCTGGAGATTGGTTGTCTTCATCTTCCAGTAAATCCATTAGCTCGGTGTCTTCTTCTTTACCGACGCGATGATTCAATGAAAGCGCTTGACGACGCAATTGCTGTAATTGACGCAACTGGTTGGCTGGAATATCTAAAACTTCAGCCAATTCTTCTTCAGTGGGATTCCGCGCTAATTTTTGTTTTAATTCTCTTTGAGCTTTTTTGAGTTTGTTAAGTTTTTCTACAATATGTATGGGTAAACGAATCGTTCTCGCATCATTAGCGATCGCTCTGGTGATTGCTTGACGAATCCACCAATAAGCATAGGTTGAAAATTTATATCCCTTATCTGGATCGAATTTTTCAGTAGCGCGGTTTAAACCCATTGCCCCTTCTTGAATCAAATCTAAAAAGGGAACTCCACGATTGAGATATCGCTTAGCGATGGAAACCACAAGACGCAAATTAGAACGAATCATTTTCCGCTTCGCTACTTTTCCTTGGTATAAGCGATGTTCTAATTGCTTTTGGACAATCCCCATCTCTTTGGCAATAGCGGCTTTATCGGGGAAATATCCTAATTTTTCTTGGGCTGCGGCTTGTGCTTGCCTAACTTCTTCGAGGATACGTACTCTTCTAGCTAATTCAACTTCTTCGTCGGGCTTTAGCAAGGGGTAACGCGCCATTTCTTTAAAAAATGCCCCTACAGCATCATCGTACTCAGTTTTGTTATATCCTGTAGGTTGCGCTGCTGCTAAATCATCCCCATTGCTTGCTTGCGTATCAATATTTTGAGCAATTAAAGCTTCCTCGTCTGTCACTACTTCTAAAACGTTAACTGCTTCTGATTGATTCTTATCAGCAACTTTCTGCATACTTTCCATTGTTCCCAGTTGTGCAATATTCATAGTTTTTTTAATGGGGATTGTTGCTTAATACGGTAAATAACGTAAGTGACAGCTACTGTAGCGAGCATTTAGAGCGCTCATAATTTTGCTGCTCCTAATATGCTTGGCACTCGAACTAATAAAATCCCTTGTGGTTTCATAGCTTGACTTTCAAGAATCAAAGAAAGTTTTGAAATATTTGATGCTATTACCCACTTATATGACGTAGTTATACTTTTCACCTACAAATATAAACTTGATTAACCGTTGTAAATATATTCTTGATTTTTTTTCTCTAACAGAATAGTCTTCTTATCACCTCCGATTTTTTATTTACTCAATAAATATTTAAAAATAATCACTTCTCACTAATATTTTAACTTTTTCTATGTTTAGCTTAATACTTTTGGATTTTTATCTTGCTTAACTATCCATAGAGAATTCTATCTTTTGATTTATCAATATGTAACTTTTAACAGTGTCAGATGGCTTATCGTTTGAAATATTGCAGGTGAAACTCTAGGGAATTATTCCCTATGTTAAAGCATCTCATATACTGCCAAAGCTGAATATCTATCAATAGAGAGATTAGCCCTATTCCCTAAATGGTAAACAGGAGCAATAATTGACTATTAGTCAGTAAACCTATTGGAGATAGTATATCAGGTATCAAAAAGTCATTCTTTGATAGTTTCTGTAAGGTTTGTTTGTGAGATAACATATCTAGGAAATTTATCAAGTATTATGTCGATTGAAAGTATTGCGAAATACATTTTATCTATTCCTATAGTCCGGGTCTTAATACTTGGATAAGCCGAGTAAATTTTGCAAGACCGATATTGGTAATTATTGATCGCTAAAAGAAAAAATATGTATACAACTAACGCTGCTCTATCAACTGCGATCGCGGCTTCAGCAAGGGTCGAATATAGCTATACAATTCCCCAACATCAATGGGTTGAAGTATTAGTAGACTGTCCGAGAATGACAGGATTATTAACTTACGGATTGCCTCCGGGGTTAGAAGTACAACCCGGAGATATTTTAAGCGTGCCATTAAATACGCAAACTATTGGTGGGATAGCGATTCGTAAATTATCGCAGCCTCCGAAGGATATACCAATACAAAAGATAAAAAATGTAGAAGATGTTGTCAGCTCTGGCTTTTTCCCCGATTTTTACTGGGAATTATTGAATAGAATTGCCAGATACTATTACACGCCTTTAATTCAAGTAATTCGCGTTGCTTTACCCCCCGGTTTGCTGGGAAAATCTCAACGGCGAATTCAGCTTATTGCTCATCAAAATACTCCCCAATATTTATCTTCTTCTTCACTGTCATTTTCGCTGTCTCCGGCAGCAAGAAAAATACTCGACTTGCTTCAAGCTCAGCAAGAAGGAAATTATAGTTTTGTTTATCTAAGCCGACAAGTTCGGGGTGCTTATCGTGCAGTCAGAGAATTAAGAAGATTGGGATTAATCGAAACTTATTTAGAAGCGCCACGTCTAACTAAGCCAAAATTACAAAAAGCAGTAATATTAATCAAAAATAGTTTTAAACAAGATTTGACCGCTCGTCAAACAGAAATTTTAGAAGTGTTACGCCGACGCGGTGGCGAAATGTGGCAAACTGAATTATTACAGGCTTGCAGCACCAGTTCCTCAGTTATCAAAACCTTAGAAAAAAAAGGTTATGTTGTCGTAGAAGAAAAAGAAATATTGCGAACTGATGCTCAAGATAATGTAGACGAAACATTTACAGGAGGGCTAGCAAAAAACCTGACATCAGCCCAACAAATAGCTTTAGAAACTATAAATAATATTAATGGATATGCATCAATTTTATTACATGGAGTTACGGGATCGGGTAAAACAGAAGTATATTTGCAGGCGATCGCACCTTTATTAACAGCAGGTAGATCGGCATTAGTATTAGTTCCTGAAATTGGATTAACACCACAACTAACCGACCGCTTTCGTGCTAGATTCGGCAGTAAAGTTAGGGTTTATCATAGCGCTCTTTCCGATGGCGAACGTTACGATACTTGGCGACAAATGCTAGCAGGGGAAGCCCAAGTAGTCATCGGCACCCGTAGTGCTATTTTTGCACCACTGCCAAATCTCGGTTTAATCGTCTTAGACGAAGAACACGATTCCTCATTCAAACAAGATTCACCCATTCCCACCTACCACGCCCGTAAAGTTGCAGCTTGGCGAGCAGAATTACAGAATTGCCCCCTAATTTTAGGTTCGGCAACTCCTTCTTTGGAAAGCTGGGTAGCTGCGGGGAGAAGAGGAGAGGGGGGAGAAGGGGAAGAGGGGGAAGAATTATTACCCAATGCCCAATTCCCAAAATCCTACTATCTCTCTTTACCAGAGCGCGTCAATTCTCGCCCTTTACCGCCAGTAGAAATAGTAGATATGCGCTCGGAATTACAGCAGGGAAATCGTTCAATATTTAGTAAGTCTTTACAGCAAGGTTTGCAAGAACTTGTTGAAACCGGGCAGCAAGGAATTTTATTTATTCATCGCCGGGGACACAGCACTTTTGTATCTTGTCGTAGCTGCGGCTATGTAATGGAATGTCCTTATTGTGATGTGTCGTTATCCTATCACCAAACCGAAGCCGGAGCGGCACAGGTTTTACGCTGTCATTATTGCAATTATGCGACTCCTCATCCTAAAAATTGTCCGGATTGTTGCTCGCCTTATCTAAAATTCTTTGGTAGCGGCACTCAAAAGGTAGCGCAAGAGTTAACCAAACAGTTTCCCGATTTGCGCTTTATTCGTTTCGACAGCGACACCACGCGCAACAAAGGAGCGCATCGCACTTTATTAACTAGATTTGCTAAAGGTGAAGCGCATTTATTGATTGGAACCCAAATGCTCACCAAGGGTTTAGATTTACCGCAAGTCACCTTAGTAGGGGTAGTTAGCGCCGATGGATTGCTACATTTATCCGATTACCGTGCCAGCGAACGCGCTTTCCAGACTTTAACCCAAGTTGCCGGACGTGCCGGTAGAGGTGAAGACCCCGGAAGAGTTATAATTCAAACTTACACTACAGAGCATCCAGTAATCGAAGCTGTACGGCAACACGATTATCAAACTTTTATTGCAGACGAATTAGATCAGCGAGAAGCATTAAATTACCCGCCATTAGGGAGATTAATTTTATTGCGTTTGAGCAGTTTAGATGACGTACAAGTAGAAAACACTGCCGCAGCAATCGCTGAAAAGCTCCAGCAACAATCGGAAATCGATGTATTAGGGCCAGCACCAGCAAGTATATTAAGAGTAGCAAATCGTTATCGCTGGCAAATATTATTAAAATTCACTGCCGAAGATTTACCAAAATTACCAAACTGGGAAGAAATACGTCAGCTTTGCCGGGATTCCGTTAGTTTAACAATTGACATCGATCCCTTAAATATCATGTAAGAAGTGAAGAGGGGGAAGAGAGGGAAGAGGGGGAAGAGGGGGAAGAGGGGGAAGATTAAATTACCAATTACCAATTACAAATTACCAATTACCAATTACCAATTACCCAAGATATATGAAACATATTTAACCGGACACAATATTAACTGTCAATTCCGCAACTTTTTTTGCTAATTTACTAGCTTCAATTGGCTTGGATAAATGTAATGTAAAACCAGATTGTAAAGATTCTCTTTGATTTGTTTCTCCTGCATAAGCAGTTAAGGCAATAGCAGGTATTTTTGAAGCTTGTTGCGAAGGTAGCGCTCGAATTTGACGCATCAGCGTATGTCCATTGACTTCCGGCATCGCTATATCGCTAATAAGTAAGTCGGGTGTTTTTTGTAAGAATAATTTAAAGGCTTCCGGTGCGGATGTAGCGGCTTGTACGGAAGCTCCGTGATTTTCGAGAACAAACTGCAAAAAATCTAAATTGTCTGGCTCGTCATCTACTATAAGAATATTTATACCGGCAAAATCTAAATCTAGACTGCTGCTATCTTCAGTTTTTTTAGGGATTCCCACAATAGACAAAGGTATCTCGACTGTAAATTTTGTACCTTTGTCAATTCCAGGACTTTCTACTTGAATGTTACCACCGTGAAGTTCTACTAAATGTCTGACAATCGCCAATCCCAATCCCAATCCACCAGTATTTCTAGTGCTGGAACTGTTTTCCTGACGAAAGTAATCAAATACATAAGGTAAAAACTCAGAATTGATTCCTTTACCCGTATCCCTAACTTTTACTTGAGCGCAGTTATTATGTAATCCTAACTCTATATTTACTTTTCCTCCCGAGGGGGTAAATTTGACTGCGTTAGAAAACAAATTCCAAAAAATTTGCTGCAAACGATTGGCATCTCCTTCTACAAATACGTTTTCTACAGGAAAATTGGTAATTATCTCCAGAGATTTAGCGTTAGCAGCTAAACGCACGGTTTCAATAGAAGCTTTAATAATATTTATTAAGTCAACGCTAACAGGGTTAAGCTGTAATTTACCGCGCAATATTCGCGAAACATCCAGCAAATCTTTAATCATTTCTGCTTGCAAAGAAGCATTACGTTCAATTGTTTCTAATGCCTTATCGATTCTATTAGCAGGTATTCTATGAGAACGTAAAAGTTGAGTCCATCCCAAAATTGGATTTAGAGGAGTTCGCAATTCGTGAGAAAGTACCGCTAAAAATTCATCTTTCACCCGGTTTGCAGCTTCAGCTTTAGCTAGTAATCTAATTCTTTCTAGTTCGGCTTGCTTGGCTTCGGTAATATCTCTTAAAGTAATTAGATTAGCGGGTTTACCTTGCCAATCTATTTTTACTACCCGCATTTGCGCTATCAGTTCCTTTTCTAATCCAGTAGAAATATCAACTTCGGTTTTATCTTCATCGGCAACGGGGAATCCAAATACTTCTCCTAAAAGTTCTTCTTCTTTACGATTAAATAGCCTCAATGCTGCGGGATTAATAAATCTTACTATTCCTTGTTTGTCAACCACCACTATCCCATCAGGGTTTTTAACAATCAACATCTGTAACTGCTTTTCGCTCTTTTTCAGCGCAGCTTCTACTTTTTCCCTGCGGGCAACTTCTACTTGTCTTTGCTGACGCTGTTTTTTTAATTCTATTGATTGATAAAATAAACGTTGCTGTAATTCGTTTAAATAAGCATTACATTTGTCTATCTCAACATCTTGACACTTTAATATTTTACTTATGTCAAGCGCTTTTCTAAAAACTAGGGGTAGTAGCTGTAAGTCATTTTTACTTAAATATTCGCTTGCTCCTGCTTTAATGCAGCGTACAGCGTCGAGTGCATTATCGGCACCGTTTACAACTACAAATGGAATATCTATTTTTTTTTCTCGTAATATTTGTCGAGCTTGTAAAAAATCTAATTTTGAATGTTGATAATCTACTAATATTATTTGCACTTGCGGATTTAAGTGAGCTAGATAGTCTGCTTCGTGTTCTATTTTTTTTACTACCAGCTTAAATTCGGTTTCGCTTAATAATCGCGATAATGTTTTTTCGCTTTCTTCGGCAGAATTACATAGCAATAATACATTTACTGGAACTGCCATATATGTCACTTAATGATTCAACAATCTATTTCATGTTAACTGCTAACTAGCTCTAGCATGTAAAATCTATTTTAAACTGGTCAGATTAAATGTTTACCGTGCAAGGCACCAGTAAACTATATGTCATTTTAATTTTATCTATACTTGAAGATAATCATCACGATATCAATTAAAGTTTGTTAAACTTAAGAATTATTTATAAATTGAGTTATATAACCGTACAAAAAGTTTGTGATATTATTCTTCATCTTGAAACAGTTCGTTTAACCGGTTTACTTCATCTTCATCTACGTAGGTCGGGTTTCCTGATAAAATGCCTGTGACGTTGCGGAAGCTTTTACCAATATGCATTCCCCTATCATTAATATTAAATTCGCGAATTTGCTTATCGTGCATTGAACCTCGCATTTTAATCACCGCTAAACCTCTTTTTATTTCCCCATAAACTTCCACATATCGCAGTAGGATAATCGAATCGGTAGTTGTAGAAATATGAGATTCTGTAATCGAACTGCCACCAAGCAAAGTCGGAGCCGTAGCGGTATAAACCCCAGTTATTCCTTTACCTCTAACTGTGGCATTCAAGCTAGCAATAAATTCTCGAAATCCATTAAGTGTTGCGACTTTTTCTAAAGCTGTCAAACTATCAATCACTACTCGCTGGGGTTGAAAGTTTTGTACGACTTCCTGCATTCTAATTAGATGATTCTCTAATCGTGTTGATTCTGGATAGCGGAAGAGAATTTTTAATTTTCCCTCTGCTTCTGCTTTGAGAAAATCCATCCCCCACCCCCTGGCATTTCTAATTAACTGATGTCGATTTTCTTCAAACGCAAAATAAATACAGCGATCGCCGTTTTTGATTCCAGAGGAAATAAACTGAGTGCAGAGCAAGGTTTTACCGGTACCGGTAGCGCCACTAGCTAAAATAATTGAATCTCGGTAAAAGCCACCACCACACATTCGATCTAATTCCGAACTGCCGCTGCAAATACGAGTTGTAGATGAGCCCCTATCTTCTGTAGCCATCGCTGAAAGAGGAATAATCACAAACCCTTTATCGGAAATAATAGTAAACGGAAACTCTCCTTGCTGATGGGAACTACCGCGATACTTAAGAATTTCTAAAGTACGACGACGCTTTTCTTCAATCAACACATTTCTTAAAATAATCACGTTATCAGCAACATATTCTTCCACTCCATGAGTGCTAATATCGCCGTATTCATGATTGCGCTCCGATGTCAGAATTGCTGTCGCGTTAACATCTCGCAATGCCGAAGCCATAATAAATAAATCATCCCGAATTTGAGACTTATCGGGTATATAGCTAAAAAGTGCCCCCAAAGAATCCATCGAAATTCTGCTAGCTTTAACTTTACTGCTAGCATAATGAATTCGAGCCAACAAAGGGCTTAAATCGTAATCTCCACTAACATAAGGATTATTACCTGGCTCGGGAGAAGCATCAACAAAAATCCATTTACCTTCTCTTTCCCACTTGGCAATATCCCAGCCGAAACCGCGCATGTTCCTGCGAATATTTTTTGGGGATTCTTCAAAAGAAACATACACCCCCGTTTCTCCCCGCTTAATTCCTTCAATTAAAAATTGACAAGAAAATACAGTTTTACCGCTACCCGCACTACCAACAACCAAAGTAGTACGCCCAATAGGTAAACCGCCTTCAGATATCAAATCGAAACCCGGAATTCCTGTTTCTAACTTTTCGACGTTTTCAAAACTCTCTTCAGGCATTTCAAAATTTATATTAGACGCTTATCTAAGCAATTTTTTTATATTTACTCGCTCAATATATCATGTTTTTTACTACTAATTCCCAGACCGTTCAGAACTGTCTGAATATCAGATAAATCTCCAATAATTCTCACTTGCGGTAAAGGATATTCTCTAATTAAAGTCGGTGTCACGATAATTTTTTCTTTCTCTGCAATCTCGGGATTTTTTAATACATTAATGATAGTAATGTGATAATTATCAGGAAAATGTTCTACAGATAATTCTTTAAGATTCGATATTGCCCTATCCGACCTAGAGGTATCTCCTGTTACATATAATTTCAATACATATTTATTATTTAAACTACTTTTACACATTATTAAACTGACTTTATTTAAGATTATTTTAAATTTACTAACATTATTTAATCTGTATCTAATTTTCGATTAGTATTATCAATATTAATTTGATTTAATCCGATAAAATATTTTCGGTAATAAGCTGTTAAATAACCCATTAACTGCAATATTATTAAACGTGCTTCTTTGGCATAGGCTTGGGATTTTCGAGAATGATTAGTTTTATCTTTAATGACAGTGGTATGAATTTCAATTACGTCTCTGGGTGTAGCTTGCATAAATCCTAATTGCCTTGCCAAAGCGCTAAGCTTATCGGAAATATTATGCTCCACTTTGTAGGCTTTTTCTTCCAAAGATAAATCCATCACTTCGCTATAGCTGTGGACTAATTCTGCAAAAATATCTGGTTGACTTTCTCGTAAAGATTCCAAACCAGGCAGATTTGCATTTGAGGAAGCAGACGCACCAAAAGCTTCAAGTTGTTCAAATTCTGCCTGCTGTTGTTCTGTTTGCTGCTGCTTTAAAATATTTAAATGCTGCTGACGCTCTATAGCCGAACGAATCGCATAAACCAGTAGATTAGTATCAATTTCAGTTTTGTGTAAATATCCGATGGCACCTAATTCCAACGCTTTAACACCAGCAGCTTCATCTAAAATGGTGTAAACAATAATAGGTAGAGTCGGAGCGGCTTCTAGCATTGCCGACAACGTTTTTATTCCGCGACTATCAGTAAGCATCAAGTCCAAGAAAATAACATCAATTTTATTTACTGCTAACTTCTGCAATCCTTTTTCTAGAGATTGAGCGACAATTGTCTCAAAACCTTGCTTGAATGAAGGAGATTTTGCTTTAGATAGTAGTCTGCAAAAATATTCTATCTCTTCCAATTCATCTTCAATTAAAAGAATTTGGCAGCGGTTATGGAGCATAAGCTTTGTTTTTGAGGATTGGTAAACGGCTAAGACATGTTTGCCCGGAGAGTGCAGCTTATTAGTTAACAGTTTTTACTCGGAGGGTGCAGTTCATAAATTATTAGTAGATGCTGCTATATATTAGCCGTGGAGTTGTCTTATTTGCTTAACAAAAATGATAAATTAGACATCTTCAATACCTTTATAAGTCTACAGGATGGCGTCATAACTACAATATACTTTCGGATGTAATGCAGCTACTTCCATATAATCTTCTATTAACTTTAAAAGTTTATGACTTCTAATAACACATCTTAAGTATGAGTTATAAGGTGATTTTTTGCTTGCAATACTTGATTACAACTATCAGAAGGAATACTTCACAAGTGAATAGTGAGGAGTTATAGAACTTAAACAAATGGTAAAGTGATTATAAACTTAGCACCTTCATTGGGCTTACTTTGAGCAGAAATTTTCCCTCCGTGCCTTTCAATAATTCGGCGGCAAATTGCTAAACCCAAACCCGTACCTTCATATTCGCTAGAGTTATGTAATCGCTGACAAGGTTCAAATATTTGTTCTAGGTATACTTCATCAAAACCAATGCCGTTATCTGCCACAACTATTTCGTACTGCCCGTTTAATTCGTGATTTTGGCTTCTGCGAGTTTGATAAATTTTAATAAATAATCCGATTTCTGGCTGGCGATATTTTAAAGAATTGCTGACAAGGTTTTGAAATAACTGATACATCTGAGCAGAGTCAGCCAAAAGAGTAGGTAAATCGCCTACTTCTAAAACAACATCTGCCAAGTAATCAGCTTGTAAATCTGATATTACCCCTCGTACAACTTTACCTAAATCCACCTCTGTAAAAGGTTGCCCTTGAATCGTAACTAAGGAAAACTGAAGCAAACCCTCAACCAAAGTTTGCATTCTATTTCTAATTCCCACAATGCGTTGGACATAGTCATTTCCTTGTTCGCCCAAAACCTGATTGTAATCTTCCTGAAGATATTCTGAAAGAATTTGAATTCTGTGCAGTGGTGAGATTAAATCGTGAGACACAACACTAGCAAATTCTTCTAAATCGCTATTGCTACGTTCTAATTCTGCAAGTAAACTTTTTAATCTGGCTTCAGCTTGTTTGCGGGGAGTAATATCTTGAATTTGAGCAATAAAGTAGAGCGGTTGTGCTTCGCGATCGCGTACTAAAGAAACATTCAGTAAAATCCACACAATATGCCCGCTAGAATGAAAGTACCGCTTTTCCATTTGATAAGTGCGAATTTCACCTGCAAGCACTTGATGTAAGTAGCTCAAATCTACTTCTAAATCTTCCGGGTGGGTAATTTCCTGAAACGTCTTTTTGAGTAAATCTATTTCAGAATAGCCAACAATTTCGCACAAAGCACGATTAACTTTCAACCATTGTCCATCAGGAGCTACAAGTGCCATACCAATTGCAGCATCATTAAAAGCTAAACGAAATAATTCTGCGCTATTAAGCAATGGTTCCTCAACTTCATATCTTCTGCGCGCTATCATCTTGGTAAACAGCGTTGATATTTTTATGTTTTAAATATTCCGACACTACGGCAATTTAATTATTTAGTCTATATACTCTATTTTGACATACCAGGTTCGTGTTGATAAAACCCGAATTTGTATATTAATGATTTTTGCAACAAATAAAATCAAAGCTATGCCAAGCCAAAAGATTTATTTTTATTTTAAAATAATTAAGTCAATAGTCTTTTATTATACACTAGTCTCCCTTAATATCTGTTATATCGGTGAAAGTTACTAAATATTGAGTTTCTATTCCGAAAAACAGGAAACACAAGCAAATCTTAATTTTATTTAAAGGAGAATATAGGATGCCGTTTATGGTGCTAATAAACTATTGTTAATCAATAATAGGTAAATAGAATCGTAAACACACAATATTAGGAATATGTCAATATTAGATAGCCATAAGTAAATTTACTACCGGGCTAAAAAAAATACATAATTTACTCTAATAAAATTTTTACCTAACAATGGTAAATTATATTACAAAAAATTAGCCGCAACCCCGATTACGAGATGCGATAGTAGTAATCCTTAAAAAACTGTACACGGGCAGAAAATAGATGGGACAAGGTTTTTTGCAGATAGGTTTAACCCTACTTTTAGTGCTAATAGTTACGCCAACTTTTGGCAAATACATAGCCAAGGTCTTTATGGGTAGAACAACATTACTTGATAGAGTAATGAATCCATTAGAACTACTGATTTACAAGCTAGCAGACGTAAATCCTCAAGAAAATATGAGAGGTAAAGAGTATGCCTATTGCGTTTTGCAAAGCAACTTGTTTATCGGTCTTTTAGTGTATTTATTCATTAGTTTTCAAAAGTTTTTGCCGTGGAATCCGAGTAATCTGGGTGCGCCTCGTTGGGACTTAACACTACACACGACAATTTCATTTTTAACCAATACGGGGCAGCAACATTACTTAGGAGAAAAAACCCTCAGCCATTTCAGCACCATGGCTGGTTTAACCTTTTTGATGTTTGTTTCAGCAGGCACGGGTTTAGCAATTGGTATCGCTTTTATTCGTGGCTTGACGGGCAAACCTTTAGGAAATTATTATGCGGATCTAATTAAAGCAATAACCCGCATATTGCTGCCAATTTCTATTGTGGGAGCCATCCTGTTGCTGGCTCAGGGAGTACCGCAAACCTTAGCAGCATCTGTAGCAGTAGAAACCTTGGAGGGAAGGACTCAGTATATTGCCACTGGTCCTGTAGCATCTTTTGAAATTATCAAACTATTAGGTACAAATGGCGGCGGTTTTTTTGGTGCAAATTCCGCTCATCCCTTTGAAAATCCTAATAGTTTTACCAACTTAGTCGAAATTATCGCAATGATATCTATTCCAGCAGCGATGATTTTTGTTTATGGCGAATTTTCTCACAATATTAAACAAGCATGGCGGCTGTTTTGGATGATATTTCTCATCTTCCTAGCTTTACTTTGGATAACCGCAGTTGGAGAATTTCAAGGCAATCCTTTAGTAAATTCTAATTTAGGATTTGACCAACCCAATTTAGAAGGAAAAGAGGTTCGATTTGGGTGGGCACAAACGGCATTGTGGGCGGTTGTAACTACCGCAACTATGAATGGTGCAGTTAACGGAATGCACGATTCATTAATGCCTGCTGCAGGTTTTTCTACCTTATTAAGTATGTTTTTGCACGTAATTTGGGGTGGAATCGGAACCGGAATTATTTACTTATTAATTTATCAATATTTAACCGCATTTTGGGCAGGATTAATGATAGGTAGGACTCCGGAATTTTTCGGACGTAAAATCACAAGAACTTCAATAGTTTTAGCAAGTTTAGTAATTTTAATTCATCCCATTGCTGTATTGATTCCCAGCGCTATAGCTTTAGCTTATCCCATATCCTTGTCGGGAATCAGCAATCCCGGCTTTCACGGTGTATCCCAAGTTGTATACGAATATATATCAGCCAGCGCTAATAATGGTTCCGGATTTGAAGGCTTGATAGACGGAACATTTTGGTGGAATTTAAGTACTTCAGCCAGTATGTTAGTGGGACGATACGTTTTTCTATTCGCCGTCTTACTTTTAGCAGACATTATGGTACATACAAAACCAGTACCTGAGATTCCTGCTACCCTAAAAACCGACACACTTTTATTTACCAGTCTCAGTGCCGGAGTAATTTTTATTTTAAGCTTTCTAATTTTCTTCCCTATTTTAGTCAATGGTCCCTTAGCCGAAGGTTTGAGACTCGCAGCACAGTGAACAGTTACCAGTGAGCAGTGAGCAGTTATGAGTAGCGAGTTACCAATGCCCAATGCCCAATGCCCAATGCCCAATTACCAATTACCAATTACCAATTTAAAATTAATATTTCTCCCTAATTCTCCTCATCTCCCCCATTCTCCTGCCAATGCCTATGAATCCAGTCGCGACTACTTCCAAATCTACACTTGCCACTTCTAATCCTAAAGAACTTCGTTCTTTACGTAAAAAAGTAAAGGCAAATAAAAAAGGTCTTTATCGTAGAGCCATAAAAGACTCTTTTATTAAATTAAATCCTAAATATACTATTAGAAATCCAGTCTTAGTAGTAGTTTGGGTAAGCACGATTATCACCTTAATTACGACAATTTTTCCCACATTATTTGGCTCAAAAGCAACTGCCAATACCCAAATTTTTAACGGCACAGTTACAGCAGTTTTATTCTTAACACTACTGCTGGCTAATTTTGCCGAAGCTTTTGCTCAAAGTCGTGGTAAAGCACAGGCTGATGTGTTGCGTTCGATTAAATCCGATATTAATGCCAAACAACTCTTTGCCGACGGTACCATTGCCGAAGTTCCCGCTACAAATTTGCAACGTGGCGACACAGTATATGTTGTAGCTGGTGATATTATTCCTACCGACGGCGAAGTAATTATGGGTGCTGCCAGCGTTGACGAAGGTGCTATCACTGGAGAAACAGCGCCAGTACTTAAAGAAGCTGGTTCCGATGTTGCTAGTTATGTTACCGGTGGTAGCCGTATTATTTCTGATGAATTGATAGTCAGAATTACAGTCGATCCAGATAAAGGGTTTATCAACCGGATGATTCATATTATTGAGAGGAGAGAACGCAAAAAAACACCAAATGAAGCGACTCTGACAGTTTTACTAGCTTTAATTAGCTTAATCTTTTTATCAACGATCGCCACTTTTCCGGCACTGGCGTATTACGTTAAAACTCCTATTAGCGTCACTATTTTGGTGGCAATTTTTGTGGCATTAATTCCCACAACTGTTGGCAGCTTGCTCAGTGCTACCACTATTGGAGGTATGGATCGGGTTGCTCAATTAAACTTAATTGCCACCTCCGCTAGAGCCATAGAAGCCTGTGGAGATGTCAACACTTTAATTCTCGATAAAACAGGAACTGTAACCAGAGGAAACCGTTTAGCAGATGGTTTTATTCCAATTAACGGTCACACAATGGGTGAAATTGCTTATGTAGCTCTAGCAGCAAGTATATATGATGATACTTCAGAAGGAAAATCAATAGTCCGTTTAGCGCAAAAACTAGGAGCAAGAATTGATTTCGATTATGAAGCAGCTTTATCTATAAAATTCAGCGCCAGAAGCAGAATAGGCGGTACCGATTTACCTAATGGTTCGATGGTTCGTAAAGGTGCTGTAGATGCAATCAAAAACTTTGTGCAATTGCAAGGTGGGGAAGTTTCATCAGAACTAAATTCAGCTTACGAAATGGTATCTAAACAAGGAGGTACACCGTTAGCTGTATGTATGAATGAGGAAATTTACGGCATTATTTATTTGAAAGATAACCTAAAACCAGGTATACGCGAGCGTTTCGGACAATTACGAAGACTCGGGGTGCGTACCATCATGATTACTGGTGACAATCACATCACTACTTCTGTAATTGCTAAAGAAGCTGGGGTTAAAGAATTTATCGCTGAAGCAACCCCCGAAAATAAAATTGCTGTGGTTCAACGAGAACAAGCAGAAGGTAAACTGGTCGCAATGACAGGGGATGGTACAAATGATGCAGCAGCTTTAGCCCAAGCAAATGTTGCGGTTGCCATGAACAACGGAACCCAAGCAGCAAAAGAAGCAGCAAATATCATCGACTTGGACTCCGATCCCACGAAACTAATCGATATTATTGGCATCGGCAAACAAGTACTGATGACTCGTGGTGCTTTAATAACCTTTTCAGTCGCAAACAATATAGCTAAGTATTTTGCAATTATTCCATTAGTATTTGCTTCGAGCAGTATCAACAAACTAAACGTCATGAACTTGACAAGCATTAATTCTGCCGTGCTGTCAGTACTGATTTACAACGCATTAATTATTCCGGCATTAATTCCTTTAGCGCTTAGGGGTGTACCATTTCAAGTAATGACACCCAATCAACTTCTACAGCGTAATTTTTTGATTTATGGTTCGGCAGGATTAATTATTCCATTTATTACCATTAAATTAATAGACCTAATAATTTCTCTAACAGTTTTAGCCTAATAGAAATTAGGAGATGGGAAACAAGCACAATTTACATTATTAACTCATAACTAATCACTCATATCTTTTCCGCTTACATTGGAATTATATAAAACATAACTCAGACAAAACTCCGTGTTCCTCTGCGCTTAAATTTCCGCTCCTTTGCGTTAAAAAAAATATAATTCCGATGTCAACTGATTTGATATCACTACTTGCTCCCAACTGCTTTAATTAAAAATCTAAAATTTGAAATCGTACCATGTTGAAACTTAGATCGATTGCTAGAGCGGTTCGCGTTAGCTTGATATTATGGTTGATTACTGCGATTATTTATCCATTATTTATACTTTTAATTGCTCAAATTCCCCTGTTTCAATATCAAGCCAAAGGCAGTATAAGAGTTGACCTATACAACGAACCAATTGGTTCTGCTTTAATCGGTCAAACATTTACTTCTGAAGACTATTTTCATGGTAGATTGAGTAGCGTGTTATACAGCCAAGGAGAAAAAGCTAAACCTACAGGAATATCGGGTTCAAGCAATCTTGCTCCTAGCAATCCAAAATTACTTAACCGAATATTAGAAACAACCAACGAACTTCAAGAAGAAAGCATAGAACCACGTGCCGATTTAATTTATACTTCCGGTTCCGGCTTAGACCCCCATATTACCTTTAAATCGGCTATGCAGCAGTTAGATAGAGTTGCGAATGCTCGTAATTTAAGACCTGACGAAATTTATCCCATCATTATCGAAAATACTCAAGGCAGATTTTTGAATATATTTGGCGAACCTGGAGTCAACGTCCTGAAATTAAACTACGCTCTCGATCTTAAAGAAATAAGTCGCAGACAAAATTAAGCACTATAAGTAGTTAAACATAATTAATTACACATTGTCATTGCGAGTTAAACGAAGTGAAACGAAGCATGAGCGCGTTCACCTTTATGTGCGGCTCATCGCAAGGGCTGGGATGATCCGCAGCTGAGCTGAATGCTTCGTGCAGCGAACAATGACGGTAAATATTTTTGTTCACTTACTTAAATAAACAACCAAAATCTATTAACTAAAATCTAAAATTTTATGACTCGCGTAATCGGTTTAATGAGTGGTACGTCAGTAGACGGTATTGATGCTGCTTTAGTTGATATTGCTGGTACGGGTTTAAATATCAAATTAGAATTGCTCGCAGGGGAAACATATCCTTACCCAGCGCAAATAAGAGAACGTATTTTAGCCTGTTGTGCTGGTAAAGCGATTTCAATGTTAGAACTCGCAGAATTAGACGATGCTATAGCCGTTGCTTTTGCCGAAGCAGCAATCAATATTCAAAAGGGTCACAAAGCAGCAACTTTAATAGGTTCTCACGGTCAAACAGTTTATCATCGACCGCAAACGGGGAAATTTGGTCAAGGAAAACTTGGTTACAGCTTACAAATTGGTCGCGGTACATTAATTAATCATTTAACAGGCATAACTACCATAAATAATTTTCGCGCTGCCGATATCACTGTAGGAGGGCAAGGTGCTCCATTAGTACCTCGTGTAGATGCAGCTTTATTAAGTCATTCTTCGGAGGCTCGCTGTATTCAAAATATTGGCGGAATTGGAAACGTGACTTATATTCCCGTCCGTGGAGGCGATTGGCTTGACAAGATTCGCGGTTGGGATACCGGACCGGGAAATAGCTTGTTAGATTTAGCAGTGGAACATTTAACTGATGGAGCAAAAAGCTACGACGAAGATGGCAAATGGGCAGCAACCGGTACCGTCTGCTCCGATTTAGTCGCACAATGGCTAAATCAAGAGTACTTCCACATGCCACCACCTAAATCTACCGGTAGAGAATTATTTGGGGTTGACTATTTGCATCAATCTATTAAAGATGCCCAAAGCTTTCAATTAAGTCCAGCAGATTTTTTAGCAACTCTTACAGAGTTAACAGCTGCCTCTATTGCCGCTAGCTACCGTCACTTTCTACCACAAATGCCACAAAGAGTACTTTTATGTGGTGGTGGTAGTCGCAATCTTTATCTAAAACAGCGCTTACAACAATTATTAGTGTCGGTACCTGTTTCAACTACAGATGAAGCTGGTTTAAGCGCGGATTTTAAAGAAGCAATAGCCTTCGCAGTGTTAGCCTATTGGAGAAATTTCGATTACCCAGGCAACCTACCAGCAGCTACTGGAGCTAACAAGGAAGTGCTTCTAGGAAACGTTTACACTGTATAAAATAATTAATATTTGACAAGTGGTTACTGCTCGCGACTAGCTGATAATTTTCCGTAGGCTATACTGAACTAGCTTCGCGATACTGCAAAAATATAGGGAATTATCCACAGGTGGCTCACAGTTTTTTACTCGAACCAGGACGCTGGACATTACAAGGGAATTGGTTAGAACGTAATGGTATGCCAATTGGCGTAAAAGGAATGACCTTGGTTGCCTGGAATCGAGATAACTGGTTCACTATGGTAACTAAACTAATTTTTCCCTCATCCGAACATCCCGAAATTGCTTTGCAGTATAAAGGACGCTTAGATGATGGAGAACGTCAGTATACTTTTTTATTACAGCACAATATATTAGGGCAAGTAGAGGGAGAAGGCTGGATTGGCCCGGAAACAATTGTTCAGCGTTACTGGGTATTGGGCGATCGCCAACGTCGCAGTGGTTTTGAAACTTTGCATCGCGTTTCAAATAATACTTATCATCTCACCAGCGGCATCATGGAAGGTCATTTTCTAACTAGCACAATGGAAGCAAATGTAGAACGACAAGTCAGTTAATAGTTACCAGTTACCAGTTGTTAGTATTAAATATGTGATTTTTTACTTTCAATAAATTAGAGCCGAAACTCCTGAAAAAACCAGTTTTCTAAATAGAGGACTGTTCGTTTTATTCTCAGCTAGGGTGTTTTTAACTTTTAAGCTTTGACTGTTAAATACCCTTGACAGGCTGTTTCTAACTCATAAACATATTTTTTTTCCCCGGTAAGTAAAGTTTTTGAGTCAATCGTGGGCATTATAAAATTGGGATAAAGTTAACAATTGTAAAAATCTACCGGATATATCTACCATCTTTTATTGTCAGTCAATTTTTAATTTTTAAATTTACATTCAAAACCAGTGTTTTGGACTGGTGTTTTATATTATTGTTGCAGATTGGAGTTTCTATGTCAGACCCCAACGTTGGTCGCTTACTCGGCAAACGCTACCGGCTTCAGGAAATAATTGGTACTGGAGCTATGGGTCGAGTTTATCGCGCTAAAGATGTTCTGTTAGGAGGCGTGCCTGTAGCGGTTAAGTTCTTGGCTCTCTCAGTACAAAACAAAAAAATGCGATTAAGGGAGCGTTTTGAGCGAGAAGCCAAAACTTGTGCTTTGTTAGGTCAAAAAAGCATCCATATTGTCCGAGTTATGGACTATGGCGTAGACGAAAAGTCTACTCCGTTTTATGTGATGGAGTATTTGCATGGTAAAAGTCTTAGCCATATTATTCGCGACGAACAACTATCTTTACTAAGATTCTTGAATCTGGCACGCCAAATATGTCTGGGTTTGCAATGTGCTCATGATGGAATTTCTGTTGATGGTAAAATTTGCCCAATCATCCATCGCGATATAAAGCCAAGCAATATGCTCGCAATTCAAGATGCGAGTTTCGGGGAATTGGTTAAAGTTCTTGATTTCGGTATTGCAAAGTTACTACTTTCAGATACTCAGCAAACCAATTATTATTTGGGTACTTTAGCTTATTCTTCTCCCGAACAGATGGAAGGTAAAGAGCTTGATAACCGCTCGGACATTTACAGTTTGGGAGTTATGATGTTCGAGATGTTGACTGGTAAGATGCCGTTAATTCCAGAAAACCCTTCTTTTGGAGGATGGTATAAAGTACATCATTACAAAGAACCTCGGCTTTTTTCTGAAGCGAACCCACGGCTACAACTACCTATAGAGGTAGAAAACTTGGTAATGAAATGTTTGGCAAAAGAAGCTAACAAGCGCCCTCAAAGTATTAATGAAATTCTTAAAGAGTTAGCATCCATAGAGCAAATTTACCAAAACTCACAAGCCAGAGCTAATATCGATGCTGATGCTGACATTAGTCTCAATGCAGAAGCCGCTGCTCAAGCTCCTACTATTAAAGCTGATTTTAATCAAAACACTAAGATTGATGTCAATACATCAGCTTGTAACGAAGAAATTTTAAAGCAAGCAGTTTGGCCTAAAGATAAACCTATTGCTGATATTGTTTTTCCCCAAAATATTCAGGTAAAAGGTTGTTTTACACCTGCTTTATGGATTATGTTGCCGCAGGTCGAAATTCAAAAGCGCTTAGTCTCCACCCGCTATAATCAATTTTTATTTATCACTGCACCCCACCCCATGTTGCTGTGGATTACGGTTATTTACCATCGTAGATTCGGCGCGAAGTGGCTGCCTCATTACCTGGACTTAAAAACTAATACAGGTAAAGACATCGCGACTTTATTGGG